>NZ_JBVJUY010000028.1:0-110240 GCF_055604165.1 Streptomyces sp. NPDC037242
CCTGCGCCGCCTGATCCAGACGGCCATCGGCGACCGCCTCGCCAAGGAGATCCTCTCCGGCGAGGTCAAGGACGGAGACACCGTACGGGTCGACGCCGCCGACGACCACCTGCTGATGGGAGCGAGGAGGCAAGCGGAGACGCCGCAGGCCTGAGGACCGCGGCGGGCCGGGATCAGACCTCGTACACAGGGGTGTTCCTTGCCCAGCGGGCCGTCGTCGTGCCGACGCCGGTACTCGTACCGGCGTCGGTGGTCGTCGGGGGTACCAGCGCGCTGGGGATGACGTACTCCAGCTCCGCCGAGGCGCCGCCCCCGGCGCCGGCCTGCGGGCTGATGGTGTGCTCCTTGTGCGGCTTGCCGCGGGCCCACAACGCAAGGGCGTTGGGCTTCTTGTCCCATTCGACGCGGATGCGGACCGTCGCGCGGTTCCCGTACTGGAGCGCCCCCTCGCCGTAGGACAGGGTGTCCGTCCGCTCCTGCCCCAGACTACTGGTGCAGGCCCGGGCCCTCTCCCGCTTGTACGCGGCCGTCGCCGTCACGTTGCCGCCCAACTGCTGGAGGCCCATCAGGGTGCCCGCGGTGCCGGTCGCGGAGAAGGTCGGCCCGGTGGTGAGCGTGTTGCTGTCGGCGAGGGAGCCCGTTGCCTTGTGGGCCGTCCCGATGCTGGCGTTCGGCAGGGGGACGGGCCCCGACGGGCGGCCCTCGGGCAGCAGCGAGATCCATACCCGGCAGTCGTAGTTCCAGGTGTGGTTGCTGCCCGTCAGGTGCGCCAGCAGCTTCGCGCTGCGCCCGATGAAACTCGTCCCGAGGGCGATGAGGTGCTGCCCCGAGAGCACCTGCTCCAGCAGGTCGAAGTTCTGCGGGGTCCGCAGGGCCTCGGGAAGCTGGGCGTGGACCTGCGCGAAGAGCTCGGTGTCGACGTGCAGGGTGCGCACCTGGCTGCTGAGGGGGAGGGGTTGCGGCGGGGGCTGGGGTGTCGCGCGTACAGGGGCGCGAAAAGCCCGCCGGTTTTGCCGGGCACGCTCGAATGGGGTGCTGTAAACGGATCCGGGCATCGGTCACCACCGCACGGTCGACGTTTCACACTGGTTGTGAGGAGTGTGGCACGGCAATCCGGCATGCCGGATGGGACGAAAGTCCCGAAGGAGCGGACCCGGGAGGGGGATGGCATTGACACTAGGCCAAGGAAAAGACGAAGACCGCATGAACCGGCCTTCATTCGCTTTTCTTACGGCCCTTTTAAGGGTGAGTTGAAGCGGGGTCGGGGAAAGGGGCGGACCAGCCGTTAGGTGGAGGCATTCGGCCTCCGGCTGCCCCATAATCGGACGATCCGCCCCTGCCCCTTCACGCTCCGTGGGACCCTTCGTGAACCTGAAGAAGTGCGGCACCCTCCTCGGGTCCGCCCTCGTCGTCGCCGGTCTGCTCGGCGACCCTCCGGCCGACGGCATCGACGACGAAGGCCGGCTCAAAGCCCTCGACGCCCACCTCCCCGAGTCCGGCGGGTCCGATCACTCCGGCTCAGGTGGTCGTGACCGTGCCGCGCGCCGGAGTGGAGCGGGAGCGCTGGAGCGCGGGACGACGCCGGGGCCGGGCGGGCTCCTTGACGCTCTGTGAGCGCGTGAGGGGGTTGATCTCGTGCCACGGGGCCTGCTCCCGGGCCGCACCCGGCGCCCAGCCGACCGAGCCGTCGTACCACGGCCCGACCGTCCACTCCGTACGGGTGCCCGCGGGGACCACCGTCCCACCGGGCCCCTGCCTCGTCCTGCGGCCGAAGTACCTCTGGCGGAACGAGCGCCGAGTCGCCGGCGTCGTCTGCATGGCCGCCTGCGCCATGGCGTCTCCCGCGTGCTCCCAGGAGTACTCCGCGAGGTAGCCGTAGAGCGTACGGGCCTCCTCCCACCGGCCGGACAGGTCCTGCCGGAGCCGCTCCAGGGCTCCGGCCCAGGCCTCGGGCACCGACTCGCCCTCGGGGACGCGGACCACGCAGTTCCCGCCGCCCGGAGCCTGGTCGAAGAACCCGGCGGCGCCACTCTCCGCGTTGACCAGTACGGGGATGCCTCGCCCGGCCGCCTCCGTGGCCACCAGTCCGAACCCTTCGTGCAGCGACGGCATGATCACCGCGTCCGCACGCTCACGGTCCTCGACGAGGTCGGCCGGATTCTTGGTGAAGGGCAGCAGCGTCACATTGCCCTCGGCGCCGTACTCCTTCACCTTGGCCACCCACTTCTGGTGCTCCGCGGGCTCCTTGAGCGGATCGGGCCCTCCCCGGACCGTCAGGTGGAAGGTCGCTCCATGGCGCTGCTTCAGGATCCCCATGGTGCGGATCGCGTTGTCGACGCCCTTGATCTCGTCCGTGGCCCGTCCCGGCAGGAGGAGGTCGACCCGCTCCCCGCCGCCGTGCGGCCCCGCGATCAGTTCGCCGATCTCCGTACCGGGTACGAACTCGTGCAGCCCCGGCACGTGCAGCACCTGATCGGACAGGCGCTCGCACTCGGCCGTGAGCAGTGCCCCCACACCCGTGACGAGGTCGGCCCGGTGCATGATCCTGCGCTCGGAAACGGCGTTCCTGGCGCCCTTCTCCCACCGATTCTTGATCTTGTCCAGCCGTACGGGGCTGGTGTGCAGGAAGTGGATCAGCCGGGCGTTCGGGAACCACTGCTCCCGGATCGACTTGGCCGCCGGCCCCGAGAACCGGGAGTGTCCGATGACCAGTTGGAACGGTTCGTCTCCCGGCGCGAGCAGCCCGTACCCGGCCGGATCGTCCTTCACGAGGCTCTCCAGCGCATCGCGCGGCTCGCGGCCCGGGGTGAGGTCCGGGACGTTGACGATGCGCGTGTCGCCGTGTTGCCGACCCATGCTCGCGGCGTCGTACTGGCCGTCCGGGTCGACCGTCAGCAGTGTCACGTCGTGACGCTGGGCAAGCCCCTTGCACAGCTCCATGTTGAACACCGGTACCCCGCCCAGGCCCAGTCCGCTGACGTCGGACAGGACCAGGATCCGCAATCGGGGCTGGTCCGGTTTGGTGGTCTCCACCTGCATGTTCGTCCTCTCCGTTCATGAGGCCGCACGCCCCCTCCCGAGGAGAATGAAGCCCATGGATGTATGTGACTCTCCATCAGCATCACTGGAGGTACGGGTCCAAATCCATGGACCAATGGCCCTAAACGTTATGAACCGGGTCCCAGGTGGCGTTCCGGCCAAAGAAACCGACCGAGACCGTCTCTGCTCCGCGGATACCTCGCGCCGAACTGCCATGGATGAACAGGCAAACCCACCACGCGACCTGATGGATCGACGGCCGCAGACGGTGGCGTGAAGCAGCCCGGCTCCCTGTGAACACCTGGTTCCCGTTGCTACAGATGGGACGACGATCACCGAGAAGCAGAACGAGAACCGGAATCAGAACCAGAACCAGGAAGGTGCCCGAGATGTCGTCGAAGACGTCCGCGTCCACGCCCGTACCTGCCTCCACGCCCGCTTCCACCCGGCCCGTCAACCGCGGCCTCCCGCCCCCCTCGTGGGAGGTGCGCGCCCTGCCGGCCGACCACTGGCCGTCCTTCTACGCCGCGGTGCTCGGCGCGTTCCACGAGACCGAACCGCAAGAGGCCACCGGCCTGTGGCGTTCCCTCGCCGAACCGCAGCGCTGCGTGGTCGTCCAGGACCTCGGCGCCATCATCGGCACGGCCGGAGCGTTCTCCTTCAGGATGACCGTCCCCGGCGGACAGCTCGTGGACACCGCCGGGGTGACCATGGTCAGCGTCCAGCCCACCCACCGACGGCGCGGTGTCCTCAGCACCCTGATGTGCCATCAGCTGGAGTCGCTCCAGCGCCAGGGCCAGCCGCTCGCGGTACTGACCGCTTCCGAGGCGCCGATCTACGGGCGGTTCGGCTACGGGGTCGCGGCCCGGCAGCTCTCGCTGGACATCGCCTCCTGCCGGGTCCGGATCCCCGCCCGGTCCGGCGGCGAGGGTGCCGGCGGCGGCGATGTGGAGCTGACCGTGGAGGACCCGTACAAGGCCCTCGACGTCTGCGAGGGGTTCTACGCGCGTCAGGTCCCGCTGCGCCCGGGCATGCTGACCCGCGCCGACGGCTGGGAGCTGCTGCCGCTGCTCGACCCGCCCGCCTGGCGCCAAGGCGCGGCCCCGCTCGAATGCGTCGTCGCCCGGGTCGACGGCGAGGTCGTCGGCTACGCCCGCTACGCCGTCGCCGTCGACTGGTCCCGCACCAACACGGCCGAAGGCACCGTACGGGTCCGCGACATCGAAGCGCGCGACCCGCACACCTACGCCACGCTGTGGCGCTTCCTGCTGGAGACCGACCTCACCTCCAGGGTGATCGCCCCGAACAGGCCCGTGGACGAGCCGTTCCTGCACCTGGTGTCTGACGTCCGCCACTGCACGCCCACGGTGCTGGACAGCTTGTACGTACGCGTGGTGGACGCCCCCGTCGCGCTGACCGCCCGCGCCTACGCCACTGAGATCGACCTGGTCCTGGAGATCGAGGACGGCCTGGCCCCCTGGAACCAGGGCCGTTGGCGGCTCACCGGGGACGCCACCGGGGCGGTGTGCACCCGTACCTACGACGCTCCCGACCTCACCCTGGACGCCTCCGCGCTCGGCTCGGCGTACCTGGGCGGCGTCAACCTCACCGAACTGTCCGGCGCGGGCCGGGTCCGTGAGCACCGGACCGGCGCGCTCACCGCCGCGACGACCGCCTTCGCCTCGGCCGCCGCCCCCTGGCTCCCGTACGCCTTCTGCCGCTCGTTGCTTCCGCGGCTGTGACCCCGGGGCCCGTCCTCCCCCCGGAGGACGGGCCCGCCGAGGCTTCCTTCCCGCAGCTCCGCTACTGCGGCTTCGGGCCCTTCATCAGCTTGCTGAGCTGCTCCAGGGGGCCTTCCTTCATGCCCCGGACGTAGTCCCAGCCGTTGTGGTCGCCGCCCTGGATCTCGTGGATCGAGACCTTGATCGGGCCCTTGCCGAACTGCTGCTGGAACTTCTCCATCCGCTCGCGGCCGCCCTCCTTGGTGCCGTACTGGAAGAGGACGTTCACCTCGGGGCCCTTGTCGTTGATCAGCTTCGGGGCGAGCTTCTCGGGGTTGTTCGCGTCCATTTCCGCCTGGTGGCTCTTCCAGAGAGGGGAGTCCGGGACGATCTCGCCGCCGTTGGCGAGGACGGCCCGGAAGCGGTCCGGCTTCTGCAGGAGCTGCTTGAGGCCGACGAAGGCGCCGGAGGAGTTGCCCATGAAGGCCCAGCCGTCACGGGACTTGTAGGTGCGGAAGTTGGCCCGGGCGAGGTCGGGTACGTCCTCGCCGATCCAGGTGCCCATCTTGGCCTGGCCCGGGATGTCGGAGCCGTCGTAGTAGAACTTGTTGTCCGGGTTGAGGATCGGCATGACCAGGATGAACGGGAGGCTCTTGCCGGCCGAGGAGCCCTCGGCGATGGCCTTCTGCAGGCCCAGCTGCGGCATGGTCGCCCAGTAGTTGTCGGCGTTCCCGTTGCCCCCGGGCAGCGCGATCATGACCGGGAAGGCGCTCTTCGCGTACTCTGGGCGGTCGTACTCCTTGGGAGTCCACACCCAGACGCTGCCCTCGAAGCCGGACTTCGCGCCCTTCACCCGGGCCTTGGATATGCGGGTGCCGTCGTCCAGCTTGACCGTCTGCTTGAAGTCGGCGAACGGTCCGGCGGGGAGCGACACGTCGGGGTCCGCGCTCGGAGACGGGGCCCGCTTCCCGCCGCCGGGTGCCGTGTCCTTGTCCTTGCCCGCGTCCACCGCGGCGGGGGGCTTCGCGTAGCTGACGGACTCGCCGTTCCCGTCGAACCAGTCCGTCTTCCAGAAGACCAATCCGGCGCCGGCTCCGGCGAGCAGGGCCACGGCCACCGCGGAGCCGATCCACACCTTCTTGCGGGATCGCTTGGGCGGCTGCGGCTGCGGCTGCGGCTGCGGCTGCGGCTGCGGGTACTCGTGCACGAACGTCGCTCCGAACAGTTGCGGCTGCCCTCAAGGGGCAGAACGGTTGGGTCCTCGCTCCCTCTGATGCGTTTCGCGACCTTTAAGGTTGCAAAAACATGCAAAAAGATGTCGTTTCTGTTTCAAATTCCCGGCAGGTTCAGCATCAGATCGGGGCGGCGGCGCACCCCGGAGGTGTCGGCCGCGGCCAGCAGGTCAGCGACCGGGCCGGCTCCCGCGAGGACCGCGGCAGGTTCGAGGCAGTGCCAGGGAGCCAGGACGCGGGCGCGCACGCGGGCCTGCGGATGCGGGAGTGTCAGGTCCGGGTCGTCGCACACCAGGGCGGCGTACCCCACGAGATCTGCGTCGATGGTGTCCGGCCCGACCCGGTCCTCGCGACGCCGCTGGAAGGCCTCCTCGACGGCCTGGCAGCGGTCGAGCAGGGTGGTCGGCGCCAGCACGGTGCGCACCAGCGCGACCGCGCTGAGCACGGCGGAAGCCGGTCCGCTCCCGCCGCACCGCGCCTCGTAGACGGGGGAGACGGCCTCGACGACGAGCCCCGGGGTGTCGCCGAAAGCGTCGACGGCCCCCTGGAGCGGTCATGCCCCAGCGTTGGCCACTCGCCGTCCTCGTCGGCGCCAGGCCGCTAGAGGGGGTGGCGCGGCCAATGTCACCTGGGAAAATCACGACACCACGAAGTGCTTAACCGGTTGCCTGCGACACTTTGGAACGGGAATAGAGTCAACACAAAGTACAGAAATCGGCAATATTGACATCACGCGAGAATGGCTGATTCATTCACTGGTGAATAACCGTGTCGAGGAGTATGGTTCAAGTCGCCGAGGGCGATTCTCAAACTCTCCCCGCCGTGAGTAATTCAACCCAGAAGGTGAGGAAATGCCACAACTGCACGCGAGGGTGGCGGCAAGCTATGTTGCCTGCGCAGTTCTTCTCTTAGCAAGTTTGACAGTTGGGGGTACTGCCAGTGCCGCTCCATCAGACCGCCTGAGTAGATGCCATCCGATGAGTGATGCCCCATCGTATCCTCCGTTCACATGGAAGCGTGTGGGAGGGTTCGTAACCTGCGGTGAGTGCATCGAGTACGTTGATCGAAGAGTGCCCGCGGGGGAGGGCGCCGGCAGAATCTGGTGCCATTTTGAGGGCCCCAGTGGAAAATGGGTTACCTGGGTTCCGATAGGTTGATCTCTCGCAGAGTTGATTTATGGGCGCATGACCCTTGGCCAATGGGACCGGACCGAGAGGGCGCGCCTGTGGCTATCACTGCGGGAAGCCATTGGGTGACGTCCATGGACTGATTCTGGCTACGCCGTCTGCTCTCGGAGGGTGGAGGTGTCGCACCGTACGCAGCGCAGCGCCATGCGGGACCGGCCGATGCCGTCGGAGCGCAGGAAGTACAGGCGGCCCGACACGGCGAGGACCCGGGTGCTGCTCGTGGTGGTGTCCATGGGCAGCACCGTACGCCGGAGCCCGGATCTCGATTCGGTTGCCGAGACACGCGCCGAGGGCGATGACGGCCGACTCGCTCCGCACGTAGTACATCGATGACTCCGGGTCGTGGTCGAGGTGGGTGTCCGCCCGATCGTGGCCATGCGGAACGGCCTCTGGACGGCTCACTTGAAGGTGACGTCCGAGCAGGAGTAGAAGGCCTCCTCGCTCTGGAAGGATCCGTCGGGCTTCTTCAGGCCGTGCCAGATCGTGTAGATCATGTGCTTGCCCTTCTTCTCCGGCAGCTGCGCCGTGAAGTTGAACATCTTGCTCCCGAGGAACCCCGGGGCCGCGGCGACGGCCGCGGTGTTGTCGGCGCTGAGGAAGGGGGTGTCCTCCAGGTCCGACCACTTCAGCGGCTTCGTCGGGTCGTAGCCGTCCTTGGTCGCGTACATCTCCATGCGGTACGGGTTGTGCAGCGCGCTGATGTCGTAGCGCAGGGTGTACTCCTGACCGCTCGGCAGCGTCGTCGAGGGGAAGTCGGCGCGCGGCAGGTCCAGGCCCGCGAACTGCGCGTTGTTCGCGCTGCACAGCTTGCCGTCGGGGATGACGGCGCGGTGTTGCGGGGAGGACGTGGGGGTGCTGTGGTCCATGGCGCGGCCCTGGACGATGGACTTCCAGTCGCCGAGCTGGCCGGTGCTGATGTCCTTCGCGGCCTGGCAGGCCGGGTTCTTCGGGTTCCAGCCGTCCTTGGCGCAGACGACGGCGCGCCCGGCGGGGTCGCCGGTGGCGCCGTGTGCGGCGGCCGGGCCGGCGGCGAGGGTGGTCAGGGCCAGCGGGACGGCCCCGAAAGCGGCGGTGAGGACCGCGAGGCGGCGGGTGGTCATGGCGGGATGCTCCTTGGCGGTGCAGGGGCTGGAGGGGGATGGGGGATGGGGGATGGGGGATGAGGCCCGGACGGACGGCCGGATGGACCGTCAGTGGCCGGTGGTGACGGTCTTCTCCTCGGAGAACGCGCTCCACTTGCCGTCGCCGAGCTTCGCCCGGATCTTCACCTTGAAGGTCTTGCCCGCCTTGTCCCCGACCAGGACCTCACGGGTGGCCGTACCGGACGGGATCGGCATCACCGGGTCGCCGGTGCCCCACATGAACGTCTGGGCGGGCTTGCCGTCCAGGTACACCTGGTACGTGCCGATCTGGCCCTGCCCCGTCGGCACGGACCACTTCAGGTTCAGGTAGTGCTGCGTGGCGTTGCCGTTGCGCTTGCTGCTCGCGGACGCCGTCAGGTTCCCCGGTGCGTGGCCGCCCCCGCCGCCCCCGTCGGGCGCCTTGTCGGTCCGTACGGCGGCCTCGTCGGTCGGCGCGGACTCCTTGCCCGCGGAATTCACCGCCGTCACCCGGAACTTGTACGCCGTGTCCGGGCTCAGGCCGCCCACCGTGGCCGTCGTGGCGCCGGCGTCCACGTCCTGCACCTTGGCGCCGTCGCGGTAGATCCGGTACCCGGTGACCCCGGCCGGGTCCCCGTCCCCGTCCTTGCCGGCCTGCCAGGTCAGGGAGGCCTGGTAGGGGCCGGAAGCCTTGCCGTCGAGCTTCTTCGGGATGGTCGGGGCGGGACGGCCGGGGTCCGGGGCCTTCTTCGTCCTCAGCTGGACCTCCTTGCTGAAGGCGGAGGTCTTGCCGGACTCGGTGACCGCGCGGACCTTGAACCTGTACGCCGTGTCCGGCGTCAGCCCCTCCACGTTCGTCATGGAGATGTCGCCCCCGACGGTCTTGACGGGCTTGCCGTCCCGGAAGACCTCGTACGTGGCGATCTTCGAGCCGAAACCTGTCGACGGCTTCCACATGACGTGGACCGTCTGGTGGTCGATGACGTACGAGCCGGTCTCCTCCGGCGCCGTCGGCGGCTCGGGATCCTGCGACCCGCCCGAGCCGTTCACCTTGCAGCCGGTGATCTGCGGAACGGCCTTGCCGCCCGGGTTGATCCCGACGTTCACCAGGCGCTCGCCCTTGGCGGGGACGGCGCCCCGGTCCTCGATCGGGGTGACCGTGACGCGCTTGCCGTTCTGGACGAGCTTGAACGCCCAGGGGTTGTCGATCGTGGCCTGGCCCTCCGAGACATCGAACTCCAGCTTCCAGTCCTTGGCCGTGCTCTTGCCCTGGTTGCTGAGCGCGAGCCGCCCCGATGCCCACCACTTGCCGGCGCCTTCGGCCACCCCGCAGGTGGTGCTCAGGTCGTTGTCGGTACCGGCGTTCGCGGCGATGGGGATCGCCAGCGCCGCAAGTCCGAGGGAGACGGCGGTGCACGTGAGGACCATTCGCTTACGGGGCATCGGAGATCAGAACCTCTGGTCGGGAGCATGTTCGGCCTGCGGCCACAAGATCGACACTAGGTTCCGATGCGCAGCAAAAATGACCAGATGACCCGTATTTCGGGTTCCTTATAGTCCTGTTAAGGGTCGGATATGACGCCCTTAGAGTCGGCCTCGGACCGCGAGGGCCGGGCGGTGATCAACATCGCGGTCGGCCGAAAGGGTGAGTCGGCCCGAGGGGTGCTTGCGCAAAAGTGGAGTGGAGGCCTCCGACTTCGCCTCCCCATCCACCCCACCCCGCAAACGAGGTGACCCATGTTCAGTTTCACGCACAAGCGCAACGTCGTGGACCCCGGTGTCGAGTTGACCTACCGGGGCAAGCAGAGCCAGGCCAAAGCACGCGGCAAGGCGCGACAAGTCGACGACCAGGTGCGCGAGTACCTGAAGAAGGGCGGGGGAGGACCGTTCGCCGGGAACGGCCTCGGCGGCAAACTGGCCGACTTCTGCACCGCGTACGGGATCACCGGCGAGGGCCGCAAGGACCTGGCCCGCCAGCTCCTGGAGCGCGCGCTGCGCGACCAGAGCGACATGCGCCGGGCCGACCAGCAGCGCATCGCCGGATGGGAGAAGGAGGCCAAGGCGCACGCCCAGCGCGTCCTGGACCAGGCGCCCGCCTGGTTCTACGGGAGCGAGCTGGGATGCGCGTACATCGCCCAGCTCTTCCGCCTCTGCAACCGTGCCCCCGAACAGGACCTCGCGGACGCGCCGTCCGTCGAACGACTGGTCAAGGAGCTGAAGAAGACGCTCCAGGGGCAGGGGCGCGACGCCGAGGTCGACGCGATGATGCCGGTCTTCGCGCAGATCCTGGGCATGCCGAAGGAGAAGGCGGCCGCCTACTTCCGGGCCGAGTTCAAGGCCCCGGGCGGGCGGCTGGACGGTACGTACTACCGCGCCGAGGTGCTGTCACGCCTCGACTGCGAGGAGGGGGACGTGCTGCGCACCCAGGCCCCGACCTCTATCTCCGGCAGGCGGGAGAAGGCGGAGGACTTCTTCGACCACCGCAAGAAGTACCGCGGCGCCTCAGGCGTCGACGTCCTGTACGTCTTCGACGCCCCGCAGGCCAAGCGGCTGCGCACGGCCCTGGACGTATCGAGCACCGGCGAGGGCGAGGCGGTCGTCCCGGACCGCGCGTTCTTCCAGGTGACCAAGGTGCTCCGGCAGGGCTCCCGGGTGGAGGTCCACCTGGCCCCGGTCCGCTCGGAGCAGGCGAGCAAGGCCCCGTGGACCTGGCTGGGCCACGACGCCGGCCTGCGCCTGCCGGCCCGGCGCTGAGCGGACAGCCGCGGTGTGGAACCCGCGGTGTGGAACCCGCGGGGACCAAGGGCCCTTGATCCACTCGGACCGCGCTGCCACGCTCGGAATCTCATTCCAGGGATCCGGAACCGGATCCGTACCGGAAAGAGGCGGACGTGCCACTGACCCCCGCAGCCACGGCCAAGATGCCGGCCCGAAGGAACGCGCAGCCCCCTGGCCGCGAGAGCGCCGAAGGCCCGGCAGGCGGGCAGGTGAAGCACGAGCCGTCCCCGGTCGAGTGCGCGCAGCTGGCGCACTGGGCCGGCGGCGGGGCCGGTGGTGAGGGCGCGACGGCCGGCCACGGCGAGGCACTGCGCATGCTCGGCTCCGTCGGGAACAACTGGGTGGCGGCGAAGGGCGCGTACGTCGGGAAGGACGGCGCCCCCATGCTCACCCTCACCGGCTTCCGACGCCCCTACGTCAACGAACTGCTGGGGGCGCTCCTGCGGAACCATCCCGGCGCCTTCCTCGCTGCGCCGGGCAGTGACAACGAGACGTCCGACTACGACGTCGCCGTGCTCGGCGGCGAGGGGACCTGGGCGGTCCTGCGGGAGTTCAACACCATCATGCGCGAGGTGTGGGGGACCGAGTCCGGCATCACCTTCGATACCAACGTCTACGTCGACCTGGCCGTGCCGCCCACCACCCGGCTGCCGTCGAGCGCCGATTCGTGGCAGATGAAGGGCGGCCGGCCCAATACGGATCCGGAGTGGGTCCGGGTCCAGGAGACGGCCTCGCTCGCGAAGATACGCCGCTTCATGTCCGCGGGGGACTGGCAGCGCTTCACCCGCGGGATCAGGGATGCCGTCATGGCCGCATCCGGCGGTGACCGACGGGTGGCCGCCCGATTCGAGCAGACCCGCCGCACGGACTCCCTCTTCGGCGCCGCCGACGGCCTCTACCGTGCATACGTACGCGACCTCGCCCGCCTGCTCCGAGCCCGCGGCCACGGTACGGACCGCCCCGCGATGGACGACGAGCGCCTCGTCACGTACCTGGAGCACCACGACGAGAACGCCGTCATGGAAGCCAGGAACGTCCTGTACGCCGTTCACATGCGCGGCGCGCAGAACCTGGCCCGCTCCTACGCCCGCCGCGCCCCGTCCGCCGCGGGCGATCCCGCACCCCGTTCCAAGCCGAACGTCGCGGACCTCAACGCGCGGGCCCAGATCTACGCCATGGAGGCGTACCACTCCGCCGGCGCGGTCTTCGACGTGGTCCACCGCCAGCAGGCGGGCAAGGTCACCGCGGAGGAGCTGTCCGAACCAGACTACGGTCAGTCGTTCAACGAGCAGGTGGGCGACGCGCTCAAGGACCTGACCCACTACGGGAGCGACCCGGGCAAGGCCTTCTACCAGAGCTCGAAGTACGTCCACCGGATGACCCTCGCGGCCGACAAGATCCTGGAACACGGCGGTGGTTCACTGCCCCCGGAGGCGGAAGAACTGCTCGGCGCGCTGCGGCAGCTGAGTGCCAAGACCGGGGTCCTCCAGCGCATCCGCAACGGCGCCGACAAGGAGTTCGCGTCCCTGACGGAGGACCAGAGGTCGGCCCGCGCCCGTACGCAGACGCGGGACCTGCTGGGCACCGATTCCCTGGACGAGTTCCGCCGCCGACTCCTCGACCTGGCCCGCGCGGTCCTCGTCATGCGCTACTCCCGCCCCTAGCGCGGGGTGAGGACGCAGAACTCGTTGCCCTCGGGGTCGGCCAGGACCGCCCACGGGACGTCGCCCTGGCCGAGGTCGACGTCCGTTGCGCCGAGGGCCCGCAGCCGGGCCACTTCCGCCGCGTGGTCGTCTCCGGGGTACGGGCGGAGGTCGAGATGGATGCGGTTCTTCACGGTCTTCGCGTCGGGCGTGCGGATGAATTCGAGATACGGGCCGACGCCCTTGGCGGAGCGCAGCACCGCCTGATCGTCGGTCACCTCGTGCACGGTCCAGTCCATCGCCTCGCCCCAGAACCGGGCCATGACGCGCGGGTCCGCGCAGTCCACCACCACTGCGGCCATCGGCCCGGTGTCCCGGTAGACCTCCCGGGGCTCCAGCACACAGAACTCGTTGCCCTCCGGGTCGGCCAGTACCGTCCAGGGCACATCGCCCTGGCCCACGTCGGCGGGCGTCGCACCGAGGGCCTGGAGGCGTTCGACCAGCTCTGCCTGGTGGGCCGCAGAGGTGGTGGCAAGGTCGACGTGCACGCGGTTCTTCACCGTTTTGGGTTCCGGGATGCGAACGACATCGATGTAGATGGCGGCGGGGTCGGGATAGACAAGGCCCTCGGGTTCGATGTTGGTCACGCCGGGTCCCTCGCTGGAAAGGCCCCAGCCGAGCACCTCCGCCCAGAACCCGCCGACCGCGGAGTCGTCCCGAGCATCCATGGCAACTTGAACAAGCCGTGTCGTCATGCCGCCGACCCTAGCCACACCGCCCTGCCACGCCAAACGTTTTGAGGTAGGCCACCGGTTTCGGATTGGTCTTGGTGGTCGAACAGTACGGCGGGGGAGACTCGGAAGATCCATTGCGTACTTCGAGGAGGAACTGTGACGCAGGTGGCCGTGGTTACGTTCGACGGGTTCAACGAGCTCGACAGTTTCATCGCGTCCGCGCTGATCAACCGGTGCCGCAAGGACGGCCTGGAAGCCTTCATCACGACGCCGACGCCCGTGGTCACCTCCATGAGCGGCGTAGAGGTGTCCGGGCAGCGTCCGATGGAGTTCCTGGCCGAGGCCGATGTCGTGCTGATCGGCAGTGGGGTGAAGACACGAGAGGTGATCGCCGACGACCGGCTGATCTCCAGTCTGTCCCTCGACCCCTCGCGGCAGTTGATCGGCGCGCAGTGCTCCGGCGCCCTGGTGCTCGCGAGGCTCGGGTTGCTGGGCAACATGCCGGCCTGCACGGACAGGATGAGCCGGCCCTTCGTCGAGGCCATGGACGTGACCGTGCTGGACGCGCCCTTCCACGCCGAGGGGAACATCGCCACCGCGGGCGGCTGCCTGGCCTCCCAGTACCTCGCCACCTGGGTGATCACCCGAACACTCGGCGAGCAGGCCGCGCGCGACGTCCTCGACTACGTGGCTCCGGTCGGCGAGAACCAGCAGACCGTCGAGCGCGGCCTGCGTGCCATCCGTGCGGGGGCGGCCGCGCTGCGCTGACGTGTGGACGGGGTACGGGTGCGGCTTTGCGACACCGGCAATCGTCCGAGTTGCGTCTGGCCCCGGACCGAAGGGCGGTAGAAGCCTGAACGCGCACCCGTCCGCACCCGTCCGCCCCGACGACAACGGAGCAGTCATGCGCAAACGCACCCGGCGTATCGCCAGAGGGGCCGTCCTCGCCCTGGCATCCCTGGCGGCTCTGGTGGTGTCACCGCCGGCCCACGCCGACGTGAGGAGCCTCCACAACGGCTTCGAGAGCGCCGACATGGGCACCTGGGACCGACTCGCCGGCGGCGACGGCCAAGCCGGCTTCGAGATCGGCACCGGCACCTCCCGATACGGCTACGGCAACGGCTGGCTGTCAGCCACCCAGGGCTGGGCCCGCGAGGGAACCTGGGCATCGTTCGGCCGCGGCTACCGTCATTGCACGGCCCGGATCTACGTCAAGCCCGTCCAGGACCTCCAGTTCGAACTCAGGGTCTGGACACCCCAGGGCCGACAGCTCATCAGCACCGCGCCCTGGCTCACCGCGAACGGCACCTACCAGCTCGTCCAGGTCCAATGGACGGCCGAGGAGGACAGCAACAACTTCGTCGAGGCCGTCCTCGGCGCGAACGCAAGCCCGAGGGCCGTGCGGCTCGACGACCTGAACGTGGTCTGCGTCAACTGACCGTCCCCCAACGGGACTACGTGCGTGGGCTGCTCGGACCGGGGACGTCCGAGCAGCCCACCGCTCACCGCTTCACTGCCGCAGGTCCACCACCGTCCGCAGCTTGCCGCTCGTCGGGGTGCGCTCCAGGAGGTCGCCGGCCACGCTCTCCACGACCAGGTCCAGCAGCCGCTCCTCGACCGCCGACCGCAGCTCCGGGTAGCCGTCCAGGAAGGCCGCGCGGGCCTCCTCGGGCGAAACCGACCCGTCCATCCTGACGGTCAGCCCCTCGCGCGCCGCGCCGCCGGTCAGCACCACCTGGAGCTCCCCGCGGTGGCCCAGCCGCTCCGAGGCGATGGCCACGAAGCGGCGGTGGTTGAGGAGATACGTCGCCACCCGCATCACGTCGCCGAGCCGCCCGAGCAGCTCGAAGCGCGGCGAACGGCTCCCGCAGGCGCACCGGCCCGGCAGCTCCCGGCCGAGGTCGCCGATGACGTACCGGTCGAGGCTCTGCCCGCGCCGCGCCCGCGTGGTGAAGACCAGCCGACCCGTCTCGCCCGCGGCCACCGGGCGGTCCTCGCCGACGTCGAGGATCTCCAGGGTGTGCAGGTCGGCGTGCAGGTGGTGGACGCTCCCCGAGCTCCGCTCGCACTGGTACCCGAGCGGCCCCAGGTCGGTGCTGCCGTAGGTGAGGGAGCGGATGAACTCGATGCCGAAGGCCTCGGCCAGGTGTTCGCGCTGCCCCTCGCTGAAGTGCTCGCCGCCGTAGAAGATCTTCCGGATGCCGCCGTACGAGCGCAGCAGCTCCTCTTCCTCGTTCAGGAGCTGCCACAGGTAGGAGGGCATGCCGAACAGCGTGTCCACTCCGTGGGCCACCAGCATCTCGGCCGTGGCCCGGTGGTCCGTCCCGGCGGCGATCGGCAGCTGCACGCCGCCCAGCCGCTCCAGGATGGAGAAGAAGCTGATGAAGCTTCCGTACATGCCGCCGCAGAAGAGGAGGTTGGCGGTCCGGTCGCGCGCCGGGTCGTAGCCGGCGGCCAGCAGGCCGCGGGCGGCGGCGTGCATCTGCGTGTCGTAGTCCTCGTAGCTGAAGAGGGACAGGGCAGGGGCCCCGGTGCTGCCGCCGCTGCGGAAGTACAGCTCCGCGTCGCGCGGTGCGACCTGCGCGTTGAGCTCCTGGACGGTGTCCTTGTCCCGCAGCGGGCCGGTGGGCGGCGGGAACTCCACCGGTCGGGCCAGGTCGTCGAGGCAGGCCGTGGTGGCGAAGCGCTCCGCGTCGGTCCGCACCGCGACCCGGCGGCTGTAGCGCTGGAGGGCGTACACCCCGTCGTGCGGCTCGCCCGAGTAGCCGGCCGTCATGGCGCCGACCGGCGCGATACGGGTGGCACCCGCGGCCAGGACCGTACGGGACAGTTCCGCGATGTCCGGGCGGCTGCCCGCGATGCCGGCTGTCTGGAGGTAGCGCCGCATGGGTCGCAGTGTGGCGATCACCTGCTTGCGGGGCAGCGGTTTGACCCACACGCTGCGGTGCAGGGGAGAGGCCGTCAGCGCCGGGCGTACGTCGGCCAGAACGCGCCAGGAGCGGTCGGCGGCGGCGCGTACCCGGGTCAGTCCGAGGTGCTCCTCCAGGCGCGCGACCAGCTCCGTGGTGGTGATCTCGGCGTCCTCGGCGGTGCTCGGCCGCTCCCCGGACGGCGGCGGGGGCATCGTGGCCAGCACGGAGGCGAAGCGGTCCGCGAAGGCGAACACCTCCTCGGCGTCCTCGGTGTCGAGGTACACCACCTGCGGGCTGGAGCAGGCCTGCTGCTCGTACAGGCAGACGTCCGCCGCCAGTGCGCCGAGCGTCTGCGGATCGTCCCAGGCGTCCCGCGTGAGGTAGGCGAAGGAGATCTTGTGCCCCCACTCCACCAGGCGGCAGCCGGCGGGCACATGGGCGGCGACCCCTTCGACGGCGGCCTCGCCGCCCCATACGGCGACGGCGTCCGCCGACGCGCACATCAGACGCAGCCACTCCTGGCGGGAAGAGGGGAAGCGCAGGACGACCGTGCGCTCGGCGATGGCCCCCGTCGCGTCGAAGGCGGCCAGCGCGGCGAGCAGGTGCTGGGCGAGGAGGGTGTCGCCGCTGCTCGTCTTGAGGATGTTGACGTTGCCGGCGAGCAGGCCCTCGACCAGGCTGAGCGGGGCGACGGCCGCGCCGTTGCCGGGCGCTATGTGGGCGACGAGGCCGACCGGGGCCCACGCCTCGTAGACGGTCTCCTTGGCGTCGGGGCGGTTCAGCCGCTGCGGCGCGGTCGAGCCGAGCTCGCGGCGCACCTTGCGGGTGAGCTCGCCGCGGCCGAGGAGTTCGGCGAGTTCGGCGAGCACCGTGGAGTCGTCGCCGACGGGGACGTGCTCGGCCAGAGCCGCGCGGACGGGGTGCGCCGGATCGCGCAGGGCCGTGGCCAGCGCATCGCAGGCGGCCAGGACCGTCTCGGTCTCCAGCGGTACGGCCAGGGCCGCCTCGACGATCGAGGGCAGGTCGGCCAGACGGCGCTGCGCCTCCTCGTCGTCGATGAAGACGCCCTGCCAGTAGTGGTGGTGTGCTGCGGGGTTCGAGGTCGTCGAAGTCACGACATGCCCTTCATGAGTTCGGCGGCGGCCACGGCGCAACTGCGGTTGCGGCTCACTCCGGCCCGGCCGTGGACGGTGAACCAGTCGGTCTCCAGCCCGCAGCCGCAGGCGCTGCCCGGCCGCACGGTGGCGAGGTCGCCCATCACGACGCTCTGCGCCGGTACGGAGGTGATGTACGGCGAGACCAGGTGCAGATAGCCGGCCTCCCCGTACGGAAGGGGCTCCAGCGTCCGCGTGGAACGGGCGGTGACCCTGGACCAGACCGGGGCGTGCAGGCTGTGGTGGTCGCACTCGACGTACGGGACGCAGTGCTCGACGGAGCCGAAGGTGTCGCGGATCCGCTCGGCGGGGATGCCCAACTGCTCGTGGATGCGCCCGTACAGCTCGTCCTTGCCGATCCGGCGGTCCGCGTTGCCCTTCCAGCCGCCGCCGAGGACGACCAGGGAGTCCTCGGGCAGGCTCAGGGCCGGCATCCCGAGGGCGCGCATCCGCTCCAGGGTGAACCACAGGAAGGCGGGGAAGCCCAGGATCCGTACGGGGGCGTCGTCCCGCTCGAAACGCTGGAGTGCGGAGATGCACCCGAACGGGTCGAACTCGTGCCCGCCCTTGCCGGTGTTGCGCAGTGCGTACGCCACCTCGCGGGCGGGGGCGAAGTCGCAGAGGTAGTTGTCGGTGAAGGAGGTGCCGAGGTTGAGGTCGCGGGCGGGCTCGTAGCTGGACAGGAGGTAGTTGACCTCCTGCGCAGGGGTGATCCAGCCGTTCCGGTCGAAGATCCGGGCGACCATGCGCTGGGCGGAGCGGATGGTCCACCAGTCGAAGAACATCTGCGACTTCTGGCCGGTCGTACCGGACGAGGTCAGGTGCAAGTGCACGTCCTCCCGCGGGACGGAGAGGATCTCGTGGCGCTTGAAGAGGTTGGCGTGGACGAGGGGCGCGCGATACGGCTCGGCGGGCCCCGCGGCCTCGTACAGGCTCCGGAAGAACGGGGACCGCTCGGTGTGCCAGGCGTTGACCTCCGCCATGGCGGCGGCGAACAGCGCGTCCTCGGCGGGGCCGACGGCGTACGGGTCGGTGAGGTCGCACAGCTCCTGGACCCGGGGCAGGAGCGCGGGGTCGGGGACGGTGACGGGGGCGAGATGGGGGTTCACGGGGGTCACGGAATTCTCGGAGGTCACGGGGCCACCTCTGGTAGGGGCTGGACGGGCAGGTATCGCGAGGACCACGCAGACACGTAGGCGTCGAGGTACGGCTGGAGGGGCGCGTCGACGACCATGCCGCGGAAGTCGATCTGCTCGGCGGTGCGGGACATGACGACGTAGTCGTGGAACCGGTCGTCGCCCTCTCGGCGCATCGCCGGGTAGAGCGCGCTCGGCAGGAAGCCCTGGGCGAGGAACGCGGAGAGCGCGGCGCGGTGCGCCAAGGGCACCAGGGCCTCCACGTAGCCGGCGCCCGCGCGGGTGAGGGCGTGCGTCAGCGCTTCCAGGTGCGCGGCCGCGGCCGCGCCCGGATAGCCGGCGAGCAGGGCGCAGTAGCCGCCGCTGCGATTGAGGCAGGCGTACACCTCGAAGCTGCCGTCGTGGGCGGCCAGCAGTGTGTTGGGGGTGTGCAGCGGATAGAACCACTGCGCGGCATCGGGGAAGTGCTCGTCGAAGCGGCGCCGCACGAAGGCCGGCGCCTCGATCAGCTCCAGCCGTACGCCGCCTGCGGGCCCGGCCGGTGGCGGCGAGCCCGGGACCACGCGTGTCTCGGCGTAGCTGAGCCCCAGACCGCGCTCGACGGTGCGCAGGAGCGGCGCCAGTGGTGCGGGCACCTCGGGGACCGGGACCCGCCGCTCCAGCACTCCGGGGGAGTGACGCGCGTAGAGTGCGAGGCTCTCGCGGGAGCCGAGGGCAACGGCGTTGGCCAGCAGGCCCATCGGCCGGAAGCCGCAGCGCGCGACGACGCGCTGGGGCCCGGCGCTGACGGTCCGTACGGTGGCGTAGACGGAGTCGAGGCGGCCGGTGCCCAGGGTCCGCTCGCACAGCCGCTCGGTGAGCCGGGCGGCCAGGCCGCTGCCGCGGTGGTCGGGGTGGACGGCGAGTCCCTCCAGGCGGCCCAGGCGGCTGCCGGGCTCACCGTGGACGGCGGCCGAGCCGACGAGGTCGTTGCTCCCCGGGCAGCGCGCGACGAGCCAGATGGTGTGCGGGTCCCGGATGAGCCGGGCCATCTCCTCCGGGTCGGTGCCCAGCGCGACGGGGTAGTGCGGCCCGTACACGGCGTAGTAGAGCTGACGCAGATCGGCGATGTCGGCGCAGGTGGCCCGCTCGATGACTGCGTTCATGAGGTCGGCCGCTCGTCGAGGACGCGGATGAGCTTGCCGGAGCGGGAGTTGACGGCGAGGTCGCGGTGGCGCACCCACTCCACGGAGAGGGGGTGCACGAAGCGCTTCGCCACGCTGTCGGGGTAGTGCGGGCGGGCCGCGTACAGCCCGTGGGTGACCGCCTCGGCGAGGGCGCTCAGGCGGACGGGGTCGCCGGCTCCCGGGGCGGTGGCCAGGCGCAGGACCAGGCCGTCCCGCCCCTCCCAGCGGCGTACGACGAGTTGCGAGCCCACGATCAGGCCCTGCGCGTCCGCCGCGGCGAGTACGGCCTGCACGTCCTGGTGGTACAGCGCGACGGGGCCGAAGCGCACGCCCTCCTCGGACCGGCCGAGGATGCGGAACTGACCTGCCTCGGGGTCCGTCCACTCGGCGCGGTCGCCGGCGGGGTAGCGGATGATCGGCATCAGGGTGCGGAAGAGGCTGGTCACCACGACGCGTCCGGGCCGGCCCGGCTCCGAGATCGGCTCCCCGGTGCACTCGTCGAGGATCTCGACGACGGAGTGCGGGGTGAAGACGCGGTGCGTGCGCGGGTCCGGCCCGGGTACGGGGCACCCGAGCAGGCCCGCGTCGACGCTGGCGTAGCCGAGCGAGCGGACCTCGGCGTTGGGGAAGGCGGCGGCCAGCAGCCTGCGCTGGTCGGGGAAGAGCGCCTCGCCGCCGAAGAACAGCAGTTCTACGGCAGGCAGTTGCTCCCCGGTGGAGGCCAACTGCTCGGCGAGCCGGCACAGGGTGGTGGGCGTGCCCGCCACGACGTCCGCGGCGAAGTCGCGCAGCGCCGGGATCGTCGAGTCCAGCGGAGCGGAACCGCCGATGGGCAGCCGCACGTTGTCGATGGGGGCATGGGCGAGCGAGTCGAGGACGAAGAGGAAGCTCGCGTACAGCTCTCCGGCGTAGAACAGGTCCGCCACCCGGTGGCCGGGCCGCAGCCCCGCCTCGACCAGCCCCGCGCCGAAGGCGGTGACGAACTCCCGCCACTCGTCGCGGGTGTAGAACGAGAACTTCGGAGCACCGGTGGTGCCGCCGGTCTTGAACACGACGGCCTCGGTGAGCGGGGCGGTCAGCACGCGGTTCGCGTGCAGGGTGTTGGCGGCCCAGAACTCGTCCTGGTCCACGACGGGGAGGTCCAGGAGGCAGTCCACGTCGGGCTTCAGGGAGGCGTAGAGGTCCGCGTAGAACGCTGAGTGATCACGGGCATGACGTATGAGTTCGGATATCTGGTGAATGACTATTCGGCCTTGCTGAAGAAAATGCTTGAATTCTGAATGAGGGTCGAAGTGCGGCCCCTCCTGCACATGCGATCGGGCGGAGGAGCTCACGGACAGAACCTACGCAACGATGACGGTGACACCTCAAGAGCGGGTGGCCAGAAAAGGCCGCGAAGCAACTCTTCACGGCATGCTCGGGGTGCGCTTTTTCCAGGCGGGCCAGGTTGTTTCGGGGCCGACGATCCGCGGGGTCCGCAGTTGTCGAATGTCCGGATGTGATGTCCCGTCATGCCCGCCCGGTAAACCGGCGTGGTTCGGCGGGCCCCGGAGGCGCTTCCCGGCGCTGGGGCGTGCTCCGAAATGCTGGTAGGGGCCGGTTCGCGGTGTGGCTGGTTTTTCGTGGCGGTCGGCGGTCACACACCTGAGGAAAGTCGGTTTTCCAGCGGCCGGGGCAGTGGGTAGGCACGCTCTGTTGGGAAGAATCGCTGGGCTTTCGCGGCATGCCCAGTCTGTATCAGGGAAGCAGCCTTGCGGACCTGCGGGGTGAGGTCGGTGAGGCTGACAATCCAGTCGTCGGCGAACGTGCGAATCAGATGGCGGCCGATGCCGACTTGGATGCTGTAGTGGTTGAGCGCTGCCCCGCGCGGTGAGCGCTCCGGGTCCCATTGGACGTGCACGGCCGCCTGAGCCACGGCCGCTGGGTCTGCGGTCGTGAGCACGGCCTGGGACAGGGCCTCCTCCCAGCTCTCGCGCGTCATCCGCACCGCGAGAACGCGCTCCTGACCTGGTTTGCGGGCCCAGTTGCTCCGGTGCATCAGCCACATGAACGACGGCTTGATCCACGTCATCCTGTGGAATGAGAAGGGTGCAACGAAGCGGCCTGCCTGCAGTGCCGCGTCGGCGATGGCAGGCGCGTACGCCTGGTAGACCACGACCGTGCGAGCGTCGTAATCGGCACGAATCCGATACTGGGAGGCCATGCGCCGCACCCTGCCATCCACCCCAGGAGCCTCGCGAGCCGTTTTCCTCGCACTGGCCGCCCAACCGGTGACGAAAGCACTGGTCACAGCCACTTGTTGACAGCCGCGACGAGGACGGTTGCTTCGTCTTCGTCGCGGAGCGAAGCCCGAGATCGGCGAGAAGGGTTAGGCATCATGGGAGGATCGTCCGGTGTCTCGAATCATGAACCGTGACCGCTCCCTCGAGGAGCTTGAGTGCGATCGCTGGTCAGCCCAACCGGGCGGCGAAACCCGGCTTATGGCGACCGCTCGCGGCCTTCGGCGCAAGCCGATCGGAGAACTGACGGTCGAAGAGATGCGGTTGCTGATCAGGCAGGACATTGGCCTGTCCTATCTCCTGCCGTTGGCGGTGGAGCTCTTGCGGGGTAACCCGATGGCAGAAGGCGACATGTACGAGGGCGATCTGCTGGCTGCCGTGGTCACCAGGGGCCCCGAAGCCTGGAACGAGTCCCCCGGACTCACGCGGGAGGTTCGCCTGATCGTCTCGGAGCTGGCCGATCTGTCGCCTGCTCTCAAACGCGGTCGATGGGTTCCTGGCCTTGTAGGTTCGATCAGTGCCCACAATGCGTCGTCCACGATCCACGGCCGAGTGTTCGCTGTGCCGCGGCCAACTGGCTAGCGCCCAGGCCAATGTGGGTTTGGCGTGCCGTCATCGGTCATGTGCGCCCGCTGCCAGATTCCGGTCCAGCTGAACGGGATCTCCGGCACGAACCGGTGCCGCTGACCGCACGGGCACGGCGTCAGCACCCATGCGCACCCACGGCACAGCTCGGCCCAGCCGTGCCCGGTCGAGCTCAGCACCAGCGGTCCTTCGTCCCCGCAAGCCGGGCAGCCGGGCAGGTCGGCACCGTCCAGAGTCGCGTTCTGCCGCCGGATGTACTCGGGCAGTCGCAGCGGCGGATGGCGGAATGGGTCTTGATACCAGACGCGGTCCGGGGCGTCCCACCTGCGCAGCAGCCACCACGGTCGCGGCTCTGGTACGCCCCGCAGCCCAGCCCGCTTCTCCGCTCGGCGTTGCGCGGCGTACTCCTCCACCCTCGCGAGCCACAGCACCCGCGCCTCATGCAGTTCCTCCACCGCCCGCACCAGCGCGTCCGGGTCCGCCTCCAGCCGCCGGGGGATCGCAGCGCTGAGCGTGAGGTGGTGATAGGTCGCCCGGAAGCCGTACGGCGCGAAAAGGGTGATGCAGGTCCGCAGCGCGTTGTGTCGGCGGCGGAGGGGAAGGCGGCCGTCGTGCACCTGCGCTCGGTGGGTCAGGAAGCTGGTCATGGTGTGGGATCCAGGTCCAGTGCCCGTGCCAGGGCGGCAGTCACTGCGGCAGCGTGTGCCGGCAGGTGTTGTTCAGCCCAGCTTCCGGCAAGGCTGAGGAAGTCCTGCAGATCCTGCTGGGCGCCGGCGACGAGCCTGCGTACCTGGTCCACCGACAGCTCGATCACCGGGCTGCCGTCCGTCCCGTGGGCGTCGAGCGTGAACCGGACCATGTCGCCGGCGCGTTCGGCCGCCGAGGACGGATCGTGGCCGAAGTAGGCGCAGCCGGTGCCGTCGAGCACCTCCAGCCATTCCCGCCAGGTCTCCAGGCCGTTGCAGCAGCCCGGGTCCACGAAGACGGTGTCGGTGGCGTTGTCGGTCACCCGGAAGCCGCCGGCGGCGAACAGGTCGGGCATGGTGAGCAGCCCGTGCAGGAATGTGCCGAGTGGGTCGGTGGGGCGCGGCCCGTGCTCCTCCTCCGGCTCGAAGTCGTTGCAGTCGGCAATTCGCATGACGGCCGTGCCGACCTCCGCCGGAGTGAGCTCCCCGTTCAGCACGAGGTAGCCGTATGGCTCGTGCTCGCCCACCGGCCAGAGCGCGAAGTCGTCGGCGGCGAAAATCTCCAGAACGGGTTGCATCACCATCACATGGGGATGATGCCGGACCCACTGTTACGTCGCCACGGGGTTTCACCTGCGGCATCGGGCTCGGAGCCGGCCCGCTACCCGGGCAGTTGCGCGGCGCGCTCCGCGCAGGCGCGGCGGTGTCGACGTAGCGCATGACGGTCTGCTCGGTGATGCCGAACCGGCGCATCAGCCGGACCGGGTCGGCGCATTCTGCCGCCGCATTGACGAAGTGGTTCTGGCGCAGACCGCTCAGCATCAGCCCGCGGGGGAGGACTCCGCTACGACGAGCCGGCCGAGCAGCCTCCCTGTTCTGGTCGAGCAGACCCAGACTCCACATCCGACTCCGCACACGTCGGTGCTGGCAAGATCGACTGCTGCGCGACGCCCGGCCCGCGCGCCGTATCGCGGCGTACGGGCCGGCGGCGCCGGGCTCAGGGCTCGGTGGTCACCGTCGCGGTGAAGCCGCAGCACTCGAACTTCTGGATCCGCTCTCCGGTGACGTCCTCGATCCGTACCCGGTTCAGCCGTGCGGTGGTGTCGACGGCCGAGGCGACGACCGCGACGCCGCCCCCGCCGCCCCGGATGCTGTCCTTGTACGCGGTGAACTCCCCGTCCTGGAGGGCCATCCCGAAGTACTCGTTGTCGATGAGGGTGTTGTGGCTGGTCTCCATCGAGCCGAACCCGTAGATGCCGAGCTGGTTGCCGACGAGGTGGTTCTTGGTGACCACGACCCCCGTGTTGGCTAGGATGCCGGCGTGCTGGAACTCGGTGAAGAAGTCCGGGCCGCAACCCGCGTCGGGCTCGCGGCAGGCGTTGTCGCTCACCGTGTTCTGCTCGGCCCTGCCGGTCGCCTCGACGAACTCGATCCCGTCCGTGGAGATGGTCTTCTGGCCGGTGACGACGTTGCGGAGCAGCGTGGCCTCCGAGCCCGCGTTGAGCACGACGACGCCGGAGCCCTGGTAGTCCGTGATCCTGGAGTCCCGGATGGTCGCCGATCCCGTACCGGCGGGCAGGTCGCCGATGAGGATGGAGTTGGCACTGCGGAAGCACGGGGCCATGGGGGTGTCCTTGATGTGGGACACCTCCGCGTGGCTCAGCTCCAGGTGTGCTCCGCCCAGGACCCGGATGCCGGCTCCGAGTGCTCCCTCGTCGCAGGTGCCGGACCCCGGCCCGCTCACCGCGAGGCGCGAGATCCTCACGGAGGCCGCGTTCTCCAGGGTGACGATCGAGTTGAGGCCGTCGGAGCCCGTCACCAGGTGTTCGGGCGCCAGGATGGTCGTCTTCCCGGCCCCCGCCCCCGTGATGGTGAGGTTCTTGCGGATCGTCACCTGCTCCCGGTAGACGCCGGGGCGCAGGGTGATGCGGTCCCCCGAGCGTGCGGCGTCGACCGCTGACTGGACCGTCGGGTAGGCGGCCGAGGGAACCACCAGCTCGGGCGGCGGCGACGCGACGGACGGGGGCGCGGCGGAGCCGATGGCCACCGAAGCGAGCAGCGTGCCGATCGCCACCGCGCACCGTGTGCGTAGGGGGTTCATTGCGTTCTCCTCCCGAAGGAACGGCCGGCCGCGCGTGGCCGCTCGGCGCCGTGGGTCACGTGGCGGCACGGCGGGAACAGCCGATTCGCACGGGGCCACCCGAGCACAGGGCGGGCGGCACGGTCGGGGGCCGTGCCGCAGGGGTGGGCCGTCCGGAGCAGCGGGACCACACGGCCGGTCACATCGCGGGCTGCGACCGGTCAAGGCGGACCGAGTGGTTCCGGACAGCTTTTGGGCACCGTGTGTGACGTTCCGGCCGAAGAACGGAGTGCAGGGGGGTGCCACAGGGCGCCACGGGGTTCCGCGGGCCAGGAGGGACGGCCCTTCCCGGCGGTCCGGCTCCCCGAGTGCTGGCGAAATGCCATCCATCGACCGATTGGCCGGTACTCGACCCATCTGCACGCTTGAAGACGCTTTGGTGAACCCGCGTGCAATCTCTACGCTACGGTAACTTCGCTGCCTGTTACGGGGATACCCATGGAGAACCAGAAGTATGAGCACGCTGAATCGCTTCAGCCGGTTAGAGGCCCTCGGGGCCCACATACCGCAGACCGTGATGACCACCCGGGAATTGACCGAGGGGATATCCGCCGTCCATGACGTGGATCTCCAGCGGATCACCGGAGTCGCGGAGCGCCGGGTGTACGACCCCGATCCGCAGGCCGGCGAGAACTCCTTCTCGATGGCCCTCTCCGCCGCTCGGGACTGCCTCGACAGCTCCCGCTACGAAGCAGCCGATCTGGACGTCGTCATCTCGGCTTCGATCACACGCTTCAAGGACGGGGGCCGCTTCTATTTCGAACCGTCCTTCGCCGCGATGCTCGCCCGCGAGCTGGGCGCGCGCTCGGCCATCCACTTCGACGTGTCCAACGCTTGCGCCGGCATGATGACCGGCGTGTACCTGCTCGACCGCCTCATCCGTTCCGGCGCGGTACGCAACGGCCTGGTCGTCAGCGGTGAGCAGGCGACCGGTGTCGCCGAGACGGCGGCCCGCGAGGTCACCGATTCCTACGACCCGCAGTTCGCCTCGCTCTCCGTCGGCGACTCGGCGGCAGCGGTCGTCCTGGACGCCTCCGCCGACGAAGCGGACCGGATCCACTACGTGGAACTGATGACCTGCTCGGATTACTCGCACCTCTGCATGGGAATGCCGAGCGACCGCACGCAGGGGATAGCCCTCTACACGGACAACAAGAAGATGCACAACCGCGACCGGCTCAAATTGTGGCCGCGATTCCATGCGGACCTCCTGGCCAAGGAGGGCCGGGAATTCGCCGACGAGGAATTCGACTACGTCATCCAGCACCAGGTAGGAACCCGTTTCATCGACTACGTGAACCAGACCGCCGAGGCCGAGTTCGAGGCCCCCATGCCCACTTCCCTCGCGGTCGTGGAGAAGTACGGCAACACCGCCACCACCTCCCACCTCCTGACGCTGCGTGAGCACCTGCGGGCCGGCACCGCCCGCCCCGGCTCCCGGTTCCTCATGGTCCCCGCCGCCTCCGGCGTGGTGACCGGCGCCCTGTCGGCCACGATCACGAACATGGGGGTCTGAGCCATGGGAACGGTCATCGCCGCAGCCCACACCGCCACGCACCAGGGCGCCGGACCGGCCTCCGCCGTCGAACTCGCGAGCCGGGCCGCCCGCGCCTGCCTCGCGCAGGCACAGGTCTCCCCGTTGTCCGTCGGCGTCCTCATCAACGTCGGCGTCTACCGGGAGTCCAACACCTTCGAGCCCGCCCTCGCGGCGCTGGTCCAGAAGGAGGTCGGCATCAACCTGGACTACATCGCCGACCCCGCCCCCGCCGCGGGTTTCTCCTTCGACCTCATGAACGGTGCCTGCGGAGTCCTCAACGCCGTCCAGCTCGCCCAGAGCCTCCTCGACACCGGCAGCGCCGAACGCGTCCTGATCACCGCCGCCGACGTGCACCCGGGCGGCGACGCCCGCCGCGATCCGCACTACCCGTACGCGGACCTCGCCGGCGCGCTCCTCCTCCAGCGCAGCGCCGACCCAGACGCCGGGTTCGGCCCCGTGACGGTGTACCCGGGCGACGGGCCCACCGACACCGAGGGGTACCTCGACACCGCGGTCATGGGCAGCGACGGCCGCTCCCGGATCACGGTCCGGCGCACCGAAGGTCACGGGGCGCGGCGAAGCCTCCTCGCCGCCGCCTGCACCACCCGCTACGCCCGCCAGCACGGCATCGACCTGGACCGTACCCTCGTGGTCGGCCCGCACGCGGGGGAGGAGGCGAACGCCGGCCCCGCCGGCGAAGCCCACACCGCGGCGCCCATCCTCGGCTACCTCCGGGCACTTGCCGCCCCGCGCCCCAAGGACTGCGACCGGATCCTCCTGGTCGCCGCGGGCGCGGGCCCCAGCGCCGCCTGCACCGGCTACCGGCCCGAAGGCTGGTGACGCGATGAGCACCGTTCCCCACTCCGGAACCGCCGCGGGTCTGGCCGACTGCCTGGAGCGCAACGCGGCCGCCTTCCCGCACAAGCCGGCCGTCATCCACCCCGACGGCCGCCACCGCGACGGCCGCGGCCTGCGCTACCGCGAAGTGACGTACGGGCAGTTACAGGAAACCGTCGAGCAACTCGCCCACGGACTGGCCCGGGCAGGAATCACCCGCGGCACCAAGACCGTACTGATGGCACCGCCCGGCCCGGAACTCTTCGCCCTCGCCTTCGCGCTCTTCCGCCTCGGCGCCGTCCCCGTCGTCGTCGACCCCGGCATGGGCGTACGGCGGATGCTCCACTGCTACCGAGCCGTCGGCGCCGAGGCGTTCATCGGCCCGCCGCTCGCCCACCTCGTACGGGTCCTGGGCCGGCGCACCTTCAGCCGCGTACGCATCCCCGTCACCCTGGGCCGCCACCGGCTCTGGGGCGGCCGCACCCTCGCCGCGCTGCGGACCCTCGACGGCCCGCGAACCCCCGCGGCCGAGGTCGGCGGTGACGACCTCCTGATGATCGGGTTCACCACCGGAAGCACCGGCCCCGCCAAGGGAGTCGAGTACACCCACCGCATGGCCCTCTCCATCGCCCGCCAGATCGAGGCCGCGCACGGGCGCACCCGCGATGACACCTCACTGGTGACACTGCCCTTCTACGGCCTCCTCGACCTGGTCTACGGCTCCACCACCGTCCTCGCGCCCCTCGCGCCTGCCAAGGTCGCCCAGGCCGATCCCGCCCTGCTCGTGGATGCGCTGGAACGATTCGCCGCGACCACCGTGTTCGCCTCGCCCGCCCTGCTGCGGAACCTCGCCGACCACCTCACCACCGTGGGCCGCACCCTGCCGGACCTGCGCTGCGTCGTCTCCGGCGGCGCGCCCGTCCCCGACTCCGTCGTCGCCGCCCTGCGCACGGTCCTCGACGAGAAGGCGTCCGTCCACGTCACGTACGGGGCCACCGAGGTCCTGCCGATCACTTCGATAGAATCTGAGGAGATCCTCGGCGAGACCTCCGCCGGCAGCGCGAGCGGCGCCGGCACCTGTGTCGGCCGCCCCGTCCCCGGCACCCGCGTCCGTATCGTCCCCGTCACCGACGGCCCGCGCGCCCGCCTCTACCCAGGCACCGCCCTGCCCGCCGGCAGCGTCGGCGAGATACTCGTCGAAGGCGAATCGGTCAGCCCCGGCTACCACGACGCGCCGCACTCCGACGCCCTGCACAAGGTGTACGAAGCCCAGCCCGGGGGCGCCGCCGCGCTCGCCTGGCACCGCACCGGCGACCTCGGCCACCTCGACGACCGCGGCCGGCTCTGGTTCTGCGGGCGCACCTCCCAACGGGTGCGCACCGCCGGCCGCGACCTGTACACCGTGCGCTGCGAAGGAGTCTTCAACGCCCATCCGCTGGTGCGCCGCAGCGCCCTGGTCGGCATCGGCCCGGCCGGCGCGCAGCGCCCCGTCGTCTGCGTGGAGACCGACGTCGCGCCCGGCAGCGCCGCCTGGCGGGACCTCGTCGCCGAACTGCGCGCCCGGGCCGCCGCCCACGCCCCGACCAGGGGGCTGGAGGAGTTCCTGCACCACCCGGCGTTCCCCGTCGATGTCCGCCACAACGCCAAGATCGGCCGCGAGCAGCTGGCCCGCTGGGCCGAACGGCGCCTCGCCCCGCCCCCGCCCCTTCTCTCCCGAGCCCGTGCGACTCGCCTCGTACCGCTCGCCGGGTGGGCGTACCTCCTCGGAGGCGCGATCTGGGCGGCCGTCGCGGACATCCCCGACGTACCGCTGCTGCGCTGGCTGTGGTGGGCGGACGCCTTCCTCAGCATCCCGGTGCACGCCGCGCAGATCCCCCTCGCGCTGCCACGGGGCAAGGCCGCCGGCCGCAGCCGCGCGGCCAGCGCCGCACTGACCATGCTCTACGGCGCGACCTGGTGGCGGGCACTGTGAACATCCTGATCACCGGGGCCACCGGCTTCCTCGGCGGCCACCTCGTCGACGCCTGCCTGCGCGGCGGCCACCGCGTCCGCGCTCTGGTCCGGCCGGGCAGCGACACCGCCCGGCTGGCCACCCTGGGTCCCGGACTCGACCTCGTACCCGGCGACCTCGCGGACACCGCCTCGCTGGCCCGCGCCGCCATCGGCTGCGACACCGTCCTGCACAGCGCCGCCCGCGTCGTCGACCACGGCAGCCGCGCACAGTTCCAGGAGGTCAACGTCGCCGGTACGCAGCGGCTGCTGGCGACGGCACGGTCGGCGGGCGCCACCCGCTTCGTGTTCATCAGCAGCCCGAGCGCCCTGATGCACCTGCGCGAGGGCGACCGGCTCGGCATCGACGAGAGCACCCCCTACCCCACCCGCTTCTTCAACCACTACTGCGCGACCAAAGCAGCCGCGGAACAGTACGTGCTGTCCGCGAGCACACCGGACTTCACCACCTGCGCACTGCGCCCGCGCGGCATCTGGGGCCCGCGCGACAACGCCGGCTTCCTGCCCCGCATGATCGCCTCGATGCGGGCGGGCCGACTGCCCGACCTGTCCGGCGGCAAACAGGTACGGGTCTCGCTGTGCCACGTGGACAACGCCGTCGACGCGTGCCTGCGCGCGATGTCCGCCCCCGCCGAACGCATCAGCGGGAAGGCGTACTTCGTGGCCGACCGCGAGGAGACCGACCTGTGGGCCTTCCTCGCCCGCGTCGGCGCCCTCCTCGGCTGCGCCCCGCCGCACCCGCGCGTTCCCGTCCTCGCCGCCAGGGTCCTCGCCGAGGCCGTCGAGACGGCGTGGCGCCTGCGCCCCTCAGCCGGTACGGGACCGCCGCTGAGCCGTTACATGACCGCGCTCCTCACCCGCTCCACCACGTACGACACCGGCGCCGCCCGCCGCGACCTCGGCTACGACCCGCCCCGCACCCAAGCGGACGGCGTACAGGAGCTGCTCCGCTGGATTCACGCCATCGGCGGCATCGAGGCCTGGGCGCGTCCCACGGGCCCGAAGCCGAGCGCGTCCACTCGTACCGACCAAGGGGACACCCCGCGATGACGCACCTTCAGACCACCCCCGTCTACCGGCGGCCGGTGTCGGCCACCGAACACCTCTACCTCGCCGCCGGGCACGCGCGCGGTGCCATGGCCCTGCGCATCGTCGTCGAAGGGGACACCGCCCCTCAGCCCGCGGCCCTACGGGCGGCCGTCGCCCGGGCCGCCGAGGCATGCCCCGGATCGCGGCTGGTGCGACGCGGCCCCGTGTGGACGGCCGAGGGCCCGCTGCCCACCGTCCGGTACGCGGCACCGGCGGCCACCGGCATCGACGTGTCGGACCTCGCCACGGCGGCGCTCCTGACCGGCCCCTCGCGGCGCGGCGACGCGCCGGGGTGCGAGGTCCTGGTGATCCCCGGCACGGCCGCCGGGGCGGGCGCCACCCTCGTGTTCAGCGCCTCGCACGCCGTGATGGACGGTCACGGCGCTCTGACCTGGGTACGGGAGGTCTTCCGCGCCCTGCGCACGGAGCCCGGCCGTCCCGCACTCGCCCCGGACACCGACCGCGGCCTGCTGCGCCGACTGGGCGGCGGTGCCCGGCGCCCGGCACTCGTACCCGACCGGCCGTCTCCGCTGGGCCGGTCCACCGCGGGCCCCGAGCGGACCCTGTGGCTGCGCCGGACCCTGCCCGGCCACCACCCGGCGCTCACGGCCCGACTGGCCCAGGCCCTCACCGACAGTGCCGCTGCGGGCAGTGCCGCCACCGGCAGTGCGGCCACCGGCAGTGCGGCCCACGGCACCCGCGTCATGGTCCCGGTCGACCTGCGCCGCCACCGCCCCGGCATCGCCTCGACCGGCAACCTGACCCTGCCGCTCTTTCTGGACCTGAGCGCCGGGCAGGAGTGGCCGAGGGCGCAGGCCAGCCTGTTGCAGGGCCTGGCCGAGAGCCGCGAGCTCGCCTCGGGTTTCGAGTCGGCCCTCCTCCCGCTGCCGCCCGCCGCCTGTCGTCTGCTGCTGCGAGCCGCCCAGGCCGGCGCGGTGCGGGCCGACCGCCATCTCGCCTCCGCCGTCGTCTCCCACCTGGGACGTCTGGACCCGGCCGACTTCTCGGGCGGGGGCTTCACCGTGACGACCCTCTACGCGCTGCCCGTTCACGCACCCCTGGTCCCCGTCTCGGTGGTCACCGCCGAGACGGACACCGCCACGGAGGTGACGATGGGCGTACGCGGCGGCCCCGGCCTCGGCGAGCGCGCCGCCCGTCTCCTGGACGGAGCCCTGGCCCGCCTGACGGGCACCGCGGCCGCCGCACCCGAGCCGATGCCCGCCGCCGCGCCCGAACCCGAGCCCGCCCCCGGCGCCACCGTCGTGGACCTCCTCCGGGAGCAGGCCGCCCGTACCCCCGGCGCACCCGCGCTCGACGGCCCGGACGGCGTGGTCACGTACGCCGAACTCGACCGCCGCTCCGACGCGGTGGCCGCCGAGCTGCTGCGCCGCGGCATCGGCCGCGAAGACCTCGTCGGACTGATCGTGGACCGCACCCCGGACGGGATCTGCGCCCTGTGGGGCATCCTCAAGGCGGGCGCCGTCTACGTACCCCTGGACCCGGCCCACCCCGCCGCGCGGACCGCGGAGATCCTCCGGGAGTGCGGCGCCAGGCTGTGCCTGACCCAGCATCACCTCATCGAGGCCCTCACCACACTCGTCCCCTGCCCGCTGCTCGCGGCCGAGGACCTCGTCACCGGTGCGCCCGGGCCGATGCCTCCCGGCCCCGCGCCCGAGGACCTGGCGTACGTCATCCACACCTCGGGCTCCACCGGACGCCCCAAGGGCGTGCAGATCGAGCACCGCAGCCTCGTGTGCTTCGCGCAGTGGATGGGGCCGGCCTGCCGCGTGGACGCCCGAAGCCGCTTCGGCTTCGTGTCCTCCTACGGCTTCGACATCTCCTGCTTCCCCCTCTTCCTGCCCCTCCTGGCCGGCGGCACCGTGGTCCTCGCGCCCGACGCGCCCTCGCGCGCCACCCTGCGCCGCCTCGTCGCCGAGCACCGCGCCGACACCCTCGCGCTCACCCCCTCCCACCTGGCCCTGCTGCCCGACAGGGGAGCCGTACGCACCCTGCTGCTCGGCGGGGAGCCGCTCACCCCGGCCGCCGTACGCACGGCCCGTACGGCCTTCGGCCCCGACTGCCGCATCATCAACGGCTACGGCCCCACCGAGGCGACCGTCGTCTGCCTGGCCCACGTCGTGGACGACGCGGCGACGCCGGGCGCGACCGTCCCCATCGGCACCCCCGGCCCCTACGCCCGCGTCGACCTCGTCACCGAGGACGGCGAACGCATCGGCACCGGACCCCGGAACACCGGCCGGACGGGGGAGATCGTCGTCAGCGGCCCCCAGGTGGCCCGCGGCTACCTCGGCCCGCCCGACGGCGGACCGTCCCCCTTCACCGTGCACGCGGACGGCACGCGCAGCTACCGCACGGGCGACCTCGGCCGACGACTGCCCGGCGGAGCGGTCGAGTTCGCCGGACGCATCGACGGCCAGCTCAAGATCGCCGGACACCGCATCGAACCCGCGGAGATCATCGCCGCGCTCGAAGCACAGCCCCAGGTGAGCCGCGCCGTCGTGGCCGCCCGCAGCCGCCCGCACACCACCACGCCGGTCCTGTGCGCGTACGTCGTCCCGCGCGCGGACACCCCGGACCTGCCCGGCACCCTGCGCGCCGCGCTCACCGCCCTGCTGCCCGCCGCCCTGGTCCCGTCCCACATCGTCACCGTGGACACCATCCCCAGCACGGTGGGCGGCAAGGTCGACCTCGCCGGGCTGCCCGACCCGTTCGCCCCGGCCCAAGGGGCGGCGGCGCCGTCCACCCTGCGGGCCGAGGTGGCCCGCCACTGGGCCGCGATCCTCGGCGTGGACGCGGCCGGACTTTCACCGGACTCCGACTTCCAGGCCCTGGGCGGGGACTCCCTGGCCCTGGTCGAGATGCTCACCGCCGTCTCCTCGGACCTGCTCACCCCCGGCCAGGCGGGCCGTTTCCTGGGGGCACTCGACTGCCTGGTGCGCAATGTGACGCTGGATCAGGTCTGCACCCACGTCACGGCCGCCCGGACGGAGGCACCCGCATGATCTTCGTCGGAGACGGCGCCCTGCTGCGCCGGGCCGTCACCCACGCCGTCCAACTGGGCCACCCCGTCGACCTCGTCTGCTGCAACGATCCGCAGGACGCCGCAGGTGCCCGGCACCTGACCGCACCGGACATCAACGCCCACGCCGCCACACTCGCGGCGTCCTGCACCGACGGCATCGTCTGGTCCGTCAACAACCGGCAGATCTTCCGCACACCGCTGCTCTCCCAGGGCCTGCGCATCCTCAACATCCACAACGGCCTGCTGCCGCGTCACCGAGGACTGCCCTCCGTGGCCGTCCTCTTCGCCCTCCTGCACGGTGAACGCGAGTACGGAGCCACCCTCCACGAGGTCGACGCGGGCATCGACACCGGCCGGGTCCTGGCCGAGCACCGCTTCCCGATCGCCCCCGACGCCCGCCACTTCCAGGTCATGCTGCACGGAGTCCGGGCCTGCCAGACCCTGTTCGAGGAGACCCTCCCGGTGATCGCCTCGGGCGCAGCCCTGCCGTCCGCGCCGGCCCCCGCGGGGCCGTCGGCGTACTACGGGCTCCGCGCCCTGGCCCGGCTCGGGGACCATCACGGCCACCCGGCCTTCGCCCGCGCCACGGACCTCGGCCCCTTCGCCGCGCACGCCCCGGAGCTGGCCGAGGCGATCCACCGCGCCACGGGGCGGGAAACCTCCTCCGCGTAGGCGAGATGGCGCAGAGGCCAGGAAGGGAATCCGGAATCAATCGGCCTCACGTTCCACCGGCAGCCACAGCTCGGCATCCGCCTGGCTGCCGTCCGCCGACATGCGCATACGAAGGATCTCCGGCCCGGGGCAGCTCCGGTACGGGTTCGATGGGAACCACTCGGTGAACACATCTCGCCACAGCGCCTGGATCGCCTCCGGCGCCGGCCCCGAGGTGGTGAAGACCGCCCAGGTCCCGGCCGGCACGGGCAGCGTGGTCATCCCCTCCGGTGCGGACGCCGAGGTGACGACCCCGTGGTAGTAGTCGAGGTCGGTGCCCTCCGCCCGGCTGGGATCGAGGTCGTCGCAGACCGCGAGAATGCCGTGAGGCTCCTGGTCGGACAGCTTCTCCAGCAGTTCCTTTGTCTGCTCGCCGATCCCGCGGACGAAATCGATGATCGCCTGGTTCGGCCCCGAGTGCACGAGCGGCACTCTGGCCTTCGCCCCGACGACGTTGAACTCCGGCTTGTGTACGACGCGGTAGCGCATGCTGCTGCTCCCGTCGACGACGAGTCGGAAGGTCATGCGGGGCTGGGAGCTGAGGGCCGCGCCGGTGCGCCGCGCCTCGCCGGGCCCGACGCCGTGCACCGCGCGGAACGCCCGCGCGAATGCCTCGCCCGAGCCGTATCCGTACCGCACCGCGATCTCCAGCAGCGTCCGCTCACCGGCCAGTACCTGCGCGCCCGCGACGGTCAGCCGTCGGCGCCTGATGTACTCCGACAGCGGCATCCCCGCGAGCGCCGAGAACATCCGGCGCAGGTGGTACTCCGAGGTGGCCGCGAGCCGCGCCAGTTCACCTACGTCGACGGAGCTGTCGAGCTGCCGCTCGATGTGCTCCATGGCCTGATTGAGCCGCTCCAGCACCCTTGCCTCCAAGATCCCGATCACCGATTCAACCAGGTGAGGCCTTGCCCGCCGCACCCGATAAAGACGGTGCGGCAACTGTCGGGTGTCCGGGATGCGCGGCGCCGCACGATGGAGGCATGGACGACACGACTTTGATCTCCCGCTTCCTCCGCGACGGCTTCGTCAAGCTGGAGGGCGCCGTCGCGCCGCGCGTGGCCGCGAGCTGTGCGCGGCTGCTGTGGCGGGAGACGGGCTGCGACCCGGACGACCCGGAAACGTGGACGCGCCCCGTGCACTGGGTCGGCGGGATGGCACAGGGACCGTTCGCCGCCGCACCCAACTCCCCAGCCCTGCACCGGGCATACGACTTGCTGGTCGGTTCCGGGCGCTGGGAGCAGCGCTACTCGCTCGGCACCTTTCCGCTGCGCTTCCCGCACGAGGAGGAGCCCGACGACGCGGGCTGGCACATCGAGGGCAGCTATGCGGTGGAGGGCGAGGCCTGGCCCTTCACCAACCTCCGCTCACGCGGCCGGTCCCTGCTGATGCTGTTTCTGTTCAGCGAGGTCGGAGAAGAGGACGCCCCGACTCGGATCCGGGTCGGATCCCACCTCGACGTGCCGAAGGTGCTGGAGCCGTACGGGGAGGAGGGCGCGAGCGGCCTGGCCATCGCGCCGGACCTCGTAGCGGCATCAGCCCACCGGCCGCTCGCCCTCGCCACCGGTTCCCCGGGGGACGTGTTCCTGTGCCACCCGTTCCTGGTGCACGCGGCACAGCCGCACCACGGGGCGCGCCCGCGCTTCATGGCCCAGCCGCCGCTGATGCCGGCCGCGCCGTACGAACTGGAGCGGGCCGACGGCGCGTACTCTCCCGTGGAGACCGCGATCCGCCGCGGCCTGGGCCAGGCCACCACCTCCGCTCCCGACGGGGAGGACGCGCGCCCCGCCAACTAGCGCGCTCAGCGGCAGCCCGCCCGAGAAGCGCATTGCTGTCGCGGTCGCTGCGGCGACCCTCGCCGCCCCTGTCCTGGGTGCGACTTCGGCCGTGGCAGCCACCCGGGCCACGCCTCCTCCGGCCACCTCCGAAGTGGCGTCGCCCCCGTCGCCCCCGCCTGCCGCCGCGTTCGGGCTGGGATGCACGGACAAGGCCATGCACTGCGTGGTCGACGACCTGAGCGCCGAGGTCGCAGAACTGCGTGCCCGACTCGGCTGACCCCGACCTCCGTGACGGCCCACGGGTCCCACCGGAGGGCCGTCACGGCTGCCCGGCAGCCAGGGCTGCACGGTCGGCTGCGGTCCCTGCCGTGGAAGGAGGTCATCGCACGGTGCTACGACCGCACGGGTGGCGATCTCACTTCTGGGCGTGTTCGCCCAGGTAGAACAGCAGCCAGACGAACCCGGCGAACACGTGCGTGCCGAAGATGTAGAAGAAGGCCCGCATCGCGACGCCCTTCTCCTTCCACTTCTCCTGGTCCGCCGCCGCGTCCGGCTCGGGCGGGTTGTCCGTCATGATGCGCTTTCCCTCCTGCTCGATGACGCGTCGGCCACTGAATCCAGAACTGCCGAATTGCAGAATTCTGCAAGTCTAGCGCCTGTAAGCCCCGCCGGGGGGCACCCCCAGGGTCCCGGGAGGCCGCAACGACTTCCGCGAGGCAGGCTGTCCGTATGAGGTCACATCCTCTGAGGCGACACCTTCGCTCACCCGTTCGATCGGGAGCGCCCTCCGGATCCGGAGTGGGTGATCACCACGCGATCCTGTTCACGCTGGCGAAGTGCGCGCCCTTCGCGATCGCGCTGGGCGTGCTGGGCATCGAGCTCTCACCCGCGCACCACCTGGTCACCGGCCCCGTCCTCACCACGACACCGGCCCTGGCCGCGCTGACGATGGGCCCGGTCGGCACGCTGTCCGCGGCAGCCCTCGCCGCGAGTGTGAACGCGACCTCCGCGACCTACAACCAGTCGTGGGGGACCCAGACCCAGCTGATCATCGGCAACTTCCTGGGGATCCTCGTGGTGTCCGTGGCCAGTGTCATCCTGAGTAACGCGGTGCGCACACGCAGGCAGAGCGAGCTCGACCAGGTCCGCCGGATCGCGGTGGCCGCCCAGGAGGTCGTCCTGCGGCCCGTCCCCGAGTTCCTCGGCCCCGTACGGGCCGCCAGCGTGTGCCTCGCCGCCGGGACAGGGGCCCAGATCGGCGGCGATCTGTACGAGGCCGTGCAGACGCGCTACGGCGTCCGGCTGATCGTGGGGGACGTCCGGGGGAAGGGGCTGTCGGCCATCCGCGCGGTCGCCGTGGCACTGGGCGCGTTCCGCGAGGCCGTCCACTACGAGGACGAACTGCAGGAGGTCATGGACCACTGCGCGGCCGCACTGCGGCGAGAGGCCGCTGTACCGGGTACGTACTCCCAGGCGGAACTTCCCGAAGTGCTCCTGGAGGGATTCACCACCGCGCTCGTGGCCCAGGTGCCGGCGGAACCGGTGGTGCAGCTGGTCAACCGAGGTCATCCCCCTCCGCTGGTTCTCCACGAGGGCACGGTCCGGGCCCTGATGCCGACCACGCCGATGCCGCCGCTCGGTCTCGAAGACCTCGTCACAGGGCCTCCCGCGGGGCCCGACGAGTATCCGTTCCTCCCTGGCGAACGGCTGCTGCTCTACACCGACGGTGTCATCGAAGCCCGCAACCGCGACAACGAGTTCCTCCTGCTGCCGGAAACCATGCAGCAGATACCCGCAGACACCTCCCCGGGGGAGTTCCTGGACGCACTGCACCAGGCGCTGATCCGCCACACCGAAGGTCATCTGGCGGACGACGTGGCGATGATCCTCATCGACCGGCGGGCCTGAGGACTATCGCAGACGTGCGCGGCGGCGGCTCTCGCGGTGGGCGTCGAAAGCGGGAAGGCCGCCAGACCCCGCAGCGGGGGTGATCGTCCGAGGACGTTGTTGCTGGTCGGTTGGTGCCCTGTTATCGGCCCCTCCCATGATCAGTCCCGTCAGCCCCGATGGGGGCTGAAGCCCCGCAGGGACGCTCTGCGGGAGTCGCAACTCATGGAATGTGAGACGGAAAAGATGACGAAGACGATCCTGTCCGCAGGTCTCAAGCTCGCCGAGGCCCTGCTTCCCAGCACGACCGCATCCGCCGGCTGCGCCGCGACGTGCTGGGAGGAGCGCGAATGCGCCGGGGGCGGGTGCGGGTCCTACACCTGCTGCTACCTGAACAACTGCCACGTCAGCTGCGGCTGATCAGCCCCAGGGGCGGGAACGCCGCGTCGGGCCGGATTCCGGGCCGACGCGGCGCCCGCCCGGGAGATCCACCCCATGACGTACTTCATCATGTTCAGCAGGTCCTTCTTCTTCCTGGTGTTCGCGGCCTCCGCCGTCCTGAAGATGCGGGACTTCCGCACGTTCGAGCGGCACTTGGTCGCGACGCTTCCTCGGCTGGGGGGCGAGGTTCCCTTTGTGGCCCAGGGTGTCGTGGCCCTGGAAGTGGCGGGAGCCCTGTCTGCGCTTCTGCCCGACTCGATGGTGCCGTACGGCTTTTCTTTGATCCTGGTCGTCTGTGCAGGATTCACCGCATACGTAGCGCAACTCGTGCGCAGAGGCGCGGGAGACTCCTGCGGTTGCATGGGCGAGTCCGACGTGCCTGCCTCGCCGCTCCACGTCCTGCGCAACTGCGCGCTCGTCATCATCGCTTCGCTCGCTACGGCGGGTTCATGGATCACCGCCCCCGGACTGCCGGAGTCCACGGTGCACCAGATGATCGCTGTCGCACCGGCCATCGGGGCGGCCGCCCTCGTCATCCTCTTCGACGACCTCGTCGCCCTGTTCACGAACTCAACGAAGGAATCGCATTGAACTCCGCCATGTCCGTGATTGCGTTGGCTTTCTCCACACTCGCCTTCCTGCTGTCCCTGATGGTCGCCCGACGTACCAAGCAGATCCTGGAGTCCACGGAGAGCCGGCCGGCTTTCGTGACGCCGATCGGAAAGCGCTTCCCGGACGTCGCGCCCCTTCTCGGCTCCCGCGGCGAACTCGCACCTCTCGGTGGCGAAACGAACGAGCCGGTGGCCCTCGGCCTCTTCTCGGCCGGATGCGCCGGTTGCGCGGAGCAACTCCCCGAGTTCAAGGACCTGCTGACCCGGCATCACGTCCAGCGGGAGCGGGTCGTCGCGATCCTCGTCGGCGAGGGAAGCGTGGCCGACGAGTTCGAGCGCTCCCTCGAAGAGGTCTGCATCGTGGTCCGGCAGGAATTGGAGGGGCCGGTACTCGAGCCGCTGGGCATCAGGAACTTTCCCGCCTTCGGCGTCGTGGCCGAGACGGGGAGGATCCGTTCCTGGGGCAGTGGCGCGCTGGCACTGGACAAGGCCATGCCCGAGTTCGCGCGACGGCCGGAAGATGTCTAGCCGAGTCGGCCCTCCGCTCCTCGCACCGGGAACCACTGGGCGTCCCCGCGGGGGCCGGAAGGCTACGCGCATCGCGAGGATCGTCTTCCAGTGCGGCGGCGGACACCCGTACGTCCTACTGCTGGCGAGTCTTGCGGGAGGGGCCTTCCCCCCTGTGATGGCTTGGGGGGTGAAGCTGCTGATCGAGTCGCTGACCGACACCTCACCAGCCTCCTCCCGGGACGTCCTGGCCGTGGGGCTGATCGCCACGTCGGGAGCCGGAGCGCTCTTCTTCCCCCACGTCGCCTCCTACGCCCAGGCCCATCTGGACCGTGCCGTCGAGCGGCACATGCAGACGGAGATCTTCGGACGCCTCAGCGGCATCACCCGGCTGTCGGCGTTCGAGGACCCGGCCTTCCTCAACCGCGTCAACCTCGCCCATCGCACGGCGCATTCGGTGCCCACCCAGGTCGTGGGGGGACTGTTCGGCTCCCTCCAGTCCGTGACCGCCATCGCGGGGTTCGGCGCGGCTCTGTTCGTCGTGGAGCCGGTCATCCTCCTCTTCGTCCTCGGCGCGGCCGCCCTGGTCGTCGTCACCGGACTCGCGACGTCTCGTCTCTCGGCTCAGGCGATGCAGCAGACCATGACGGCCGCCCGTCGGCAGGCCTTCTACACGACGATGCTGACGTCCGCGGCGACCGTGAAGGACGTGATGACGCTGGGGCTCGGCGGATTCTGGCTGCGCCGGCTCGATGGCGAACTGCGCAATTCCCACGACGCCCTCGCCGCAGTCGACCGCAAGTCCCTCACCCGGCAGGTCCCCGTCCTGATCGTCAATGCGGCGGTGGTTGCGGGCGCGATGTCGTGGGTGGCCTCGGAGGTCGTCGCGGCGCACCTGTCGGTCGGGGATGTGACCGTGGTGCTGTCCGCCATTGCGGGCCTCACCGCGAACTTCGCCGCCACGGCGAAGACGGCGGGCAACGCGGTAAAGGGGTTCGTCCTGTTCGACGATTACCTCGCCGTCGTGGACCTTCCCGACAAGGCGTCGTCGGGTCCGGCGGCCCTCCCCGCACCGCTGTCGGAACGGATCAGCGTCTCGGACCTGTGGTTCCGCTACTCACAGGCGTCGGACTGGGTTCTCAAGGGCATCTCGCTCGACCTCACTCCGGGAACCACGACCGCCCTCGTCGGGGTCAACGGGTCGGGGAAGAGCACGTTGGTCAAGCTTCTGAGCGGTCTCTACGCGCCCACCCGCGGGGTGATCCTCTGGGACGGCGTCGACATCGACAGGTTCGATCCGCACGGCTACCGGAACCACATTGCCGCCGTCTTCCAGGACTTCGCCGCCTACGACCTCTCCGCAGCCGACAACATCGGCATCGGTGACCACTCCTCCCGATGCGACCGGGACCGGATCCGCCGGGCAGCGGAACGCGCCGGTGTGCACGAGTTCATCGCTGCACTGCCGCAGTCCTACGACACCTTCCTGAGCCGGGCGTTCCTGTCGAACCCCACGGGGGACGAGGCGCCGCCGGTCTCCTTGTCCGGCGGTCAGTGGCAGCGACTGGCGGTGGCGCGCGCCTTCATGCGGAACGACCGCAGCCTCGTCGTCATGGACGAGCCGGGTTCCGGTCTCGACGCCGGGGCCGAAGCCGAAATGACGGAACGCCTGCGGCGGTTCGCCCCTCAGGCGGCCAAGGTGATCGTGTCCCACCGCATGAATTGCGTCCGGACCGCCGACCACATCGTCGTCCTCAAAGACGGCCGGGTGGTGGAGGCGGGCGGCCACGACGCGCTGATGGCACAGGACGGTGAGTACCGTCGTCTCTTCGACGCCCAGGCGAGCGGGTACGTGGATGCCGCCGGCCCGTCCACCCCCGCAGGAGGGCGTTCGTGATGGCGAGCTGGGTCGTCCTGTGCGTGGTGGCTGCCGTGGGCCTGGGGTCGGCTGTGTTCGTCCGGTCGCTCGTCACCTTGGTGGACGTGAACGGATCGAGCATGTCGCCGGATTACGAACACGGCGATCGTGTTCTGATGGTCCGCCGGGGAGCGTTGACACGGCTTCGTCGGGGCCGGGACGTCGTGATCGACCGCGCGTTGGTGGACGCCCCTGCCGAGGCCGATCCGGGCCAGGGACTGTTCCTCAAACGGATCGTCGCCACGCCCGGGGACCGCGTGCCGGCCCCGTTCGACACGCTGCCTGCCTTCCGCGCAGCGGGGAGGGTGCCGAGCGCGTGCTACCTGATCCTGGGGCGGCACCCCGCGAGCGTCGACTCGAAGCAATGGGGGTACGTGCGAGCGGACGCCGTGCGCGGTGTCGTGATCGGTCGGATCGGGGGCAGAGGAAGATGAAGGCGGAAGGCCGCCTCCGCACCTACGGCATCGCCTGAAGCCAGGAGCAGGGTGCCCAGGGCGTGGAGCCCTCTCGGCAGGTGCACTCCGCGGCGAACTCGCCGACGAGATCGGCGTCGGGGGCGGGGTTCTGCAGCAGGTGGGCGCTGACCAGGATGTCGAGGAGGTCCAGGGTCTGCTCCATCGGTTGGCCGAGAAGGGTGGCGGCCGCTGCTCCCGAGACGGGAGCGGTCCACAGTCCCCAGGCGGCGAAACTGTTGTGCGACCGGGGTCGAGCATCCTGCGGAAGACCTCTTGGGTGGAGGGGAAGGACCGACGCCGAGTCCATCGGCCAGGGTGCGGCGCAGGACATGATGGGACCTCATGGAAACGGCTGAACTCAGCCAACGGCCGACCGCGCCACAAGGCCAATGCCGCGCGACTCGCCGCGCCGGGCCCCGCTGCCCCTGCAAGCTGTGGCTTGCCGGACCCACCAGCGCCCCCGGTTGGCTCCGTGGGTTTTCGGTCCGTAGGGCGGCTGCGAATCACCGGAAGTAAGCCGTAGATGAATCCAAGTCAACCTTAGTTGATTTTTCGGAACTCCGCGCATACGGTCACGCCAGGCCGGGCCACAGCCATGCCCGGAGGCTCTGACCAAGTTGGGGGAACCTGCCGAATGAATCGGCGAACATTCTTCGATCGGGTGCAACACCCGAGAAGCGGCGGCCGTATCGGCGCCGCGCGCATGACGAGCGTGCGCATCGTCGCGGGCGGCCTGCTGCCCGCCGCGCTCGCGGCCGGCCTGCTCGGCGCGTCACCCGCCGGCGCCGCTGAGGATCCGGAGTACGCGGACCCCTTCGGCCGGATGCGGGCGGTCTCCTACTGGCGGACCGGTGAAGCCGGTATCAAGGAGGCGGCCGAGCGGGCGCTCCTCGGTACGGACGAGGACATCCAGAAGTTCCTGGACGCCGCACCGGCCATCGAGTACGACGACAACTACGTCCGGGCCAGCCGCCTGTTCAACGTCGGCGGTCCGGCGGTCCGGGCAGCGGCCAAGCAGGCGCTCAAGGGCACGCCCGCACAGTTGAACACCTTCCTCAACGATGGCTGGAAGGCACCTCTCAACGAGGACCGCCAGGTTGAGGTCTCGCAGATCATCAACATGGGCGGCACCGGGGTCAAGGACGCGGGCAAGACCGCGCTCAAGGGCACTCCGGAGGACATCGCCAAGTTCCTCGACGAGGGTCAGTACACCGCGCGCGAGTCGGACAACGAGGTCGCGGTCTCCAAGCTGGCCGGCAGCGGTGGTCCGAACGTCAAGGCGGCCGCCAGGCTCGCGCTGCGCGGTACCCCGGACGACATGGTCGAGTTCCTGGAGATCGGGCAGTTCACCGCTCGTAACCGGGACCAGGAGTACGCCACCGTCGCGCAGCTGACGGAGGACGCGAAGCAGGCCGGTATCCAGGCCGAGGACGCGACGAAGGCGGCCGAGGAAGCCTCGGCCAAGGCCATCGCCGCCGCCGCGCAGGCGAAGGAGGCCGCGCAGAAGGCGGCCTACGAGGCCAACCTCGCCAAGAACGACGCCAACCGGGCCGCGGTGAAGGCCAAGCAGGCCGCCGACGCGGCACGCGCAGCAGCTGCGGCTGCCCAGCAGGCCATCAGCTCGGCGAACGCGGCGAGCCGCGCGGCCCGGGTCGCCGCGCTGGCCGCCGCCCAGACCGCGAGCGCGGCTGCCGCCGCGGCGAACGCGGCGAACAACGCGTACAACGCGGCCATCGCCGCGGGCAACGACGCGACCCAGGCCGGGAATGCCCGGGACCTCGCCAACGTCGCCCGAATAGCGGCCAAGCTGGTCGACACCTCCGCGCAGGCCGCGGAGATGGCAGGCCTGGCTTCGCAGGCCGCCGGGCGCGCGGCCAGCGCCTCGCAGAGCGCGGGTGACAACGCCAACGCCGCGGCGGACGCCGCCGAAGAGGCGAACAACTACGCGGACGCGGCCGGCAACTCCTCCGCCGAGGCCCGTCAGGCCGCGGCCGAGGCCCGCCGTCACGCCAACGCCGCCAACCGTGCCGCCGACCAGGCGTCCGCGCTGGCCCAGCGCTCCGCGAACGCGGCCTTCGAGGCACGCGACGCGGCCCGTTCCGCAGCCCGGCACGCCCGCGCGGCCGCGGACGCGGCCGACGAGGCAGCCGCCCACGCGGGCGAGGCCGCGAACGCCGCGGCCGAGGCGAAGAAGCACGCGGACGCGGCCAAGGTCGCGGCCGAGGCCGCCGACGCCGCCGTGGTGACGGCCAAGAAGGTCCGTGACATCGCCCGCGAGACCGAGGCCGCCGACCTGGCCACCAGGACCGAGGCCGCCATCGAGCAGGCCAAGTCCCGCAAGGCGCTGATCGACGGCTACGTTTCCAAGTCCGCCTCCCAGCAGCTGCAGGGCATCAACCTGGAGGCCACCGCCTCCGCCCTGGCCTCCGAGGCGGCCAAGCCGGACGTGGACGTCAAGGCCACCGCGGCCAAGGGACGCGCCCTGGCCCTGAACGCGCTCAAGCTGCGCGGCCCCTGGAGCCAGGAGACCGCGATCGACGCACTGGGAGGCACGGACGAGGGCGTCCTGACCTACCTGCGCACCCGCTGGAAGCAGGCCGGGCAGGACGAGATCCGCGAGCGGGTCCTCCAGCTCAGCGCCAAGAGCCCGTACCCGTCCGTGCGTACCGGCGCCGCGACCGCGCTGAACGGCACGCCCGAGCAGGTGAACGGCTTCTACACGACCGGCCAGTTCACGGCCGGCGCCGACGACCTCGCCGTCGAGGTCTCGAAGTACAACAACACCGGCGGCCCGGGGGTCAAGGACGCTTCCAAGGCGGCCCTCGCCGACGGCAGCGGCAAGGCGCTCGCCACCTTCCTCGCCATCGGGCAGTACTCGGCGCGCAACAGCGACGAGCAGGTCATCGCCTCCAAGCTCGTCAACACCGGTGGCCCCGAGGTCAAATCGGCTGCCAAGATCGCGCTCGCCGGCCCGGCCGACCAGCTCCACGAGTTCGTCACCGTCGGCCAGTTCATGGCGGACCGCAAGGACAAGCTCACGGACCACCACAAGAACCAGGTGGACCGCCTGATCGCCGAGGCCTCCGGCATCGCCGCGAAGGCCAATGAGAACCGCTGGCGCGCGGCCGAGGCCGCCGCCAAGGCCGCCGTGGCCAAGAACGAGGCGGACATCGCAGCGGCCGAGGCGCAGAAGTCCAAGGACGCCGCCGCCCAGTACGCCGCCGACGCCAACAAGTCCGCGACCGCCGCAGAGGCCAGCGCCACCGCGGCCAAGAACTCCGCGGCCACCGCCCGCAACGCGGCAGCCGCCGCCAGCCGGGACGCCGACGCCGCCGAGGAGTCGGCCTTCCAGGCCGAGTTCTCCGCGGCCTACGCACGCGAGTCCGCGGCCCGCGCCAACGAGTCCGCGACCCAGGCCCGTGAATCGGCCATCGCCGCGGGCAAGAGCAAGGACGAGGCCAACGCCTTCGCCTCGCAGGCCTGGACCACGGTCAAGAAGAAGTACGAGGCCGAACAGGCCGAAGCGCGCCGGGTTGCGGAAGAGGAGCGCAAGAAGCAGGTCGAGGCGCAGAAGAAGTCGAAGAAGCCCAAGTGCATCGTCCCGTTCAACCGGGACAGCCTGCCCCCGTGCATGCTGGGTGCCGATCCGGATCAGGTCGTCTTCGCGAGCCCCGACGCCGATCTGGCCAAGCTCGTCCTCAAGGGTGCCTGGGAGCTCTCCGGCGGCGCCGACATCCAGCGCTGCATCGAGGAGCCCTCCTGGGGCGGCTGCGCCATGGCCGTCGCCGGCGTCACCCCCTGGGGCAAGGCCATGAAGGTCCTCAAGTGGGGCGAGAAGGGCGTCGAGGCGATAGCCGACGCCCGCAAGGCCGACAAGTTCATCACGTGCCCGATCCCGCCCGCGCCGAACAGCTTCCCGGCGGGCACGCGGGTCCTCATGGGTGACGGCACCTACCGTCCCATCGAGCAGATCGCCGTCGGCGACTCGGTCCTGGCCACCGACCCCGTGTCGAACGTCACCGGACCGCGGCGCGTCGAGGCGACCATCTACACCCCCGACGACCGCGACTTCACCGACGTCACCCTCGCCGCGGCCCAGGGCGGTGGCACGGTCACCTCCACCGACCACCACCCCTTCTGGTCCGACAGCGACAGGACGTGGAAGGACGCGGCCGACCTCAGCGTCAACGAGACCCTGCGGACCGCTGACGGAACCCCCGCACAGATCGCCGGGATCCACCGCTGGAAGTCGCTCCAGCCCGCGTACAACCTCACCGTCAACGACCTCCACACCTACTATGTGGCGGCCGGCAGCACTCCCGTCCTGGTCCACAACACCAACCCCCAGGACTGCGCCAAGCGAGTCTCCGAGCTCGTCAAGGCGGAGTTCGCCAAGGTGGACGAGGTCGCCACCGAGCTGGGTTTCGAGGGCAAGCGGAACGCGTTCGGCAAGCTCGTCTGGGGCCGGGGTGACGACAGCCTCGACATGATGAAGGGCGAGAGGGGCGCCAAGCAGCTCCAGGCCATGCGGGACCTGGGTATGACCAGGGAGCACGCCCGTAGGGTCTATGACGCGTACGCCAAGGTCATTGATCTCAAGCCGGGCAACCCCAGCGCGGGTCAGCGGGCCACGCTGGCCAAGTGGTACATGGACAACCTGTAGACCGAAAAGGCTCCTATGAAGTTCAGACTGACGGCGAAGCCGACGGAACCGATCACCGTCGTCTTCGAACCCGTGGCGGAAGAGTTCACGATCGCGGCCGGTGACCACATCATCGTCGAGTGGACGGGTGGTGGCCTGGGCGAGATCGCCCTCGAGCCCGACTACCTGGCCATCCACAGCCCGATGGGTGGGGACATGCGGGCCTGGGACTCGGAAGGCGTCGAGATCCCGATCTTCTTCTGATCCGAGGATCTGACGATCCGACCACGAGTTGCCAGAGGCCCCGGGACCAAGTGTCCCGGGGCCTCTGTGCGATGTCCCCGTACGGCCTCACTCGTGCGGGTGGCGTTCCCGGGCGCGGCGGGGGAGGGCCGGCCATGGCGGAGGGGAAGTCCTCCTCCGCGCCCAGCGTGTGGAGCCGGGACGCCGACCGCCCCTTCGGCGGCTACCCGGCGGGCTGCTCCTGCGGGGTGCGCCTGGCCCCGGCCAGTGCGGTGCTGAAGGCCAGGAGGAGCACAGCTGATACGGCCGACTTCCAAGGCGAGCTCTCGCCCTCCGCCTCCGGCGACAGGCGCCGCCGGGGGTCGTAGGCGACGCGGATCTCCGCGCCCTTGGAGGCGAGGGGCCGGTCGTCCTTGAGTTCGTCGGGATAGCCCCCTGGGCAGTCCAGTGCGAGGACATAGGTGGTCTTGTCCGTGCCGCCTTCGCCGAAGGAAGGCTGCACCTTGGTACGGACCTCGCGCACGGTACAGGTGGCTGCCGCGCTGCGCGCCGAGGACTGCTCGACGGCAGCGACGGTCAGCAGCAGCCCCATGGCCAGGAAGAGCGCGCCGAACAGGCCGCCCCCGCCGCCGCCGGCGGCGAGCGCGAAGTACGCCGCCGACGCACCCACGACCAGGACCGCGCCGACCACCACCGCGACCGTGGCCGACGGCGCGGACGTGCCCGTGAAGCACCAGTGGGCCCACCCGTAGACGGCCGCCGCGGCGACAACGGGCACCACCGGGGCGAACCCCCACACCCGCGGCTCCACCTCTGACATGCACACCACCCCTCACCGGGAGACGGCCGAGGCGGCCGGGCGGTTCCGCGCCGGGGCCCGTCAGAGCCGCCCGTCAGAGCCGCCGGTCAGAGTTTCCGGTCGGGGCCGCTGGTGACGGCTGAGGCCGCCCTGCGGATGATCTCGGTACGCTGCGCCGCGCGCAGGGAGCCGGGGCAGGCGTGGTTGCCCCACGGCACCCCGCCCATCTCGTGGGTGCTCAGTCCCGGCTGGTCGGGCCGGTCGCTGATGGTGAGCGGCCAGCCGTGCGCCTCGCTGCCCCAGGTGTAGATCCGCGCCACCGCGTCCAACTGGGCCTCGGTCAGCGGCCGGGTCTTGAATCCGGAGGTCTCGACGGACGACCAGGCGCCGTTGCCCTCCCGCTGGCTCCAGGCGCGGTCGTGGACGGAGACGTACTGCTCCGTCAGCCCGTCCTGCCCCACCCAGAAGTGCGCCGAGGCCTTCACCTCGGGGACGCTGAAGTGCTCGTGGAGGGAACCTTCTCCTTCCTGGACGTGCAGGACCAGTCCGCTCTGCCCGTCACGAGCGCCGGCTTCGAAGTTGACGGCCAGGGGCATGCGGACCGCCCCGGGCATCCACCCCGGGCCGGGTGGCCGGCCCGCCGACGCCCCGGTGCCGTGCGCCCCGTCGCCCTTCCCCGATGCCTGCCGGATGCCGCCCGGCCCGGAACGGCCCGCGGGATCGGTGGCCAGGAACGATCCCGCGGCCAGCGCTGTCAACAGCCCGCCGCCGGCAGCGAGCAGGTGCCGACGGCTGGTTCCGCGGGGAGCTGCGTGCCTGTGCTTCATTGACGACGAGACCAGCTTCCTGAAGGCGTCCCCCCTGACAGGCCGAGTCTTCAGCGCGATCTTGATGGGACCACGACGACGGTATGACCGTTTCGTGACGGCGGGTGCGGCCGGTACGCCGCCAAGTGCACTGCCCCGCAGGTCAGGCCGGGGTCAGGCGGCCGGGCCGATCGTGATGTGCTGGGACGGGGCGGTGTTGTCGGAGGCGGCGGAGCCGGGAGCGGCCGTAGCGGTGCAGGACAGGAGTACGCTCGCACGCAGGACGAAGCCGCCCGCCGGGACGGAAGCCGGCCGACGGTGCCGGCGGCGGAGTACTGGAGCCGCAACTGCCAGGGGACGCGGTCCTCGTGGGTCCCGCCTGGCTCGGGTGGGCGGGCCTACCCGATCGTCGCGAAGGCGCGGACGGGAAACGTACCCATCCCCTCGACCATCGGCGGCGCGGCCGTGAACCGGAAGCCCTCAATGGGCAGTTGGTCCAGAGCGTTCAGGTGCTCGACCACGGGGATGCCCGCGCCGAGCAGGGTGGTGTGGACGGGGCGGGCCCCGTCGTCGGTGTCGTCGATGTTCAGCGAGTCGATGCCGACCAGTGCCGCCCCCTGCTCCACCAGCCAACGTGCAGCCGCCTCGGTCAAGTAGGGGTGCCCGCTCCCGTACGCCTCGGTGCCGAAGTGCCTGGACCAGCCGGTCTCGATGAGTACGGCTCGGCCCGCGAGGTCGAAGGGCGCGAACAGTGCCGCGTCGATCGCGCGGGACGCGGCGCCGGTCACCCGGACGAGCAGGCCGGGCAGGTCGGCCAGCCTGTCCAGGCCGATCCCCGACAGGTCGGCGCCGCCCCGGTGGCGGTGTGCCGGGGTGTCGACGTAGGTACCGGTGTTGGCGATCATGTCGATGCGGCCGATCTGGAACTCCGTTCCCGGACCGTAGCTCGCGTGCGAGGCGTCCCAGCCCATGTGGTCGCCGATGTGCGGCGCGGGCAGCCCGGGGTAGGTGACCAGGCCGTCGCGAATGATATGGCTGAGCTCCACCAGCCTGCGGCGCCCGCCGGGTGCCTCGGCCGGGCCCGCCGGGTTCTTGTGCGCTTCCGGGATCACCCGCAGGTTCGCGACGTCCGCGGTCTCGACCATGGTCAGCCCGAGTTGCCGGATGAACAGCTTCGCTACGGCGTCACTGTCGGCCTGTTCCGACGGTACGTCGACGCGGAACCCCTCGGAGCTCAGGCCGCCACCGTTGGAGAACGTGATGTTGATGTCGAAGACGGCACGCCACTGCTGCCGCGAGGATTCACTCATCCGCCGATCATTGGCGAGAACTCCGCCACGCGCCACCAAGTACCGGCCTTTGGACGCCGAACGTCACTCGGCGGAGAGGGGCGGACGAAGGGCGGCGTCCAGCATGCGGAGCAACTCACCCACCCGTCCACCACCGTTCGGCGCTGCCGGGAAGCGCGTGAGCACGTCGATGACGACCGGTGTCGCACAACGCGCCGTGTGCACGAGGTGTTCGGCGCCGACGCTGCGATCGTCGTCGGCGACGAGTTCGGCCGCCCTGGCCGCGTAGGCGCCGGCTCCGAGGATGTGCTTGACCTGCGTGGCCTTGTGCAGCGGATGCAGGTAGGCGGAGCCCGCCGCGGACATCGCCGCCCACGCCGCCTCGCGCGCAGCCGCACTGTCCGCGCTCTTGGCCGCTTTGAGGGCCGCCGAGGCCGTGTCGCGCAGCGCCTTCCCGCGCTCGCCGCCCCGGGCGAACTCCCACGCGGCGCCGACAGCGTCCCGGGGCCGCGAGTCGCCCGGCTGATCGGCCTCGAAGATTTCGAGCACCGTCTCGGCGCACCCCGCGGCGAACGCGGCGACCTCACGAAGGTCCTGCTTGCTCAGAACGATCTCGGCCGCGTCCCCTGTCATGGATCCATCTTCCACGATTGCGCTGGTCGGCCGCCATCCGGCAGCCGGAGGAGGTAGGTGCGGCCCAGTCACCGCGCAGGCCGGCACGGAGCACTCGGCCGAGCTCACGTACGACTTCGGTGGCACCGCGTACGCCCCGCCCGGCCTGGGCGGGAAGCGTACGGAGCCGAAGGCGTCCGTGACCTACCCCCGCCGGCTGGACGGCGGCAAGCACCCCCTGGTGATGGTGCTGCACGGCTGGGGCGACACCTGCGCCGTCGGCGACAAGCCCGCCTGCGGCCCTGCCGACGAACACCTGGAGATGTGGCGCGAACTGTCCACCGGTGCGGGCCCGTTGCGGGAGCTCAAGCAGTTCGCCGACCACGTGGACCTGAACCGGGTCGGTACGCCCGGGCACTCGCGCGGCGGCGGTGGTGTCCTCACCCAGGCACTGGACAGCCACAAGAGCCCGTCCGGCGTGGAGGTCCGCGCCACGATGGAGTTCGGTGAACGCGTACTGCACGATGGGCTCCCCGACCCGAGCCGCTGGGAGGCAGAGCCATGGAGATGATCTTCCGGAAACTTCCGGACCGCCGCCACGACCTCGAGGTACGGGGGCGCCGTGGCCCGGACGTCCGGCTGGCGGACCAGCCCACCGGCCCGACCATGCCCCACGACCTCGTACACGCGGCGGTCGAGAGCGCGCTCGGGATCACGGACGGCTTCTGGGGCGCCACCGCGGAGGGCGCCACCTTCGAAGGGTTCGAGCCGGTCGAGCCGACCCGCCACCGCCGGTCGGGGCTGAAGGTCCTGCGCCGCAAGGGCGAGGCGGTGATGCGGGCCGAACTCGCCGTGAACTGGGCCTACCGCGTCTGGTCGGGACTGAGTACCGAAGGCCGCGGGCTGGGCCGCAGTCCCCTCGACGACCGGCAGATCGCGCTGGCCTCGGCCGCGCTCGACCGGGCGGCGGAGCGCTGGTTGCGGGTGGCGGAGGGCGAAGCGCTGCACTGGCACTGGTGACGCGCGCCGCAACGGGCCGCGCTCGCGCAGGGCATCGGGATCAGGGCCGTGGCAGGGGCTCCGCCCAGGTCACCTCACTGGAGCGGTCCCGCGATGGCCGTCAGCGCGGCGAGGTGGCGCTGGTAGGCGGCTGCTCCGTCCCCGGTCAGGCGCAGCCAGGTCCGCGGCCGCCGGCCGACCTGCCCCTTCTCCACCGTCACCCAGCCCGCTTCCTCCAGGCGCGAGACCTGTTTCGACAGAGCGGAGTCGGTGATCTCCACGAGGTCCCGCACGTAGGCGAACTCGGCCTTCTCCACGGCGGCGAGGGCCGCCACGATCGACAGGCGTACGGCCGAGGCCAGAAGGGGAGCGAGTGCGTGGCGCGGATGGGGGCCCTGTCCTGTTCCCGCGCCCACCGCGGCTTCCGGCGTCATACGGTGCGCCCCTCCCGCCGGGCTGCCGCAGCGGCCGGAAGCGCGCACGCGAGGGCGGCCACGGCCGCGAAGGCGATGCTGCCCGCGAAGACGGCGAAGCCGAGCGCGAGGGACAGGACGTACAGGGCCGTCCAGGCGCCGATCACTCGCAGGTGCCGACCGCCGAAGCCGTGCGGAACCACCGGCTGCCGCGTGGCGAACAGGGACAGCCCCACGACCACGAGGGCGTTCGCGAAGGTGCTGACCAGCGCGCCCGTCGGGCCGCGCCACAGCAGCACGGCAGGCACCAGGACGAGCTGCCAGGCGGCGAACAGCCACAAGTAGCCCACGTACCAGCCGCTTCGACCCCGCGCGGCCGCCTCGATCCGCGCGATCCCCTTCAACGCCGCGGCCGCATCGACCTGTTCACCCATGTCCCACCCCTCCCGTTGGTGCCGGGGCATCTCATGGCCACCCCGGCATCTACTTGCCACAGTAGCAAGTACTTGCCGAGATGGAGCACTTGAGTCGCGCTGTTCGAACGTGCCGCCCGGCCGAACGTGACGGAGGGCCCCGGCGATCACCATGCCGGGGCCCTCCGTCGTTCACCTCACGCGCCTACCGCCGCCGGCTGTGCCGCCGGTCCGCACGGCTGCTGCCTAGCAGGGGCTCAGGTAGTAGACCCATCCCCACGGCGCGTTGCGGTCCTCGCTGTAGCCGCCCGTGTGAGGTCCAGCCGAGCCTGCGGTCGACGTCGTAGAACTTCGCGCGCAGTGCGGACCGCTGGTTGTTGATCCACGATCCGGTGCCGCCCCAGGGGATCTCGGTCATGCTGTTGCAGCTGAGGAGACGGATCTCCGTGCCCGTGAAATCGGGGCCCGAGTAGGCGCACACGTAGGTGTAGGGGCAGGGGGCGGGGCTCCGGGTCTGCGCTATTGGGGGATGGTGACCAGGATGCGGCCGTGGCCACCGCCGGCGTCGATGTGATCGTGGGCCTTGGCGATGTCCTCGAGCGCGTAGCGCTCGCGGACATCGATGCTGAGGGCACCGACGGCGACTGCGGAGGTGAGGTCGCGGGCGGCCTGACGCTTGGCCTCGGCGGGGAAGTCGTCGCTGCCGAGCAGGCGCAGGGTGACGTTGTTGAACAGCAGGGGCCAGAAGGGGATCTCGGTGCGGTCCGCGCGGGCGGCGTAGGCGGCGATGACGGCGTTGTTGGCGGCGACGGCGTTGTCGAGGTCGGCGTTGTCGGACAGGGCGACCTCGATGATCCGGTCGACCCCCTGAGGCGCGTACGAGCGGATGGCCGTGGCGGGGTCGCCGGTGTCCAGGGCGACGGCGTGGGAGACGACGGCCGGGTCGACGCGGTCTAGGTCCGCGGTCCGCCTGACGGTGGCGATCACGGTGGCGCCGGCCCAGTGGGCGAGCTGGGCGGCCAGAGAGCCGACGCCGCCGAGAACTCCGTGGACCAGGACCAGTTGGCCGTCGACCGGGCCGTCGGCGAAGACGGTGCGGTGGGCGGTGATACCGGGGATTCCGAGGCTCGCCCCCAGCTCGTCGCCGAGGTGGTCGGGTAGCGGGACGGCCAGATCCGCAGGGACGACGGTGTACTGGGCCGCGGTGCCGAAGGGTCGGTAGGACTGGGCCCCGTACACCCAGACCCGTTGCCCGACGCGGCACGCGTCGACTCCGGCGCCCACGGCGTCGATGACTCCGGCGGCGTCACTGTGCGGGATCACCCGTGGGTAGGGCATGGACGAGCCGAGCCAGCCGCGCCGCTTCTTGGTGTCGCCGGGGTTGACTCCCGAGACGGTGACGCGGACGCGGACCTCGCCGGGGCCGGGGATGGGATCAGGGAGCTCGCCGACGTGCAGGACGTCGGCGGCAGGTCCCTGGGCGTCGTACCAGGAAGCAAGCATGGAGGTACCTCCGTGGGTGATCAGCTCGCGGGAGCAGCGGGCGCATGCGGATCGCTGTCCGTGACAGTGGTGTCGAATACGGCCGGCTTCTCGCCGAGAGCCTCGCGCAGCCAGGTTCGTTCGGCGCGGCTGGTGGCGCGGGCGGTGAGCAGCATGCCGCGCCGGTAGGGGTCGGTGATCTCCTCGGCGCGCAGGGGCCGGTCGTTGTCGTAGAAGAAACTCGCCGGTTCTTCCAGGAACTCCAGCCGCCTGCGCAGCACCGCGTGCTGTTCGGCCACGTCTGGCAGGTGGGAGAGGAATGCCAGGACGATGTAGAACCGGGTGAAGTCGGTGATCTCGTGGTCGGCGGGCTCGCGCAGACGCTGAAGCATGTCGGCCCGCCCAGCCGGGGTCAGGCTGAGCACGTACCGTGCCGCCCCCGCGGCCGGGTCGGCGCGCCGCTCGATCAAGCCCGCCTTGGTCAGACGATTGATCGCCGGGTACAGGCTGCCGTCGCTGACCGGCCGCGTGTAGCCCGTCAGCTGTGAGATGCGGCGGCGCAGCTCGTGCCCGGGCAGGGGGGCCTCGGCCAGGAAGCCGAGTATCGCGAGTTCCAGCATGAGTCCATCCTTGCACGAGTGCATCGAAACGATGTGAACATCGATTCGATGTTAGGCTTCAGGTATCCACCCACCGTCTTCGGAGAGGCACAGTGCGATGCCGGCGCAGTCCAGCGAGTCAGTGATGAACCGCTTCGTCGAGTTCATCAACACGGGCGACGAGGGTCTCGCTCGCGAGGTCATTTCTCCGGACGCGGTGTTCCACGCGCCGAGTCACCCGGAACCGCTGCGGGGGCCTGATGGGTACATGGAGGTCCTCGGGATGATGCGCAGCGCCTTCCCGGACGTCCAGTGGACGCTGGAGGAGACGGTCACCGAAGGCGACACGGTGGCGGCGCGGTTCACCATGCGGGGAACGCACGACGGTGAATTCTTCGGGATCCCGGCGAGCGGCAACAAGATCTCGGTGCAGGCCATGAACTTCTACTATCTCGCCGACGGCCGGATCGTCGGCGAACGGGCTCAGCCCGACCTGCTCGGAGTGATGCAGCAGATCGGTGCCGTACCGGCTCCGTGAGCTCAGTAACGCCTGGGTGAGTATTTTCCGCGGGAAAGAACTACCGCTGCCGGACGGGGCCTGGACGGCATCACCTACCGCCGTCTGCGCTACGACGCCCGTCCCCGTCCACCTCATCTGGCGCCGCCGGATCGCTGGACACCTCTGCGCGCCAGCACAGAGGGATGGGTGGAAGCCCTCGCGCTGGGCCACCACGCGGGCTACTGGTCAAGACCATCATGAAGATCAAGGGCAGTGCCGTCGATGGGCTGGACCTTGACGGATCCGAGCGGGTACCCGAAGTCCTGGGACTCGCGGATACCTGGTGGCGGGGCAAGGACTCGCTCATCGCCGTCTACCGCGGCGAAGCCTCAGGCTTCGATGCCGCCCACTGCCTATGGGCCCACATCTACGGCGGACTCGACGCATGGGGTTTGGGCGGCATCTGACTGCCCAAGGCGAAGCTATTCGGGATAGGAAGCTGGTGCTGCCCACAGCACTCGATCACGACGCCGGGAGAGACACTGGTCCGTGTCGAGGCGGCTCTGCGTGAGTGGCGCGAGTGGCGGGAGTACCTCCTCGGCTGGTTCGAGGCGTACCCCCTGGACCTGACCGACATCGACGATCAGCGGATCTTGTGGGAGCGCACGGCGAGGAACCTGATCCTGCAGGTCGTCGACCGTACCGGGTGCGGCAGCGGCTGGCACGGCCACTGTCGCCAAGTGCTCACCTGGTTCCTCAATCGCTGGGGAGTCGCGCCCGACGTGGCCCAGGGCCTGGTCGACGACGCGACCGGTGGACGGTTCCGCAGCTGGACCGGTCCTGACACGGCGGTGGTCGACGACATCGCGGAGCAGCTTGCGCTCGCTCTGCAGCCGGCCGACGGCCGTACCCGCTCAGACGCGCCGATTCAGCGTGCGCCCCACCAGCGAACTGCCCCCGGAACCCCTCCACCACCGCGAGGCACTCAAGTCCGCCATAGCCACCACCCTCGACCAGACCTTCAAACGCTGACCGGGCCCGCGCAATGCCGTCGGCGGGCGGGTCCGGCCGGATTCGAACCGGCGTCCTCGCGATTTTGGAGACCGCGCGCGTCGACCACTGCGCTACGGCCCCGCCCGCGCGGAGTCTACTGGCGGTGCAGCGGGGCGAGCACGCCGTGGGTCCTGGGCGCCCTGGCCCGCACCGGACGCCGTCGGGCATGCTGGACCGCATGCGCCCTCCCGCCCGCACCACGCATTCCGCTGGATAGGCCGTCCCATGCCCGAACTCACGGAACACGGCTGCCCCTTGTGCGGGCACCAGGTCGACGTCCACTCCTACCTGCGCGGCGGCAGGTGCCACGGCAGTCAGTTCTGCGAATGCCGGAAGAGCCGGTCGTGGAGCGGCATGCCCGTCATACCGGCCCGCTCGGCCGCCGAGCCGCAGGAGCCCGCCGAGCCGCCCTGCGACAAGTGCCGGTCACCGTTCGGGACATGCCGCTGTCCGTCGTGGTGGGAGCGCGAAGAACCGTACGGGTCCTGCGGCGGATGCGGCGGCTGACCGCCGCCCGCTCGCCGATGCGGGGTGTCACGTTGCAGGACAACGTGCGCCACGTGCTGGCCGTCACGCGCCGCTTGGCCGCGGCGGGGCCCGTCGTCATGGTCGGCAACTCACCGAGCCGTGGGACGCGGTCGACGGCAACCTGCTCGACGCCCTGGCCGCGCGCCCGAGGCGCCCGTCGCTGCCGCAGGCCCGGGGTCAGGCCTTCTTTCCCCGTGCCGCCGCCACGCCGGTCGGCCCGTCGCCCACGGCCACCGTGTCGATGACGCGGGCCGGCGAGGTGTCGATGACCGACAGGGTGTCCGAGTCGAAGTTGCTGACGTAGACCCGGGAGCCGTCCGGGCTGACGGCGAGGCCGTTGGGGCCCCGTCCCACGGCGACGGTGTCCGTCACGGCACGGCCGCGGGTGCTGATCACCGACACGTCTTCGGCTCCGATGTTGGCGACGTACACCTGGCGCCCGTCCGGTCGCACCCCGATTCCCGCAGGCTGGTCCCCGACCGGGATGCGGTCCGATTCCGCGCCGTCGTAGAGGTCGACCACCGACACGTCGTCCGAGCTCAGGTTGGAGACGTACAGCTGACGTCCGTCGGGGGCGAGCACCAGAGCGGTCGGTCCGCTGCCGACGGGGATGGTGCCGGTGACCGTTCCGGTGGCGGTCCGCACCACCGAGACGGTGCCGGACGCGGCGTTGGCGACGTACAGAGTGTCGCCGTCGGGTGTCACCGCCACGCCCAGCGGGGCGTCGCCCACCGCGATGGTGCCCGTCACGGCAAGGCTGCGGGTGTTGATCACCGACACGTTGTCCGACGCGACGTTGGCGACGTAGGCGTACCGGTCGTCCGGGGAGACCGTCACTCTGCTCGGCTCGTCCCCGACGGCGACGGTGGCGATGACCGTCCCGGCGCGGGTGTCGATCACCGATACCGTGTCGGCCGCGGAATTGGTGACGTAGGCGCGGGAGCCGTCCGGGCTGACGGCCACGCTGTCGGGTCCGTCGCCGACGGGAACGCTGTCCACGACCACGCCGGTGCCCGGGTCGACGACCGACACCGTGTCGGAGTGGAGGTCGGCGACGTAGACCAGCGCACCGGGCCGCGGGGCCAGCCCAGCTGCCGTCCCCTCGGCGGATGCGCTGGCCAGGTCTCCCGGTCCCATCAGCGCAGCCGTCACGCAGAGCACGACGGCTGCACGCCGCCCCATGTCCTGATTCCTCGTCATGGTGGCCACGCTAGGGCTCCGGCACCGTGCCCTGCGTGAGGCTCACGCAGGGCACGGCCGAAGGGGCAGAACCGAGCCGATGGACTGGACGGCTCCCCAGCCGCCGGTGCCGACCTGGACGCTCGGGCCGTCGATGGGGCCGTGGATGTCGGCGACGCCGTCACGGTTCGCGTCGGCGGCGCCGGCGGCCAAGGGGTGGCTGGCGACGGTGTAGCCGTGGCCGAACTCGGTGCGGTCGCTGACGGATCCGTCGGGCTGGCCGAGGTAGGGGTAGAAGCCGGTGCGGGCCCCACACCACCAGTGACCCGATCAGCTCTTGCGGGCCAACGGCTGCCCGGTGAAGCTCACCCCTGCCAGGCCGTGGGCCAGGAGGTTGCGGATGTTGCCGTGATCGCTGTCGTTCGGCGTCGCCAGCACGCTGCGGTAGTGCTCACCGAACGCCAGCAGTGCCTCCTGGTCGCTCAGCCCTTCCAGCAGGGCCAGTCCCAGCGTCTTGCAGGAGCCCTCGTTCTCGCCTGCGGCATTCTCCAGTTCGCCGTTGCGGAACGCCTGCGGCTGGTAGTCGTAATGCGCAGATACGAAGGCCAAGGTGTCGGCGAACTCGTGCTCACCGGACGCAAGGCTTGCCCGCAGCGAGTGCAGATCGGTCATGCAGGTTCTCCCGGGTTGAACAGACGACCCGTGCTGTCGTCAGTGATCGGACGACCATACCCGCCTTCGGGCTACTCGGCCGGCAGCGCCCACACATCGGGACGAGTGACATCTTCACAGGTCAGGCGGGGTGCGTGGGGAGGCCCGAGGTGCTCTGGGAGGGCGGCGCGCCCCGACACACCGGGTGGCACGTCGGCGGCTCGGTCGAGGGATGCAACCGCCCTCAGAGCGTGCCCCAGTTGCCTTCGGATCATCGTGCGGCCGGCTGGCCAGCCGGCCAGCTCCACCCCTCCACCCCGTCCGCGGTCCCCGGGGCCTGCCGCTCCTGGGGGACCTGCCCGCGTTCGGGCGCGATCCGCTGGGCTTCCTGACCCGCCTGCGCGACGACTTCGGGGACGCCGTCTCCTGGTCGCTCGGACCGCGGCGGGGCCTGTTCCTCTCGCACCCTCGGCACATCGCGGAGCTGCTGGCCGCCCGCGAGGACACGTACGAGATCCTCGACATTGGCTGGGCGTTCCGGCAGATCATCGGGCAGAGCGTCATCCGCAGCAAGGGCGGCGACTGGCGGCGCAAACGGGCCCTGGTCCAGCCCGTCGTCCGGCCGCGCCAGGTCCGTTCGTACGCGGCGTCGATGGTCGCCTGCGCCGAGGCGGCGGCCGACGGCTGGCGGGACGGCGAGCGGATCGACCTCCGGGCCCGGACGCTCGGTGCCGCGATGGACGCGGCAGATCGGGAGGTGGGTGCGGAGCTGCGCGGCATCGGGCTCTTCCTGCCCCTGGGTACGGACCCCGTCCCGGCGCCGGACGCTGGCAGCGGTTCGGGGGATCGACGCCGAGGTCCACCGGCTGCTCGCGGCGCGGGACGAGTCGGGCCAGCCGCTGACGCCCGTGGAGGTGCGTGACGAGGCCGTCACGCTGTGGGCGGCCGGGCACGACACCGCCTCCACGGCCCTGGCCTGGGCGCTGTACCTGCTGTCCGGCGCGCCACAGGCCCGGGCCCGGCTGGAGGGGGAGCTCGAGGAGGTGCTGGGCGGGCGGCCGGTCACGGTGGACGACTACGAACGCCTGGCCTGGACCCGGCAGATCATCAAGGAGGCCCTGCGCCTGTACCCGCCGGCATGGGTGATGCCGGCGGTGGCCCGCGGGGGTGCCGTACTGGGCGGTACGGCCGGGAGACATCGTGTGGTGCAGCCAGTGGACCACCCACCGGACCCGCGGTGGTTCCCGGAACCCGACCGCTTCCGTCCCGAGCGCTGGTCCCCCGACGCGCCCGCGGCCGTCCCCGACCACGCGTGGTTCCCCTTCGGCGGCGGCCCCCGCGCCTGTCTCGGCGCCCGCCTTCGCCCAGGTCGAGGCCGTCCTGGTGCTCGCCCCCCTGGCCCGGCGCTGCCGCCTGGACCTGCCGCCCGACGAGGTCCCGCCCCGCGCGGGCCTCCTCCTCCAGCCCTCCGCACCCCTGATGGCGCCGGTCCGCCGGCGACGCATACGGGACTGGAACCGCTGATTCAGGGGGTCGGGCGTTGCGGGGCGCTGGCCACTCCGGATTCCCGTCCGCTGAGTTCGGCGTCCAGGGTTTCCTGGGCCATGCGCATCGACTGCGCGTACTCCGGCTGGGACAACCGTTCCCAGGCCTCGTCCGGTGTGACGTCCTCGGTCCGGCTCATCACCCACCAGATGTTGCCGAACGGGTCCCGTACCCGCCCTCCCCGGTCGCCCCACGCGCTGTCGGCGGCCTCGGTGACGACCGTCGCCCCGTGCGCGACGGCGGCGGCCATGGCGGTGTCCGCGTCGGGTACGTAGACGCGCAGCAGCGCGGGCATCGCGGGCCAGTCGGGCCGGCGGTCGAAGGCCAGGACGACCGTGTCGCCGACTCGGATCTCGCCGTGTCCGATGGTGCCGTCCGCGACGGGCACCCGGGCGAGCTCCTCGCCGTCGAACGCCGCGGTGATGAAGTCGAGCAGTGCGCCGGTGTCGTCGGTGACGACCCACGGTGCGACGCTGGTGTAACCCTCGGGCGCGGTGTGCTTCATCAGTACGTCCTGTCTGCCGGCTCCTGGTGACGTGGACGACACTACGCACGAATCAGGTCAGTTCCTGTCCTAGTTCCGGCGACACTCGCGTTCACCACCGGTCAGGCCGCAGCGTTCGCCGACGTCGCCGGACCTCCTCCGGCTGGTCCAGGTCCGTACCCCGGCCGGAGCCGGTGTGCCCCTGGCCGAGATCGGCGACCTGCTGCCCGACCGCGGCCTGCTGGAGATGCCGACCGGATCCCAGCGCCAGCCCAACGCCTCCGCCCGGGTACGGACTGGTCAACGGCTGAACTCGTTCGCCGTCAGGCTGTCCGTGACTCCGGTGCCGAGCTCGAGGATCCGGGCCGCGGACGCTGAACGGGTCGCGGCCGCAGCCCCACGGGCGCGCTTCGCCGCGCTGCACCACGACCTGTGCGCGCTGACCCGATGACCGCCCAGCTCGCCGAGCCCGTCACCCGTACCTGGCAGGCGGACCCGTACGCGGACGCCCGCGTACCGGGCAGGGGCCGCTGTTCCTCCGCCGGCGCGACGGCTGGCTGCTGCCGCTCGAGGTCGAACGGTGGTGCGCCGAACCCGACGCAGCCGACGACAGCGTCCTCGCCCGGTGTACCGGCCCCGTCCTCGACATCGGCTGCGGACCGGGCCGACTGGTCGCCGCCCTCACCGGGCTCGGACGCACCGCGCTCGGCGTGGACCTCACCCCGGAGCCTACTTCTGGTGGCCCCGGCTCGGCGCCCGCGCCGTGTGCGCGCAGGCCGCGGCCGCAGGGTGGACCGCGTACGAGACCTGGCAGGCGGCAGGGCGCTCCTTCGTACACCTCACCCGCTGATGCTCGTACTTCGTCACTGGTCAGTGTGCTCGGACGAAGGCTCCGATCTCGGCCGTCCCGGGCCGATAGCCGTCGGAAGTGTCCACGAGCAGGGTGGGCGCGTCGAGGGAGATGGCGACGAACCCCTCGGGGCGGTAGGCGCCTACGGCGATGTCGGCGAGGAGCCGCCGGTCGCCGTGGGCGGCGCGATGCCTGTCGGAGTCCGCGCGTTCGGTCATGCGTTCGATGATGGTGGGTGTCGGGGTGGTGCAGCGGATGATCCGGAGGTCCGCGATCTTCGTCAGGGGTTCGAGGCCGGGGCGCCAGAGCCGGTCCTGGTAGGCGGCCTCGGCGACGAGCGTGACGCCGGCTTCGAGGAGCACGCTCAGGGCTCCGAAGAAGGCGTGCATGGCCGGGACGTTGAGGGGATCGTCCCTGCCGGGCCGGTAGGGCGCGGTGCTCATGGCCAGGCCCTGCTTGATCTCGTCACGGATGATCGCGGGGCAGCCGAGTTCGCGGGCGAGGCTGTGCGCGAGGGTGGTCTTTCCGGTGGCGGGTGGACCGCTGACGACCACGAGGGTCGGCCGTGTCGGCATTGGCTGCGCTCCCGAGGGTGGGCCGGTACGTCGGCTCAGCTTCTCGTGCGCGGCCGGGTGCCGGCGGGGTATTGATGCGGCGGGTCGTCGTCATGGACCGATGTGGACGTGGGAGGCCCACAGGGAGGGGAAGTTGCCGAACTTTCCGCGGATCTGTCGGCTGGAGTGGTGCAGCGCGCCAGCCGGATCGTCCTGCTCGTCGAGGAGGCGGCGGTAGAAGCCGTCGGCGAGGTCCGCTCCGACGTCGTCCCGGATGGCCCACAAGGTCGCGACGACATTGCGGTACCCGGCGAGTTGGAACGCCGATCCGAGGTGCACGGCCTCATCGGCGAGCCCGTCAGGGGAGCGGGCGGTCTCGCACGCGGACAGATACGCCAGCTCGGTGCCGTCCAGGTGCAGACCGGCGATCTCGCCGACGTTGAACGCGTGGGCCTGATGGTCATGCAGCAGCAGCCGTCCGGCCGCCGGATCGACCGGATCGCTCAGTCCGTGGCAGGCGAAATGCGCCCAGGCGTGCTCCGCCATCTCGGCGCGGACCCGCTCGCGTGTCGCCTGCGGCCCGGAGAGCGTCGTGATCCGGTCGACCCGCTCGGCGAGTGCCGCAGCCTCGCGGCCGGCGAACGGCAGCGCGGATGCGCCGGGGGTGTCGGCCATCGCCACGGCGAGGACCCGCCGCGGGCGGTGCACCGGCGCCCGGCCGCGCGCGACCCGGAGCGCCCGCACGGTCGGGGCGTAGGAGGAGATCACCCGGTCCAGCGCACAGCGGTCGCCGCGCTGGGCGGCGTGCAGCGGGAGCAGGTTCAGCAGCCCGGTCGGCACCCACCACACGCGCGGCCACGGTGCCCCGGGCGCCGGAGGGCCGTCGATGCCCAGGGCCCGCAGCACGGGCTCGGTGATCGCGTCCCACAGCCAGGCCAGGACGGCCCCGATCTCGCTCTGCGCCCGCAGTTGGGCGTCACGGTCCCGTGTGCGCCAGGCCGCACCCGACCGTCCCAGAGCGCCGTAGATGCTGGAGGCCGCGTGCCGCAGCGCGTCCGGGGTGGCGTGCGGGAGACTGACGACGCGTACTGCGGCTCCGGTCGCGCTGATGATCAGCGCGTCCGACCGGTACTCGCTGATGTTGGGCACGACCACGGGACCGGGCCCGGCCTGTGCGATCAGATCGGACCACTGCGCGGGGCGCAGGTACTGGCCGAAACCCGGCCTGCCGCGGATCTCCGCCACCGTCTCGTCGAACTGGTCGAGCAACCGCCGCCGTTGCAGGCCGAAGTCCTGGTTGGCCGCGTGGGCCGTCCTGCCCGCCTCCGCCGCGGGGTCCGGTGCGTACAGGCGCGGCACCGTCCCGGCGCCGAGCATGGGCGCGTCGTCGAGTTGACGGCGTATCCGCTCGAAGCGGTCCGCCAGATCGGCGTCATGCGCCCGCAGTTCGGAGAGGTCCTCCCGCAAGTCGAAGGTGTGGGACAGGAGGACTCCCCGGCCGCGCTCCAACAACACCGCCGCGGCCCGCGGGTCACCGGCGTTCAGGGCGCTCGCGGCGGCTCGCTGCGTCAACTGCGCCCACCGGGACAGCCAGTACTGCCTGGTGTCCGGGTGCCGGTCCGCGGACGCCATCCTGGGCATCAGGTCCACGCAGGCGGCGAACAGCTCCGCCGCCTCGTCCCACGCCCCGCAACGCGCCGCCCACGAAGCGCATTCGTAGACGCTCTCCAGCCGGCTCGACGGCGGACTCGGCTCGACGCGCAGCACCCGCCGCGCCAGGTCGACGGCCTCGGCGAGGTCGGCGCCGCCCTTCGCCCGGTCGTGTCTGGCGCGCAGTGCCCTCATCAGGACGTAGAGCCGCTCGATCCGGTCCGGTTCGTCCTCGGAACCCCGCTGCACGGCCACGCGCGCGAGGTCGACCGCCCGTGTGAGGTCCTCCGGCGCGCGGACCGCCTCGTACCGCTCCAGCAGTGCGTACGCGAGGGTCGTGCACGCCCGTGCACGGTGCCCGGTGGGATGGTCCGTAGCGGTTTCCCACGCCTCCTGGGCCGTCTCGACGGCACGGTCGATGTCGGCTGCGCTCCGGGTGCCGGCGAAGCGCCGTACGAGCAGCACCGACAGGTTCGACAGCGCGGTGGACAGGTTGGGGTCGCCGAGCCGCAGCATGGCGACGGTGCTGTCGGCGGCTTCGATGGCCAGGTCCAGATCTCCTGCGTTCCGCAGGCGCGCGTGGCTCAGCGCGTGGATCGCGGCGATGTGGTGCGTAGCCTCCATCCGGCTTCTGAGGTCGGCGTCGGGCAGCAGATCGAGGGCCTTGGCGGCCAGGGTGAGTGCGTCTTCCAGGTCGGAGAGGTCCCCGGTCTGCTCGTACCGGGTCGACAGCGCGCCGGCGAGGACGACGTTGAGCCGCGCCCTGGCTCTTGCGCTGTCCGGGGGCTCGAAGGCGGACTGCCGCGGGTCATCCGGCTGGAAGATGAACGTCGCCTTCGGCGGACCGGCGTGATCCCCGCGCACCGAGGCCAGGGCGGGTGCGTGGCCGATGTCCAGGGCTTCGTCCAGCGCGGCGATGTCGCCGGTGCGGCGGAAGACGGCGATGAGCGCTATGCCCAGGTGTACCCGTGTCGTGTCATTGCCGAAGAAGTCGCCGGTCCCGTCGGCGAGGGCGATGGCCCGTCGGAAGGTGTCGACCGAGGCTTCGAGGTCGGCCGCGTCGCCGGAGCGCTCGAAACGCGCGTACTGCAGCCGCCCGAGGTTGGCCAGGAACACCTCCGCGTTCGGGTCACCGGGAGGCATGCTCTCGGTCACCAGCCGGTTGCCGGTCAACTCCGTGTCCAGGGCGGCCTCTTCACCCGTCTGCCCCGCGTGCTCGTTGAGTACGGTGATGAAGGCTGCCCGGTAGACGTATTGATCGGAGTCGCCGGGCGCCGATCCCTCGACGGCGCGTCGCAGCAGGCCGACCGCCTCCAGCAAGTCGTCCGGCCGCCCGGCCTGTTTGAAGCGTGACCGCAGCGCCGTGCCCAGGTCGAACAGCATCCGCGCCGGATGCGGGCTGCCCGCCGGGACGGCTTCCGTGGCGAGCCGGCCGACCAGGACGGCCTCGTCCAGATCGTCCGGGTCGCCGTACCGGGTGAACCGTGACTGGAGGGCTCCACCGACACGGGAGAGCAACTGGGCGCGCTCCATGGGGTCGTCGGAGCGCAGGTGCATCGCCCCGCGGCCCAGTCGGACGACCTGCTCGATGTCCGCGATGTCCTGGGCGTGGTTGAACCGGTGCCACAGCGCGTTGACGATGCTCAGGACGAGGCGGAGTTTGCCCGGACGGTCGTCAGGCAGGAGGTCGAAGGCCGCCTGGGCAACGGTGATCGCGCTGGTCAGTCCCCGTACGTCTCCCGACCGGCCCAGCGTGAGCCATGAGAGCTGGAGCAACTCGTGCGCCATGGCGGGCAGCGCCGGATCGTCGCCGGGCGCCGTGGTCACTGCCCGGCCCATGGCGTCGATGGCCCCGTCCAGGTCCTGCCGCTCGCCCCTGCGCTGGAAGCGGGCGAAGAGTGCCCTGGCGAGCCACGCCAGCGAGGCGTGGCTGCCTGTCCGTGCCACGACGCTGCGCGTGATGCGGATCGCCTCGTCCAGGTCCCCGATCGTGCCCCCGTCCTCGGCGCGGTGCATGAGCAGCCCCGTCAGGATCTGTTCGGACTCCCGGTCGGGCAGGCCGCGGGCGGCCGCTGCCGTCACCTCGCGCCCCAACGCCCCGATCGCCTCCGACAGGAGAGCGGGATCGCGGGTGCGCATCCACCGCTGTACGAGGCCGATCGCACCGCCGTTGTCGATGCTCATCGCTGCTGCTCCTCCTGCCCGTCGGATGCCGTGCGCGGCGCGGGGGGCCGCGCGTACCGGGCCGACTCCAGGTAGTCCGTCATGTCGCCGGTCGCTCCGAACCGGACGAGCAGCGCAGAACTGACGGCCGCCAGGTACGTGCCGGCTTGCGCATGGTCCGCCGGAACGGAATCGGCCAACGTTCTGAACTGGTTGATCGCCTCGTCCAGGTCGGCGAGGCTGCGGTGCCACTCGAACCGGGACCGCAGGGCGTGGCCGAGCGTCAGTCGTATCTGCCGGAGGTTCGGGTCCCCGTCGCGCAAGAGCCGGATGGCGTGCTGTGCGCGGGTGATGGCCTCGTCCAAGTCCCCCTGGTCGCCGAGCCGTCCGAACCGGGCGTGCAGTGCGCGGCTCAGGTTCGCCAGTACCCCGGAGTGATCCGGCCCGTCGGCAGGGGTGGTGGACAGCGCGCCGCGGCAGGCGTCGACGGCCTCGTCCAGTGCTGCGGTGTCGCCGGTCTCGGCGAAGCGGGCCTGTAGCGCCGCACCCAGGTTGCTGAGGTACATGGCGCGGCGTCGGCCGGGCGACGGCTCGTGCTTGACCGCGAGCCGGAAGCACGTGATCGCCTCGTCGAGATCCGTGCGGGTGCCGGCGCTGCCGCGCCGGTCCAGGAGCGAGGTGCCGAGATGGGACAGCATGCCCGCGTGGTCAGGATGGCCCGGACGCGTCATCTGCACGGTCCGCCTGCCGATCTCCACGGCTTCGTCGAGATCGGCGGGGTTCCCGGCGCGTTCGAACCGGGCCCGCAGGTTGGAGCCCAGGTCGCACAGGATGCGGTGGTGTTGCGGATGGCCCGGAGGCTGGGCGAGATGGGCGCCCCGGAGCATGCTGATCGCCATGTCCAGGTACCGGGGCTCCTCGGTCGCGTCGAAGCGTTCGATCAGGGCCGTCGCGGCCAGCAGGTGGAGGTGGCCGGGTGGCCGGCCCGGCGTCGAGGGCGGGAGCACCTTGAGCTGCATCAGCTCGTACAGGCGCTCGGGGTCGGCGGTCTCGCTGTACTGGCACATGAGCTCGTGCGCACGTGCCGTCTCGGCGTCCACGCGGTGCGCCCCCTCGCTACTGGGCGGGGGTTTCCGCGGAGGGGGAGACGGGTCCGGGACCGGGCGGGGCCACGTCCGGCTCCACGTCGTCCTCCTCCCGCGGTGCGTACCCGCGCGGGGCGCCGTCGTCGTCGAACAGCGCGTACTCCTCAGGTGTCAGTCGTGGGTGCTGGTTCATGCGGCGCCTCCGGCGGGACGATGGGCGACGATCGGTCGAGGACCTCGAGGAGGTCGATGTCCTCGCAGCGGACGTACAGGCCTGCGGTCTGTGCGGATCTACCGGCGAAGCTGCCGTCCGGGTTCATCCGCCAGGCCGTCTGCAGGAAGAGCTCCGGGGGGCTGGGGTACGAGCTGGCGAAGGATCGGGCCCCGAACCAGCCGCCCGCCCAGCCCCCGTTCTTGAGACGTACGCGGACGAAGCACGGTTCGCGGTCCCTGAACACGTGGTCCCACGCCGTCGGAGTGGACTGGAACCGTCCGCGCAGGCGCCGGCGCTCCCGTACGGACACCCCGGCGGCCGCCGCGGCCGGCACCAGGATGAACAGCACCAGTGCGACGAGTCCGGACAAGCGCGGCTCTCGGGCGAGTCCCTCCCAGCCCCGGGCGTCCGAACCGCGTGCGAGCGTCAGCAGCTGCGGTCCCGCGACGATCACATAGAAGGCGTCCAGGACGACCGAGGCCGTTACGGCCCTCAACACCCGCTCACCGAGCTCGCGTTGTCCGGGAACGGGGCCGCGCCAACGCTCCCGCAGGAACTGGTAGGTCACTCCGGGCAGCACGAGGAGGACCATCAGCGCGACTTGGAGCACCGTCGACGGCGCTTGCCCCACAGCACGCCTCCCCGCGTCCGTGCCTGTCGACATCGATCAAGTTCTGACGATACAGGGCGGCTTGCGCCACGAGAGGATGTTGGAGCACATCCCGAGGCGTCGGGGGATGCCGTCACACCTGCCAGACGCCCCGTAAGTGAACGTCATAGGGGTTTGCCCTAGCGCATTTTGGTACCTGTCGGGCGAAGAAACCCCTGCTCACAAGGGTAGGAGAGGCGTCTGCGACACTGCCTGCTGTGAAGATCACCATATCGAGAGGCTCCCTCGTCCTGGGAGCCCTGGCACTGCTCTGTTCCCTGCTGTTCATCGTCCCGACGACCGCGTCGGCGTACGAGAACTGCGACACGGGCGCCCTCTGCCTCTACGACCAGGAGAGCGGCAAGGGCACGGTGGAGAAGCCCGGCACCGCGCCCGTCCTCTCCATCCCCCTGTCCAGCAACAAGGGGAACTCTACAGTCCGTTCCGTCCACAACAACACCGACTCCTGGCTCTGCCTGTACGCCGACGCCTACTACGGCGGCACGATGGAGGCGGTGAAGCCGAAGACCGAGGCCAACCTCCCCGACCTCTCCGGTGAACTGCAGGGGCGCGTCAGCTCGTACAAGCTCGTTCCCTCCAAGGGCCACTGCTTCACCGGCTTCGAGCGGTGCGAGCAGGGCAAGCTCTGCATCTTCGCGGAAGAGCGCGCCCGGGGCGGCATGTACTCGACCACGAGCTCCCACAACGGCTACGCGGCCGTCTGGCAGGACCGCGTCCGCTCCGTCGTGAACAACACCTCGCTCTACGCCTGCTTCTACTCCGAGGCCGGTCACGGCGGCGGTTGGAGGGACGGCAACGGCACCTCCTACGGCGCCTACAAGGTGATGCCGGGTGACAGCACCACGCTCCCCGAGCCCTTCACCAAGTCCTTCCGTTCCCACAAGCTGACCGACAAGGCTGACTGCTCATGACGACCGACACCCCCGCGCGCTCCTCCCGCGCACGCCGTAGAGGCCCGGCTGCCGCTGCGGCCATCGCCCTGAGCGCGGCCCTGCTGGTCGCCACGCCCGGTGGGAGCAGCGCGGCCCCGCAGGAGCCGTCGCTGCTCGACGGCTGGGTGGAGACCGGGCGTTACACGCTGGCCACCGGAGTGACGTACGCGCGCTACACGGAGAAGGTCCAGACCGAAGGGCGCGTCGCCAAGCGCGAGCTGAACGTGGTCGTCGCGGATCCCGAACTGGGCGCGACCCGCCTCGAAAGCACCGTGGGCGGCTCCGCCGCCAAGGCGGAGACCGTCGCCAGCCAGCTGGCCGCGGTCAAGCCGGAGCGGCCCCTCGCCGGGATCAACGGCAGCTTCTTCAAGGGCGAGCCTCCCCACGGCGAAAGCATCCAGTTCCTGGGAACCGCGGTCCGTGACGGCCAGGTCAACGGCACCGGCTGCCTGAACGGCAGCCAGGCGGTCGTGCTCCAGCACGGTCTGCCGTACATCTCCAAGCTCCGCGCGACCGTGACCGTCCAGGTCGTCGACGCGACCGGCGCCGTCGTGGCCGAGCGGCTGCTGGACGACGTCAACCGCGACCCCGGCCGCGGCGTCGGCTGCGCGCGCGGGGAGGGCGACGTGTCGAAGTCGCTGGCGCACGACCCGAGCAAGCCCGATGACAAGACCGGCATCTTCGTCGACGGGGACGAGCTGATCGCCTTCAACGACGCGTACAACGTCGCTACGCCCCCGAAGAACCGCGACACCCACCCCGAGGTCACCGAGGACGACGCCCCCGGGTACGAGGTGGCGGTCGACAACGCCGGCGCGTTCACCCTCCCGAAGGACGCCGGTGGCAATTGGGTCGCCGGCCGGGGCGGGAAGAACGTCGCGACGGGCGGGTTCGTGCTGCAGGCGGTGGGCAGCGGCGCGGAGCAGTGGCTCCAGAACAACCTGACCGCCGGGCGCACCCTCAAGCTGAAGAACGAGGTCGCGGACCTCGAATTCCCCGAACACCGCATCGCGCTCGACGAGTCCGTGGACATCGTGTCCGGGATGGCGCACCGGCTGCTGGACGACGGCGTCGTCGCCACCTCGGCGCGCACGTGCTCGCGCCTCTTCGACAAGACCGGCACCCGGGTGACGCGGTCGGTCAACGACGAGCCGGTGGCCGGCGACACCTGCCGGGACTCGCGCACCGCCCTCGGCACCGACGCCAAGGGCCGTACGGTGATGGCCACCATCACGGGGCGGCGCGACGTGGGCGCGAACCCGACCGACGCCACTGACTACTCCGGCGTCGACGGCGCGTTCATGTACGAGTTCGCCGACATCCTCAAGACGCCCGAGCTCGGCGTGATCGACGCGATCAACCTCGACGGCGGCGGCTCGACCACCATGTACACCCTGGACAAGCGCCAGACGGGCATGACCGACATCGCCAAGCAGGCGGACGGCACGTACCTGCGGGTCGAACGCCCCGTGGCCGACGCGATCTACCTCACCCGTGGCGGCTACGCCATCCCCGGCGGCACCCTGCCGTAGCCCCTGAGGCCGCGCCGATGCCCGGAACGCTTCGGCGTTCCGGGCATCGTGCGTGAGCGGCAGGGCTGCTACCGGGGTGTGGGCGCCGCGTCGGTCAGCTCGGGCGGCGTCCCCGCCCGGGCCGGAGGTCCGTCAGCCCGCGACGCGGGCCATCCACGCCTCGACCTCGTCGGCCGAGCGCGGCAGGGCCCCCGAGAGGTTCTCGGAGCCTTCGGCGGTCACCAGCAGGTCGTCCTCGATCCGCACTCCGATGCCGCGCCACTCCTCGGGAACGGTCAGGTCGTCCGGCTGGAAGTACAGCCCCGGCTCCACCGTGAGCAGCATGCCCGGCTCCAGCACGCCGTCGACGTACTCCTCGGTGCGGGCCTGGGCGCAGTCGTGGACGTCCAGGCCCAGCATGTGGCCCGTACCGGCCATCGTGAAGCGGCGCTGCAGGCCGAGCTCGTAGGCGCGGTCCGCCGGGCCCTCGATGAAGCCCCACTCGACGAGCTTCTCCGCCAGGTACCGCTGCGCCGCCACGTGGAAGGCGCGGTACGCGGCTCCCGGCCGCACGGCGGCGATGCCCGCTTCCTGGGCCTCGTACACCGCGTCGTACACCTTGCGCTGCACGGCCGTGAAGGTGCCGCTGATCGGCAGGGTGCGGGTGACGTCGGCGGTGTAGAGGGTGTGCGTCTCCACGCCGGCGTCGAGCAGGAGCAGGTCGCCGGGGCGTACGGGACCGTCGTTGTCGGTCCAGTGCATGATCGTGGCGTGCTCGCCCGCGGCGCAGATCGAGCCGTAGCCCACGGAGTTGCCCTCCAGCCGTGCCCGGCGGAAGAAGGTGCCCTCGACCCACCGCTCGGAGGACGCGACGGCCCGCGAGAGCTCGCCGACGCAGTCGGTGAAACCGCGCACGGTGGAGTCCACCGCCTTGCGCATCTCGCCGATCTCCCAGTCGTCCTTGACGAGCCGCAGTCCGCTGAGGGCCTCCTCCAGTTCGGCGTCGCGCTCCGCGTCGGTGGTGACCGCGGCTTCCAGCGCCGGGTCGACGCCGCGGACGATACGGGTGGGCGTGCCGGGCGCGGAGGCCAGGTCGCCCACCGCCGCGCGGACGTCGCGGCAGGCCAGACCGAGCACGCGCTCGGACTCGGCGAGGGAGCGGCGACGGCCCATCCACAGCTCGGCGGTGTAGCCCAGCCAGAACTCGTCGGTGTCCCGGCCGTCGCGCGGCAGCTGGTAGCAGTACGCGTCGTGGCCGCCGTCGGGGCGGGGTTCGAGGACGAGCGCGCCGTCGCGGGCCTGGTCCCCGGTCATGTGGACGTAGGCGGAGTGCGGGCGGAACGGGTAGGTGTCGTCGTTCGAGCGGGCCTTGAGGTTGCCCGACGGGACGACCAGCCGCTCGCCGGGGAAGCACGCGGAGAGCGCGGCGCGGCGGCGGGCCGCGTACGGGGCCTGCTCGTCGAGCGGGAGGCCGTCCCGTTCGGTGTCCGCCCAGCCCTTCCTCATCAGGGCGGACAGTTCCTCGGAGACCCCCGAGTAGAGACCGTTCTTGCGACCCTTCGACACGCCTGGACCTTCTTCCGGATCGGTTCGGCTGCCGAGTGGCCCCGGCGGCACCGGGACGGTACTGCGGACGAGTGCGCTCAGGTGGGCCAGTGGTGCCAGTGGCACTGATCGGCCACATCCGCCGCGGCGTCGTCGATAATGGCGTGCATGGCGAACGCGAAACTGGGCGAGGCGCTGCGGATGCTGGGGATCGGCCCCGCAGCGGGCCGCGTGTACCTGTCACTCCTCGAACTGGCCCCCGCCCCGCTCGCCGAGATCGGGGAGGCGGCCGGGGTGGACGGCGCCGAGTTCCCCGCGGCGTACGCGGAACTGGTCGACGCCGGGCTGGCCAGCGCCGCCACCGGGGGTACGGACGTGGTGGCGCCGGTACCGCCCGCCGCGGCCCTGGAGATCCTCGCCAGGCACCGGGCGGCGGAGCTGGAGGGGTCGCGCATCACCGTGGGCGGCGCGTTCGAGTCGTTCCGCCGCCAGCGGCTCGCGGCGTACAACGACGACCTCGTCGAGGTGGTGACCGGCGACGCCATCGGCCCCAGGATGCGCCGCGCCTGGGTCAGCGCCCGCGCGCAGATCCGCCAGCTCGACTCGCCGCCCTACTTCCCGCTGGCCGGCGCCCTCGACGACGCGCTGGCGACGCTCGCCCGCGGCGTGACGCAGCGGGTGGTCTACTCGCGGGCGTCGCTGGAGGTGCCCGGGCAGCTGGAGAGCGCCATCGAGCCGTGCATCGAAGCGGGCGAGCAGGCCCGGGTGGCGCCGACGGTGCCGGTCAAGCTGGTGATCATCGACGAGGCGTACGCGCTGGTGTCCCTGTCGATCAGGGAGGCGGACGTGCACAACACGATGCTGGTGGTGCAGCCGTGCGGGCTGCTCTCCGCCCTCCTGGCGCTCTTCGAGCAGACCTGGCAGCAAGCCCTGCCCTTCCACGGCCGCGCCACCCGCCCGGCCGGTCTGCTGCCCGCCGACCGTCGCCTGCTGCGCCTCCTCGCCGGCGGCGCGAGCGATGAGGTCATCGCCCGCGAGCTGGGCATCAGCCGCCGCACCTTCTTCCGACGGCTCCAGGTCCTGATGGCCCGCCTCGGCGCCGAGAACCGCTTCCAGATGGCCCTCCAGGCGCAGCGCAGCGGCTGGCTGTGAGCTGCGGCGCCGCCCGCGCGGGCTTCGGCATGGCCGCGCGGAACACCGGGAAGGAGATGGTGTCCCCCCTCGGTCCCGGCCGAGATCCCCACCCGACTCGAAGGGGCGTGCGCACATGCCCGACGACCCGACCGCCGAGACCCGGGAGCGCGTCGAGCTCGCTCCCGGCGAAGTCCCTTCGGACAGCCGCTTCGCCAACCCCGACCTGCTCCCCGTACCGGTCGGGGCCCGGCGCTGGACGACCTACAACTTCACGGCCCTGTGGGTCGGCATGGCACACAACATCCCCTCCTGGCTGCTCGCCTCCGGGCTGATCGCCCTGGGGATGGACTGGAAACAGGCCGTCCTCACCATCGCGCTCGCCAACCTCATCGTGCTGGTGCCGATGCTCCTCACCGGGCACGCCGGGCCGAAGTACGGGATCCCGTTCCCGGTGCTGGCCCGGGCCTCGTTCGGGGTACGGGGAGCCAACCTGGCCGCGCTCATCCGGGCGGCCGTGGCCTGCTGCTGGTTCGGGATCCAGACCTGGATCGGCGGGTCCGGGATCTTCGTCCTGCTGGGCAAGATCTTCGGCGGCTGGGCGGGCGCGGCGGAGATCGGCGGCGAGCCGTGGACGCTGTGGCTGTGCTTCATCGTCTTCTGGGCCCTCGAACTCGCCATCATCTACCGGGGGATGGAGGCTCTGAGACGCTTCGAGAACTGGGCCGCGCCCTTCGTCATCGTGGGTGCGCTGGCCCTGCTGGTGTGGATCGGCGTCAAGGCGGGCGGTTTCGGCGTACTGCTCGACCAGCCGTCCCGGCTCGGCTGGGGCGCGGACTTCTGGCCGGTCTTCTTCCCCTCGCTCATGGGGATGATCGCCTTCTGGGCCACCCTCTCCCTCAACATCCCCGACTTCACGCGCTTCGGCGCCGGCCAGCGCTCCCAGATCCTCGGACAGACCCTCGGGCTGCCGACGACGATGACCCTCTTCGCGCTGCTGTCGGTGTTCGTCACCTCGGGTTCGGAGGCGGTGTACGGCGCCCCGATCTGGGACCCGGTGGAGCTCGTGGCCAAGGCCGACAGCGTCTTCGGGCTGCTGTTCGCCCTGGTCACCGTACTGATCGCGACGATCTCGGTGAACATCGCGGCCAACGTCGTCTCGCCCGCCTACGATCTCGCCAACCTGGCCCCCCGCCTGATCGACTTCCGGCGCGGAGCGCTGATCACCGGGGTCGTCGGAGTGCTGATCATGCCGTGGAAGCTGACCTCCACCCCCGAGCTGTACATCTTCACCTGGCTGGGCCTGGTCGGCGGGCTCCTCGGCACGGTCGCCGGCGTCCTCATCGCGGACTACTGGATCGTGCGCCGCACCAGGCTCTCGCTGCCCGACCTGTACCGGGAGGGCGGTCCGTACTGGTACACGGGCGGTTGGAACCTCCGGGCACTGGCGGCCTTCGCGGTCGGCGGCGTACTGGCCGTCGGCGGCTCCCACTCGGCCCCCGGCAAGGGCCCCTTCCCCGCCGAGGGCCTGATCCCGCTCCTCAAGCCGCTCGCCGACTACGGCTGGGCGGTCGGCCTGACCGTTTCCCTGCTGCTCTACGCAGCACTCATGACCGGAGCCCGCCCCGGCGGTGTGTACGGACGGTTGCCGGGGCAGGACCGAGCGGAGTGAAGACGGCGGCGATCGCGCCCATTTTCGGTCAGGGTGGCGGCGGTTGCGCAGGGTGAGGGCGGTGCTCGGCGCCTCCCTGCTCCCCCTTGCCCCACCTGCCCCGCGTTGCATGCGTCGTCGACGGGAATTCACGCGGCCTTACCCCGGGTAGTGCGAAGAATCTCCCGTTCGTCATCCATCGAGCAGCAAAAGATGTCCGAAAGTGACAGGTTTGCTTTGACCTTGATCGATGGATCGGTGAGTGTCCTTCACATGTCCGACACATCCGGAGCTGCCGCTGGCGGCTCACTGCGCTTACGTGACTTCCGACTGCTACTCGCGGGAGCCGCCACCGGACAGTTCGGTGCCCAGGTGACGCTGGTGGCGTTGCCCCTCGTCGCCGTCCTCGAACTCGACGCGTCCGCCTTCCAGGTGGGCCTCCTGACCGCTGCGGAGACCGCCGCCTTCCTGCTCGTGGGGCTCCCCGCCGGGGCCCTGACCGACCGCATGCGCAAACGGCCCCTGATGATCCGCGCGGACCTGGTGCGCGCCGTGTCCATGGGCAGCATCCCCGCCGCCGCGCTCGCCGACGTCCTGACCATGGCCCAGCTCTACGCGGTCGCGCTCGTGACCGGCGTGGCGACCGTGTTCTTCGACGTCGCGCACCAGAGCTACCTGCCCCAGATCCTGCCCCGTGAGCAACTCATGGCCGGCAACGGAGCGTTGGAGACCGTCCGGTCCACCGCCCAGGTGACCGGCCCCGGTCTCGGTGGAGGCCTGGTCCAACTCGTCGGAGCGCAGTTCGCGGTCATCGTCGACGCCGTCGGCTACGTACTGTCCGCACTCTTCCTCCAACGCATCGAGAAGGCCGAGGAGGCACCCGAACGCGTCGCCGGGGGCTCCCTGCGCAAGGAGATCGGCGAGGGCGTCCGCTTCATCTTCGGCCACCCGCTGCTCCGCGTCATCGCCCTGACCACCGGCCTCGCCAACTTCTGTACGGCCGTCCTCATGGCGACGCAGACCGTGCACCTCGTCCGCGTCGTCGGACTGGGGGCGGGCGGGCTCGGGCTGGTGCTGTCCGCGTCGGCCGTGGGAGGGCTCCTGGGCGCGCTGTGCGCCGGGCGCATCGCCGCCCGGCTGGGGCAGGCGCGGGTCATCCTCCTGTCCCTCCTGGTGACCGGCCCGTTCGCGCTGCTGTGGCCCCTGTCCGGGCACGGTCTCGCCGGGGCGCTCCTGTTCTCCGCCGGATCGGCGGTCGTCTCCTTCGGCGCCGTCGTCTACAACGTCGCGCAGGTCAGCTTCCGCCAGGGCATGTGCCCGCCACGACTGCTCGGCCGGATGAACGCCACCCTGCGCTTCCTCATGTGGGGCACCCTGCCGCTCGGCGCGCTCCTGGGCGGAGCCCTCGCCCAGTCCTACGGGTCGCGCACCGCGCTCGCCTGGTGCGCCGCCGGCATCCTCGCCGTACCGGTGCCGCTGCTGCTCTCGCCGCTGCGCCGGATGCGGGACCTGCCCGCTCCACCGCAGGACGACTCCGCCGCGGTACAGGGCGAGACGGCAGCCGCCCACGGCGACGAACGCCCGGCCCCCGCACCCACCAGCTGACCCGCCCACGACGCGCGCCGCGGGGACGAGACCCTGCGCCGGCAGCACCCGCCGGCACACCGCTGCGTGCGGCAACGGCCCCGACCAATGCCATGACAGAGAGGACCACGTGCTCAGCATCACCAGTCAGTACCTGGCCCGCTACCGGCGGTTCGCCGACGACCGGTCCGACAGCCTGCTGCCGGCCACCGGAGCACAGCGCCGTTTCGTGCTGGTGCGTTCGCTGGACCCGGCCGGACGCCCCGACCTCGTGCCGATGTTCTTCGCGTTCCCGCAAGGCACCATCGATCCCGAACGCCTCCGGGCCGCCGCCCGCAGGCTCGCCGCGCGGCACACCGCCCTGCGCTCGCGGCCCACCGTCATCCGCGGCACCCCCGTGCTGTCCGTCGCCGCCGACCCGGACGTCAGCGTGACCCGGCCCGCCCTCGTACCGGGGGAGTCGCCCGCCGAGGCGCTCCGTCGTGCACTGGCCGCCTGGGACGTGCAGGGGCCCTCCCTAAGGCTGTTCCTCGTACGCGACGAGGAGCGCGAGGAGGACGTCCTCGCGGTGGTCCTGGACCACGCGGTCTGCGACGGGCGGTCGTTGGCGCGGATCGTCGACGAACTCGGCGCCGCCTACGGAGAGGAGGCCGCCGACGGCGGTCCCACGCCGCAGGAGACGCAGACCGAACTCGCCGCCTACCGGGACGCGGTCCTCGGCCAACTCGCCGCCGAGGAGAAGGCGGAGACGCCCGAGGCGGCCGCGTACTGGGCGGACCGGCTGCGCGCGGTGCACGCCCAGGCTCCGGCACCCCGCCCCGCCCGCGTACCCGAAGGCGCGCGTCCCGGTGGCTCCGCGCAGGCCTGGCTGCCCGCCCACGACGCCGGCGTGTCCTTCCCCGGACTCCTCGACGCCTGCCGCTCCGCGGCCCGCGAACTGTACGGCCCCGACCGCGCGGTACCGCTCGGCTACCCGTGGGGCGGGCGCCCCACGGGAGCGGAACCGGTCATCGGCTGCTTCCTCAACACCCTCGCCTTCCCCGTCGACACCGGCCACGGGCCGGGCTCGCAGGTGACGGCCGACGCCTGGTGGGACGACCTCGACCACGCCGACGTACCCTTCGACGCGGTCGTGGCCGCCGCGCGGGCCGCCGGCTCGCGCTGGACCGGAGCCCTCGACGGGCTGCTCACCGTGGACGACGACACGCGCCGCCCGCCCCTGCGGCTGGCCGGCGTCGAGGGACGTGAGGTCCACGTCGACGGAAGACCGGTCCGCGGTCCCTTCGCCGTCTCCGTCACCCAGGGCGCGGAGATCCGCCTGCGGATGGTGTGGGACCGGGCGGTGCTCGACGAGGAGACCGCGCACCGGGCGTTCGACGCCCTCACCCGCGCGCTGCGCCCCTCGGGCCACGCCGTGCAGTGACCCCGCCGCCGGGCACACCGGCGCAGACCCCCGAGTCGTACGGCAGCGCCACCCGCACCCCCCGACGACGACACCTGCGCCCCCGGCACCCGAACCAACTGCGGCGCCCCCCAGCGCGCCAGGGCCCCCACCCGCGGCCCCGCGCGCACCGGCACCCGCCCCCGTACCGCGCCGAGCCGCCGCGCCCCGCACCGCGCAGAGCCGCCGCGCACACACGCCTCCCCCCACGGCATCCCCACGCAGAAAGCGGCACCGCGCGACCCGCGGAGCCGTCCGCACGACCACCCGGACACGACACGACCGTGCCCGGCACCGAGACCGACCCACAACCTCAGGGATCGCCCATGCTCCCCCTCTCCTCCTCGCAGGAGATCGTCTGGCTGCACGAGCAGATGCAGCCCGGCAGTCGCGCCTACAACTTCACCGCCTCACTGGACCTGTGGGGCACGCTCGACACCGAAGCCCTGCACCGCGGACTCGCCGCCACCTTGGCGCGCCACCCCGGCCTGCGGCTCGAACTCGTCGCCTCCACCGGGTCCGTACCGGCGCAGCGGGTCGCGCCGCAGTGCGCGCCGAGACTCCACACGGTCGACCTCAGCACGGAGGAGGAACCCGAGGCGGCCTTCGCCCGGCTCCTGCGGACCGAGGCCGAGAGCCCGCTCGACACCTTCGAGGCACCGCTGATCCGCTGGACCCTCGTACGACTGGCCGAGCGGCACCACCGGCTGGTCCACGTCGAACACCACCTGATCCACGACGGGCACTCGTTCGCGATCCTGCTCGACGACGTCTTCCGCGTCTACCGCGCCCACGTCCTCGGCGAGACCCTGGAGCTCCCGCCCGCCTCCTCGTACGCGGACCACGTACAGGCCCAGGCCGGGGAAGGGGCCGCCTACGCCCCCGAATCGCTCGAATTCTGGCGGGCCGAGCTGCGCGACCAGCAGTACGACCTCCCGCTGCCGGGCCTGACCCGCCCCGGCGCCCAGCGCAGGCACCACGGCGGCCAGCTGCGCCAGAGCATCGGCGCCGATCTCGCCGAACGCCTGCGCGGGCACGCCCGTTCGCGCGGCCTGACCCCCTTCGCCACGCTCCTCGGGCTGTTCGCCGAGCTCCTGCGCCGGCACAGCGGCCGCTCCCGGATGGTCATCGGCACCGCCGTCGGCAACCGCCCCCTCGGCTACGAGGACGCCGTCGGCATGTTCGTCAACACCATCCCGCTCCCGATCGCCCTGGACGGCACCGTCCCCGCCCAGGACACCATGGACGAGGTCACCGACACCCTCATCCGGGCCCTGCCGCACCAGGACGTGCCGGTCCAGGAGCTGACCCGGGCGCTCGGCATGCACACCTCCGGCGCCGGCAACCCGCTCTTCTCCGTCATGTTCAGCGCCCACGACGCACCGCTGCCCGAGATCGACGTACCCGGCCTCGACATCACCCTCTTCGAGGGCTTCAACACCGGCACCACCCGCTTCGACCTCGACGTGGTCCTGCTCCCGGACGACCGTCGCGGAGTCACCCCGCGCCAGGGCCTGCCCGGCATGACGCTGGTCTGGGACTACGACGCCGACCTCTTCGGCGAGGACGTCGCACGCCTGCTCGCCGGCCGCTTCCTGGACCTGCTGCGCGCCTATCTCGACGACCCCGAGAAGCCGCTGGCCGACCTGGACCCGACCGCAGTGGAGCCCGCCGCCGCGCCGGTGGCCGTCCCGGCCGACCGCGATCCGCTGGACCCCGTCGCCGCGCACCACCCGTCGCTGCCGGCCGTGCTGTGCGGCGCCCGCCGCCTCACCTACGGGGACCTCGACGAACGCGTGGCCTCGCTCGCCGGGCGACTGCGCACCGCCGGCGTGACGCCCGGCCGGCCGGTGGCCGCGGTGCTGCCCCGGGGGACCGACTCCGTCGTCGCCCTGCTCGCCTGCCTGCGCACCGGCGCCGTCTACTGCCCGCTGTCCCCGTCGGACCCGCCGGCCCGGCTCGCCCTGCTGCTGGAGCGGCTCTCCCCGGCGCTGGTCCTCACAGGCGACGGCACGCCGGAACTGCCGCAGGCGCTGCCGACCGCCCGGATCGACGCCCCGGTACTGCCCCCCGCGCACGCGAGCGCCGTACTTCCCGGCACGGCCTACGTCATCCACACCTCCGGATCCACCGGGACGCCGAAGCCCGTAGCCGTGGGCCCCGCGGCGCTGGTGCACCACATGACCTCGGCCGCCGAACGGTTCGCGCTCACCACCTCGGACCGGGTCCTGATGTTCGCCCAGCCGTCCTTCGACGTGGCGCTGGAGGAGGTCCTGCCGACCCTGCACGCCGGCGCCTGCCTGGTCTTGCCCGAGTACGAGGTGCCCACCGGCGCCGAGCTCGCCGGCCGGCTGGTGTCCGCCCGGGTCACCGTCGCCAACCTGCCCACCAGCTACTTCCTCGCCACCCGCGAGGACCTGCGGCCCGCGCTGCGGGACGGGAGCTGGGCGCCCAGGCTCCTGGTCCTGGGCGGCGAGCGCCTTCCCGTGGAGGCCCTGCGCGGCGTACTCGCCGACACCGACGCCACCGTGCTCAACGTGTACGGCGTCACCGAGGCCGCCATCAGCTCGACCGTCCACGAGATCTCCCGCGAGGCCCTCGCCGACGGCACCGAGATCCCCCTGGGCACCGAGTTCCCGGGCGAGCGGGTCCTGGTCCTGGACGCCCACCACCGTCCCCTGCCGGCCGGGGCGGTCGGTGAACTGGCCATCACCGGCCCCGGCCTCGCCGAAGGGTACGCGGGCAACGCCGAGGTGACGGCCGCCCGGTTCGTCACCGTCGACGCACTCGGCGGCCTGCGCGCCTACCTCACCGGCGACGTCGGCTACCGGGGCCTGGACGGCCTGCTGTACTTCCTCGGCCGGCGCGACCACCAGATCAAGCTGCGCGGCCACCGCATCGAGCTGGAGGAGATCGAGGCGGCGGCGTCCGCGGTGCTGGGCGGCCGCTCCTGCGCCGTCGTCCTGGACCGGGAGGGCCCCGGCTCTCCCCGGCTCGTGGGCTTCCTCGAAGGCGCAGCCGACGGCGCGGCCTTCGACGAGAAGGCGCTGCACGCCGAGCTGGTCGGCCGCCTGCCCGGCCCCCTCGTGCCCGCCCGGTGGGCGCGGTTGGACAGCATGCCGACCCTCGCCGGCGGCAAGCCCGACCGTACGGCGCTGTCACGGCGCGCCGCGGCACTCGACAGCGACGGCGCCGCGGCGCCCGAGCCCGAGGCCGGGTCCTCGGTCACCCCGGTCTTCGACGAACCGATGACGGCCCTGCTCGCCGAAGGCTGGAGCAAGGTCCTGGGCCACAGCCGGTTCGACGCCCGCTCGCACTTCTTCCACAGCGGGGGCCATTCCCTGCTGGCCGCCGAGCTGGCCGCCTGGCTGGAGCCCCGGCTGGGCACGCGCCCGCCGCTGAAGGTGCTCTTCCGCAACCCCGTCCTCGCCGACCAGGCCGAGGCGCTCGCCACCACCACCACCACCACCTCGACGGAGTCGTGATGACCCAGACCGCTTTGAGCGTCGCCCACGGCCCCGCCGCCGAACCGACGCGCGTACTCGACCGCTTCGAGGGCTGGGCCCGGCGCACCCCGAAGGCCCCGGCCGTGATCGACGGCACCGGGATCTGGACGTACGAGGACCTCGACGCGGCGGCCGCGCTGGCCGCCAAGGACCTGGCCGGCCGCGTCAACCCCGGTGACCTGGTCGGCGTCTGCCTCGACCGTTCCACCGCCCTGGTGGTGACCGCCGTCGCGCTCGCCCGGATCGGCGCCGTCTACCTGCCGCTCGGCCCCCGTCCCGGCGAACGCCGCATCCGGGCCGTCACCGAGGACCTCGACGTCGCCTGCCTCATCGGCGACCCCGGCGTCCTGCCCGAGGAGTACCGGGGCGGCGAGCACGTACCGCTGCTGCTGCCCACCGAGGGCGTCAACGCGCCCGTCGCCGCGGTCGCGGCCTTCGCCGGCTCGGTCCGAGGCACCCGCCGCGCACCCGAGGGCACCCTGTACTCCGTCCTCACATCCGGTTCCACCGGCCGCCCCAAGGCCGTGGCCGTGGCGGAGGCCTCGCTGTCCGTCGCCCTGGACTGGTACCGCGCCGAGACCGGCATCGCCCCGGGCGACCGCCAGTCCCTGCTCATCGGCGTCGCCTTCGACCCGCACCTCCTGGAGCTGTGGGCCGGCCTGACCTCGGGAGCCGCCCTCGTACCGGCCCCGGACGACACCCGCTGGGACTCGCACGTGCTCACCGACTGGTGGCGCGACACCGCCCTCACCCACGCCGTGGCGGCCACCCCCACCGTCGAACCGCTCCTGGACCGGCCGTGGCCCCGGGGCCTGGAGCTGCGCCACCTCGTCGTCGGCGGCGACCGCATGCGCCGCCGCCCCGGCGCCGACGTCACCGCCACCGTCCACAATGCCTACGGCCCCGCGGAAGCCACAGTCCTCACGACCGCCCACGCGATGCGGGCCACCGATCCGCAGGCCGGCGACCAGGCCCCGCCGCCCATCGGTACCGCGCTGCCCGGCGTCACCCTCGTCGTCACGGACGCCGAAGGCCGCCCCGTCGCCCGCGGCGAGGACGGCGAACTGCGCGTCGGAGGCCACTGCCTGGCGCTCGGCTACCTCGACGCCGAACTCACCGCACTGCGGTTCACAGCGCCTGCCCCGGACCTGGCGCTGCCCGGCGTCGACCGCCTCTACCGCACCGGCGACCGGGTACGGATGAACCCCGACGGCAGCCTGGACTTCCTCGGCCGCCTCGACGACCAGGTGAAGATCAGCGGAGTCCGGATCGAACCCGCCGAGGCCGAAGCCGCCTTCGAGCAGGACCCCCGCGTGCGCACCGCCGTCGTCACCGTGCTGCGCGACAGCGCCGGCCACGGCCGCCTCGTCGCACACGTACGGACCGCCGACGGCGCCGAACCCGCGCCCGCCGAGCTCCTCGACGCAGTCCGCTCCTGGCTCCCCGAACAGGCCGTCCCCGCCGCCGTACGGATCGTCGACGGCTTCCCGCTCGACGCCAACGGCAAGGTGGACCGACCCGCCCTGGCCGCCCGGGAACAGGACCAGGCCCGGATCCAGGCTCCGGCAGCCGGGGCGCCGCGGACCGAGGCCACGGCGCCGCGGACCGAGGCCACGGCGCCGCGGACCGACGCCACGGACGACCTCGCCGACGCCGCCACCACGGCCACCGAGCGGCTCGTACTGGCGACCGTGCGCGACCTCCTGGGCCGGCCCGGCACCGGTCTCGGCGACAACTTCACCGACGCCGGCGGCACCTCCATCATCGCCGCACGGCTGCTGGCCGCCGTCGAAGGCGCGACCGGAGTGCGCCTGCGCGCCCCGGAGCTGCTGCGCAGCACCGACCTGCGCACCTTCGCCGCCCTCATCGACCACCGCCGGAACCCGCGACCGGAAGGAGCCTGACATGTCACCCACCACCCCGCAGCCCGCCGCCCAGGCGCACGGCACCCGTACGACCGCAGCCGCACCGGCGGCCACCCTGCCGGCGCTCGTCGCCCGGCACGCCGGACTCACCCCCGAAGCGCTCGCCGTCGTGGACGGCGACACCACCCTCACCTACGGCCAACTCCTGCGCTCCGGCCGCGCCCTCGCCGCCCGCCTGCGCGAACACCAAGTGGTCTGCGGCGACCGGGTGGCGCTGCTGACGGCGCGGTCGCACCGTACGGTCGTGGCGCAGCTCGGGCTCTGGCTGGCCGGCGCCGTGTGCGTACCCCTCGATCCGGCCCAGCCCCGGCCGCGGACCGAGGCCGTCATCGCCGACGCGGAGGTGACGCTCACCCTCGGCGACGCGAAGCTGCTGGACGCGGCCACTCTCCCCGGCCCCGTCCTCGCCCTGCCCGAGGAGCCGCTCACGAGCGGCCGACCGGACGACGAGTCCGACCCCGACGGCCCGGCGTTCATCATGTTCACCTCCGGCTCGACCGGCCGCCCCAAGGGCGTGCTCGTACCGCACCGGGCCATCGCCGAACTGGTCACCGCGCCCGACTACGTCACCCTCACCGGCCGCGACCGCGTCCTGTTCCACTCGCCGATGACCTTCGACGCCTCGACGTTCGAAGTCTGGGTCGCGCTCGCCAACGGCGCCGCGGTCGTCGTCTGCACCGAGCAGCGGCCCTCCCTGGAGGACCTCGCCCGGCACGTCGAACGGCACGGCGTGACGGTAGCGTTCTTCACCACGGCCCTCTTCCACCAGCTCGCCGCGCGCCACTCCCGCGTCTTCGCGCAGCTGCGCTCTGTCGTCGTGGGGGGCGAGGCCATGGCCGCCGCGCAGGCACGCGAGGTGCTCAGCGCCTTCCCCTGGCTGGAGCTCGTCAACGGCTACGGGCCCACCGAGACGACCACCTTCGCCACCGCCCACCGGGTCACCGAGCAGGACTGCCTGGCGCAGATACCGATCGGCAGGCCCATCGCCGGGGCCACCGCGCACGTCCTGGACGCCGACGGCCGCGCGGTGGCCGACGGCGAACGGGGCGAACTGTGGGTCGGCGGCAGCAGGCTCGCCCAGGGGTACACCGGCCTGCCCGAACTCACCGCCGAACGGTTCGTCGAGCACGCCGCTGCCGCAGGCCAGCGGCTTTACCGCACGGGCGACGTCGTCTCCCTGCGGCCCGACGGAGTCCTCCAGTTCCACGGCCGCAACGACGACCAGGTCAAGGTCCGCGGCTTCCGCATCGAACCCGCCGAGGTCGAACACGCCCTGCGCGAGCAGCCCGACGTGGACGACGCCGCCGTCACCGTCGACGGCGCAGGCACCCCCGAGGCGCGCCTGGTCGCCTTCGCCGTCGCCGGGCCCGGCCCCGAGCCGTCCGGCACGGCGCTGCGCGAGCGGCTCACCGCGGTCCTGCCCGCCCACCTGGTTCCCGACACGGTCACCCTGCTGGAGCGACTGCCCCTCACCCCGGCCGGCAAGGTCGACCGGCGCGCCCTCACCGGCCGCGCGAACGCCGCCGAGAAGCAGCCCGCCGGCGGGGCCGCGGCGCCGATGACGCCCATCGAGCAGGCCGTCGCCGAGGTGTGGAGCCAGGCGCTGGGCGTCGAGGTCACCAGCGCCGACGCCGAATTCCTCCTCCTGGGCGGGCATTCGCTGCTCGCCCTCATCGTCACCGAGGACCTGCGCGAAGAACTGGGCGTGGAGATCTCCCTCGCGGACTTCTTCGCCACCCCGAGCGTCGCCGAACAGGCCGCGCTGGTCGAACGCGTCCTCCTGGACGCCCACCGAGACCTCCACCCCGAGACCCCGGAGCACAGCGATGCCCACTGACGCCGAATCCGCGGCCCACGACCGCGGCCAACTCCAGAGGGAACTGCTGCGCCGCGCCCGCGCCGGAACCGCCCGGCGAGGCCAGTCCGGGCCCACCGCGGACGCGCGTGTCGTCAGCGACGGCCACGGCGGCAGCCACGACGCCGCCGCGCAGACCGGGAGCGTCCCCCTGTCCCGGGCCCAGCGCCGCATGTGGCTGATGGAACGCCTCGGCGGCGCGGGCGACTCGTACCACGTCCCGTTCGCCACCCGCCTCCGCGGCCCCTTCGACGCGGCCACCTTCGCCACCGCCCTCACCTCGCTGGTGGCCCGGCACAGCATCCTGCGCACCCGCTACCTGGAGCGCGACGGAGAGCCCTGCCAGGAGGTGCTCCCGACGCCGTGGACGATCCCGGTCCATGTCGTCGATGCCGACCCGGCGGACGCGCCGGAGCTGCTGCGGCGCGAGACGGCCCGGCCGTTCGACCTGGCCGCGGGCGACGCCGTACGGGCACTCGTGCTGCGCCACGGCCCGCAGGACCACACCCTGCTGCTGACGTTCCACCACATCGCCATGGACGGCGCCTCATTGGAGACGGTGGCCGGCGAACTCGCCGTCCTCTACGCCGAGGTATCCGAGGGGACGGGCCCGCACACGCTCGCCGCACCGCCGCAGTACGCCGACCACGCGCGCCGCGAACACGACGCCCTGCCCGGCTACGAGGCGGAACTGGGGAGCTGGAGCGACCTGCTGACCGGCGCGGTCCCGCCCCGTCTGCCCGAGCCGACGTCGGCCGCGCCGCACGCCTCCGCCCGCCCCGCGGCCGCACGCAGCGAAACCCTCGCTCCCCATGTGCCGGACGCACTGCGGAAGTTGGGTGCCCAGCACAACGCCACGCCCTTCGCCGTGTCGCTCACCGCCGCCTTCGCGTCCCTGCACCGCCTCACCGGCGACGACGACCTCGTCATCGGCGTGGCGAGCACGCACCGCAGCGGAAGCGGCATGCGCGCACTGGTCGGCCTCTGCGTCAACACGCTGCCGGTACGCGTCGACGTCTCCGGCGCCCCGACCTTCGCCCAACTGCTGCTACGGGTCAGCGAAGCCCTCCTAGAAGCCCAGAGCCACCGGCACATCCCCTTCGACCTGGTCCTCGAACGCCTCGGCGGCCGGGCGCGCGGCGCCGACGGCAGCGCGCTGGTTCGCGTCACCTCCGACCTCCTCGGCGAGCCGACGGTACTGCGGCTGCCCGGCGCGTCGGCCGAGTACGTCGACATCCCCTCCCACGGCGCGAAGTTCACCCTCTCGTACGGCCTGGGGCTGAGTGATACCCCCGAGGGGCCCCAGGCCCTCGTCCAGTACGACGCGAGCACCCTCGACGACACCGTGGCGGAAACGGCCGTACGCGACTACGCGGCCCTGCTGCACGCGGTGGCGGCCGACCCGGATCTCGTCCTGGCCGACCTGCCCTTGCCGGGCGGAGTTGCGGATCCCGGCGCCCGCCACCCGGCGGCGCAGGCCCTGCGGGCCCACCCGGAGGTCGCCGACGCCGTCGTGGTCCAGCCCGAGCAGGGGCCGCCGGTGGCCTACGCCGTCCTGCGTGACAGCATCGGCCCGTCCGGTCACGAACTGCGTGGCCTGCTGCGCCGATCGCTCGCCCCGGAGGCCGTACCCGCCGCGGTCACGCTCGTCGACGCGCTGCCGCGCACCGACGCCGGGCCGCTCGACCGGGCCCGGCTGCCCGGACCGTCCGGGCCGGGCGCACCGTCCGGCCCCCGGGCCGAAGCCGTCCGGGAGGCCTTCACCGCCGTACTCGGCACCGACCCGGAGCCGGACGCCGACTTCTTCGCCCTCGGCGGCCACTCCCTCAAGGCCGTCCAACTCTCCGAACGGCTGCGGACGGACCTCGGACTGCCCCTCACGGGCCTCGACGTGCTCCAGGCCCGTACGCCCCGGGCCCTGACCGCGCTCCTCGACGAACGGGCGGCACAGCAGAGCGCCGCACGGGCCGAGAGCCGGCCGGCCCCCCGCTCCCGGGCCGCCCGCCCGGGCACGGTGCTGGTCACCGGCGCGACGGGCGGCGTGGGCGCGTTCATCGTCCGTGAACTCGCCGCCCAGGGACGCCCGGTACTGGCACTGGCCCGGCCCGAGTCCGCCCACCTGATCGCCGCCGAGGGCGTCGACGTCATCGAGGGCGACCTCGCCGACCTGGCCGGCCTGCGCGAAGCCGTCGCGCAGGCCGACGCGGTCGTCCACGCCGCCTGCACCTTCACCCGCCACGACGTGGACCTGGCCGCGATGGAGACGATGGTCGACGCCTGGCGGCGCGGGCCGTTCGTCTTCGTCAGCAGCGTCGACGCCTACGGGCACCCCGGTACGGACCGGGTCAGCGAGGAGACCCCGCCCCACGAGCCCGTCAGCCCGTACGGCCGGGCCAAGCTCGACTGCGAGGCCCTGCTGCTGCGCGCGGCGGGGAGCGAGGGACGCGGGGGAGCGAGCGTCGTACGCTCCCCGATCGTCTGGGGCGCGCACGACCGGCTGCGCGAACAACTGCGCTGGGGTGCCATCGGCACGCTCTACCAGTCAGCCCTCCAGAGCCGGCCGATCACACTGCCGCGTCCCGGAACGGGCGGTCACGCCTGGTACGGACCGGCCTGGGTGCACGCGGCCGCCCTGGCCCGCGCGGTGGCCGAGTGCCTGGACCAGCCCGTGCACGGAATCGCCAACGCGTGCAGCGGCCACGTGTCCTGGCACGACCTCGCACGCGACCTCACGGAACTGCTCGGCACCCGCGCGGAGTTCCACGAGACCGAAGCCGTCCCCCAGGACCTCGACCACCGCTGGCACTACGACAGCACCCGCCTGGCGCGCCCCCTGCGGGCCCGTCCCGGAGAGGACCGGCGCACCGTACTGGCGGACATGATCGGCCCGGTCAGAAGCGGCGGATGATGCGCAGGGCCTTCGTGTAGTAGTCGGTGCCGGCCTGGCCGATGAGGGACCGGGCGGCGAGGTCGCCCATGGTGGGGCCGTCGGGGGTCTTGCGGCTGGAGACGAAGCGGGGGCGCTTCTTGTCGTCCAGACCGACGTAGATGCCGACGTGGTCGATGGGCCGGCGCTCCTCGGCGGGAGCGCCGGCCTCCTCCTCGGGCTCGCAGTTGAAGTAGAGGGTGTCGCCGATCTGGAGGCCGGTGATCGACGGCGGCTTCGCGAGGTAGGCCGTGCTGTCCCCGCCCTCACTCGGAGGGATGGACCGGGCCACGATGACCCCCGGTCCCTCCAGGGCCATGTCGTGGCTGGACCGAGGCAGGTTCCCCGAGCCGAAGTTCCTCTCCCGCACCATGGGTATGCCCATGTGGTAGCCGAACACCATGCGTACGAAGCCAGAACAGTCGAGGCTGCCCTTGAAGCGGCTGCGATCCTTGGGCTTTTCGTCGGGCTCGCCGTTGGGGAAGACCCATTCCCGGCCCATGTAGTCGTGGAAGTCGGCGCCGATGTCCAGCCGGCCGGAATCGGGGGCGTCGTCGTCCCTCGGCCCGTAGGAGGCCTTGCCCAGCACGCGTGCTCCGCCGAGGGCCGGTGAGGTGACGTCGGGGGCGTCCAGCAGGAACATGGAGGCGAAGGAGAGCGCGTCGGGCGAGATGTCCGACGCCCAGGCCCGGATCTGCGCGTCCAGCTCCGGGGTCCAGGTGCCGGTGAACGGCGTCGGCAGGAGACGGACCCAGGTCGAGTGGGTGACCGAGGGGGGCTCGGCCCAACTGCAGGACGTCACCTTGAACTCGTCGACTATCGCTTCCACGGGCAAGTTGGTGGACCCGAGGGAGGCCAGTGCCCGCACCCCGATGTGGCCCTTGGCGAAGCTGGCGTCCGTCACCTCGCCGATCGACTTCGCCGTGGACTCGGCGGCGCCGTAGCGCCAAGCGGAGGCGCGCAGCTTCTGTCCTTCCCGCACCAGGCGGATGTGCCAACGGTCCGACGGCGTGAAGCTGGTGGCGAGCAGGACGGAGTCGGACTGAGGGGTGCCGCCGAGCACGGTCACCACGTCGTTCTCCTCCTTCTCCAGGATCAGCCGGACTTCGACCTTCGGTGCGGGCGAGATGATGATCCTGGCCCGGTAGTGGTTCTTCGTGTCCGTGAACCCGCACGTCAGGCCGATCGACAGAGGCGCGCCGATCGGCGCCTTGCTGAAGCCGACGACTGCTGTGACGTCCACGTCCCCGACCTCCTTGTCCATGAGGTACGCGTAGCGGGTGCGGTTGTCGCGCGCCAGCGTGATGCGGCCGGAGCCGTCCTTCACCTCGTAGTCGGAATGGAGCGGCTCGTACCCGTCGATGTCCCACCTGCCGCCGCCGCGGGACGGGCCCCACCCCACGGGGTCCCCGTCCTCGGGCTTCTCGCCGCCCAGGTTCTTCACGATACGGTCGAACGGGTCGGTGAACGGCCGCTTCTGCTCGGTGAAGTGCCGCTGCGGTCCGCGCACCGTGACCGTGCGCGCCCCGGTCGTCAGGGTGGCGAGCACCCCGTGCGGGTCCGAGACCTCGAGTCGCGACGGCTGGCCGGGGAGCACCTTGGTGGTGAGGACGGCTTCCTTGAACTGCGGGTACCAGACCTGCTCGGTCAGGGAAGCCATGCCGGGTCTGCCGACACCGGAGGCCGCTGCTTCCTGCACGGTCTCCGCGACCTGTGCGGCTTGCGCGGCCCCTTGGGCCACCGCCGGCTTCGTGGCGGTAGCCGCCCGCGCGGAGCCGGTGGACGAGAGCAGCGGAGCGGCGACGGCGGCCGAAGCCATGGCGGCCAGAGCCGAACGTCGGCTGAGAGATGACACGGGTGGTAACTCCTTCAGATGACAGGTGGATCACCCCAAAGATGCAAGCCGTCGCTCCGCCAACTGTGTCGCGCGACGCCAAGTCCTCGTGATGACCAGCGCTTTCGCTCTATGTCATGATCCACTACATGCGGATCCGCGGATGGATCCGCGGGGGAGAGAGATATGACAACCATGGATGCGAACGGCATCGACCTGTCCGGCGTGACCGGCCGACTGATCCAGACGGTCGAGCTCGCTCAGAATCCTGCGCCGCAGGCCATCGCCACCGACCCGGCCAACGGGCACATCTTCGTCCTGCAACTGGAGTCCCAGGCCACCGCGAAGCGGGACTCGGGCAACCTGATCCTCAACCGCTTCGACCGGCAGACCGGCGCTCTCACGGGCACGATGCAGCTCGTCGGCTTCGGCCACGGCCTGTCCATCGGCGCCGTACCGGACGGCAAGGACACCTACCTCTGGACCGAGTGCGGGGAGTTGCGGATCACCACCCCCAAGCCGCCGGAGAAGCCCGTGGCGTTCGGCAGGGCCGTCACACGCTTCAAGTTCGACGAGAAGAAGGAGAACGGGGTACTCAAGGCGGGCGACACCCGCCTGCGCACGTTCATGCCGCCGGACAGCGATGCCACCGGCCCGTCGTACGATCCGACGACCAAGATGCTCACCGTCATGCACACCCAGGGCGAGCTCCGGTACTTCACCCGGTACGACGAGGCCCAGGCCGCAGCGGGCAACTGGACGCCGGTCGGCTCGGCCATGAGCAGGCGCAGGAAGCCGCCGACCCCGGACTTCGAGCACCCCGCACTGCCGCCGCTGGAGAAGACGCTCACCTTCCAGGGCTTCCAGAGCCTCGGCGACATCCTGTACGTGTACGAGTGGGCTCCCTACGCGGTTGAGGGCGACGCGAACCCGGGCTACACGTTCATGACCTCGTACAACTGGTCGACGAACGAGTGGACCGCCCCGGTGGTGGTCACCAGCGCCCCGGGCCTGCAGCACCGCGAACCGGAGGGCCTCGCGGTCGAGACCGACCCCCTGACGCAGGAGACCCGCCTGCTGTTCGGCTTCAGCAACGTGGTGCCCGGCAAACCGGAGGCACGCGACGTCACCATCTGCTGGTACCCGACCAAGCCCGCCGTCGGCGGCGTCAAAGTCCTGTCCGACTGGGAGGACCTCGCCCCCGCCACCGGGCTCACCCCCGGGCAGGACCGCGAGCGCCCGCGAGGCCGCCTCGTCGCCCTCGCCGGAACCACGTATCTCCAACTCCGAGGCACCTTCAGCTCCTCAGGGCTGACCGCGGACCGCCAGATCGCGACGCTGCCGCACCGGCTGCGCCCGACGGTCCAGGTCCGCCAGAACGTGCCGCGCAACAACAACGCGGGACGAAGCATCTGCCGCGTCGAGGCCAACATCCGGGGTGAGCTCTGGGTGTTCGGCGCATACGCCGACAACCCGATCACCTGGATCGACCTCGACGGCTTCTCCGTCCCCTGGCGCTGACGACTCCGCCCCACACCAGGCCGACCAGCGCATTCCCTTCGCTCCCGGATCCGGAGGATCACCCATGACCACGACCAGCCGTCGCTCCCTGCTCACCGCAGCGCTCACCGTCCCCGTCGCCGCCGTCGGCGTGCCGCTCGCCGCTGCCACGCCGGCCGCGGCCGCGGACCCCCTCGACGGGTGCCAGACCGTCGTCGACTGGAAGGCCGTCACTTCGAACTTCTCCGGCGAGGCGCCCTTCCAGGCCCGTGTCATCCGCATCGCCGGCACCGAGTTCCTCCAACTGCGAGGCGTGCTCACCTGTGGCTTCCACGACGACACCGTGATCGGCACCCTGCCGGCCGAGATCCGCCCGCCCAAGACGGTCCGCGGCATAGCCAGCCGCAACAACCACGCGGGCCTCAACGCGATCCGCGTCGAGGCGTACACGTCCGGCATCGTCAAGGCCTTCGGCTCGAAGATCGAAACGAACGTCATCAGCTGGATCCAGCTGGACTCCTTCTCGTCCGTCATGCGCTGACGTAGCCAGCAGCCGGGCCCGCCCCGGGCCCGGCTGTACCACGTGGAGCGCGATGCGTCACGCGCATACAACTCTGCGCCGAACCCCTGGCCGCGGTGGTCGGGCAGGACGCGGGCGATGACGGTTGCCGCCGCCGTCTCACCCGTGGGCGGGCGTACTGTCGTGTCGTGCTGCCAGTCGTGGACCGTGGCGTCGCCGTCCACCTTTTCGATGCGAAGGCGGGGCACGGGGCCAGCAGACCTGCAGGTGACGGTCCTCGTCAACGAACCTTTAGGGTTTACGGCATGGCCGCCTTCACCCCTGACTCCGAGCGCGACCCCGATTTCCGCCTCGTGACGAACACCTTCGTCACGCTCTTCTGGCGCCGGGACCTGCTGGAGGAGCGCACAGTCTGGCTGGACGAGCACGGCTACCACGTCACGAGTCTGGACGCGGCCGCCTGGCCATCGGCGGGCGACGCCCTCAGAGCGATCGGTGCCGCCCTGGATTTCCCCAACTTCTACGGGCGCAGCTTCGACGCGTTCAACGACTGCTTCGGCGATGTCGCCGCCTACGCCGCATACGGCATCCCCCCGCAGGCCACCGGTCTGGTCCTGGTCTTCACCAACTTCGACGTCTTCGCTGCAGCGCAGCCGGAGAGCGCGCAGGTGATCCTGGACATCATTGCTGACAACGCCCGCCGGGCCGCCTTGTTCGGACGCCGCGTGATGTGTCTGGTCCACAGTTCCGACCCGCAGATCGAATTCGCACCGGTCGGCGCCATGTCAGTCATGTGGAACGAAGCTGAAGAATCCAACGCGAGTCGCCGAACGGACTGAGAGTCAGTCCGGTTACCGCTTTGACGGCCTGTAAGGAACTCCGCGCACAGAGCACCGCGTACCCGCGCGAGCTTCTGGGAGTGGTCTGCGCGGACAGCAGGGTGAGCGAGCTGACGGCCCAGGGCATCGCTCACCTCGCACGCATCGTGCCGGCGTCCGAAGCACGCGGCCTGGAATTCGACGGGGTCGTGGTCATGAACCCCGAGGAGATCATCACGGCCCGCCCCGGTGGGGAGAGGGACTTGTACGTGGCCCTTACCCGGGCCACGAAGCGCCTCTGGACGATCACCGTCCAGCCCGCCTGACGACCTGGCGCGGCGCCCGAAGCCGCCGCCCGGGCTCAAGGGACGATGACGACCTTGCCGCGGAGCCTGTCCTGGACCTGGCCCACATGCGGTGGGTTCGGCACAGCAAATGGTGCGCGGATCCGTGGAAGGGCTCGGAGGGCCTGCGCCAGGTGCTCGGCGGGCTTGAGGAGCGCGGCCCCAACGCGCTGGACACCACCGATCCCGATACGACAAATGAGCCCGCCACTACCAAGTCACGGTCACCCTCGACGCCTCCGGCTATGGCTCCCAACTGACATTGCGGACAGACCCCTATGGCAGCGCCGGGTGTGCGTGCTGGGCTGCATTCGACGATCTCTCGTGCGGCCTGCAGTGTGCTGGGGTGGTCGCCGAGGAGTCTGGTGGTGATGAGGATGGCGCTGATGATGGGGACGCCTCGGTCTGCCAGATGCTGCTGGACGGCGTCCATGTCGGTGCCTGCCGTGAGTAGGCCTCTGCATTCGTCGATGGGGTCGGCGATCTGCTGCGCACGCTCCGGGGGCTCGGCGGTCGGGCCACCTCGGCGGGGGCGGCCTGCTGGTCCGCCTCGGCGGGGATTGTGAGTTCCCCGCCGTGCACCCGGACCACGTAGCTGCCTCGCGCGGCGCCGGGACCTGCCGGCCCTGCTCGACCGGCACGTGCCCCTCGGCGTGTTCCAGGCCGCCGCTGCGGATGCCGACGAGCTGGCCGCTCTGACGGCGGGGGTGTTCGGGGCGTCGGTGGGGCCGGCTGAACGCACCGGGAACTGCGCCGTTGGCCGTGGTGAGGGAGGTGCGGGGTGATCGAGGGGTTCCGGTCGGGGCGGGGTGGCTTGCGGGTGACGCTTGCGTAGCCGGCCGGCTGCGGGGCACCGCAGAGGCGGCCAGCACCACATGGTGGCACTGGCCCTCCGGGGTGGCAGGCCGCGCGCCAACGCGGGGCTGCCGTTGCCCCTGTGAAGCGTGCTTTGCAGCCAGCAGCCGGTAGGTAGGCGTAGTGTCGCTGCCAGTCCACGGTCCACCCGCCGATGGCGGGGTTCCAGTACTTATCGATCGCAGCGAGGGCGGCGGCCCGCCGCTCGGCCCGTGCGGGGCCTTTACCGAGTCTGCCGGGCTGGCGGATGTCGGTCAGCCATTGCCCGACCGGCTTGTGGCGTGCTGCGGCGAGGCCAGGGTTCCGGGCTGCCCGTAGTAGGCCCGCGCGGCGGCGAGGTGTTCCGGGAAGCGTTCCGGGGCGCTGGCCCATTCGTTTCACCGAAGGGCCGTTCCTCCCCGGCAGCGGTCGGACCGGCCTCCGATGGCGGTTGGGTGGTGCGGATGGCAGCCTGGAAGTGACGTCGAAGCGAAAGCGGCTGGTCGCCTCACCCAAGCGCTCGAAACCACTGTTCGTGGTCGCGGGAGGTGTACCTCGTGAAATGCACTGCTTCACGGACCCGGAGGCTCATCGGTCCGGCCGTTGCCGCCATCCTGGCGGCGACGCTGGCCCCCGTTGCCGCGTCCTCGGACGCAGCTGCCCAGCCCGGGGACGTTGTGGGCTTGATCAACGCGCAGCGTACGCAGCGCGGGCTGCCGGCGCTCACCGTCAACTCCGCTCTGAACACCGCGGCCCAGCAGCATGCCGCTGCGGCCGTGCAACTGAAGTGGTGGGGGCCGGGCAAGGACTCGCACACCAACCCACAGACGGGCTCGACACCGCAGAGCCGCATCATGGGGGCCGGCTACTGCCCCAACCCCCGATCGTGGCAGGTCGCTGAGATCACGTACACCGGCTGGGGCACCTCGGGCACGCCGAGCGCCGCCGTCAATTGGTGGATGAACAGCCCGGGACACCGGGCGAACATCCTCAACGGGACGCTGCGCGACATCGGTAGCGCGGCGTTGGCCGGCTCCGCGGACCCGGCCGGAGCCGGCCAGAGCGGCGCCGCGACCTACGTGGTGACGTTCGGGCGGTGCCAGCAGTGACGTCCAATGAGTGGGGTGCGGCTCTCCTGCAGTGAGTTGTGGGCTCGCAGCCCTTGACCGGGCCCGTACCGAAGGGCCCGGGTCCGAACCAGTAGCGGGAGTCAGGCCGCGACGAGCTCCTGCTCGCGGTCCGGCGTCTTGACCTTGGGCTTCTTGTTCGGAAGGGAGAGCCGGAAGACCTTGTGCCACGCGGAGTACACCTGCTTGGGCAGCGGCCCGGTGACGTAGTCCAGCTCGTACTTCTCGAACAAGGCGCGCACCTTCACCGCGACCTCGGCGTACCGGTTGCTCGGCAGGTCCGGGAACAGGTGGTGCTCGATCTGGTGCGACAGGTTGCCGGTCATGAAGTGCATGGCCTTGCTGCCGCTGATGTTCGCCGAGCCCATCATCTGGCGCAGGTACCACTGGCCGCGCGTCTCGCCCTTGATCGACCGGCGCTCGAAGACCTGCACGCCCTCGGGGAAGTGCCCGCACATGATCACCGAGTGGGACCAGATGTTGCGGACCAGGTTCGCGGTGAACGTGGCGGCGAGCGTGGTGAGGAACGACGGGCCCGACAGCAGCGGGTGGATCACGTAGTCCTTGAGCACCTGCTTGCGGATCTTGCGGCCCACGGCCCTGGCCCGCGCGCGGAACTCCGGGTTCTTGCGGCGGCGCTTGCTCAGGTTCCTGCCGAGCTCCAGGTCGTAGGCGGCAATGCCGTACTCGAAGAAGCAGGCGTTGATGAAGTTCCACAGCGGCTGGCCGAGGTGGAACGGGTGCCACTTCTGGTCCTCGTCGACGCGCATGATGCCGTAGCCGAGGTCGTTGTCCTTGCCCATCACGTTGGTGTACGTGTGGTGCAGCTCGTTGTGCGAGTGCTTCCACTGCTCGGCCGGCGAGACGTGGTCCCAGTCCCAGGTGGTGGAGTGGATCTTCGGGTCCCGCATCCAGTCCCACTGGCCGTGCAGGATGTTGTGGCCGATCTCCATGTTGTCCATGATCTTCGCCACGGACAGACCGGCGGTGCCGATCAGCCACGCGGGCGGGAAGATCGAGAACAGCAGTACGCCCCTGCTGACCAGTTCGAGCTTGCGCTGCGCCGAGATGACCTTGCGGATGTAGGCGGCGTCCTTCTCGCCGCGGCTGGCGATCACCTCGTCGCGGATCGCGTCCAGCTCGCGGCCGAGCTCCTCGATCTGCTCCGCGGTCAGGTGGGCGGTGGGGTCGATGGCGGTCAAGGTGCTCCTACCGTTCGATGTCGCAGGGGCCCGCCGCGGCGGACACGCAGGTCTGGATGAGGACGCCCGGTTCGGCTTCGGTGATCTCGCCGGTGCGCAGGTCGCGGACGGCGCCCGCCTTGAGCGGCGTGACGCAGCCGAAGCAGATGCCCATGCGGCACCCGGACGGCATGAGCACGCCGGCCTCCTCGCCGACGTCCAGCAGTGGCGTGGCGCCGTCCGCGTCGACGGTCTTGCCGGTGGTGCTGAACGTGACCTCGCCACCGTCGCCGGCGACGACGATGCTGGGGCGGAAGCGTTCGGTGTGCAGGCGCTCCGGGACGCCGTGCTCGGTCCAGTGCTCTTCGGCGGCGTCGAGCAGGCCCGCGGGCCCGCAGGCCCAGGTCTCGCGCTCGGCCCAGTCGGGGACGAGTTCGCCGAGACGGCCGATGTCGAGCAGGCCGTCCGTGTCGGTGTGCACCTCGGTGAGCCGCAGCTTCTTGTCCGCGACCAAGTCGTGCAGCTCGTTGCGGAAGATCACATCGTGCGGCCGAGGTGCGCAGTGGATCATGACGACGTCGTCGAACTCGATGTCGCGCAGCATCCCCATGACCGGCGTGATGCCGCTGCCGGCGGTCAGGTAGAGCACCTTGGCGGGCTTGGTCTCCGACACCACGAAGTCACCGGTCGCCTGATCGAGCTGGATCAGCGTGCCCGGTTTCGCCCTGCGGACCAGGTGGTTGCTGACCTTGCCGTCCGGGATCGCCTTCACGGTGATCGCGATCCGGCCGTCCTGGCGGTTCGTCGGCGAGGTGACCGAGTAGGCACGCCACAGGCGCACCCCGTCGACGTCGACCCCGATCCGTACGTACTGACCGGCCGTGTGACCGCGCCAGCCCCGGCCCGGCCTGATCACGATGGTCGCGGCGTCATCCGTCTCGGGCTGCACGGCCTCGATGCGCCCCCGTAGGTCGGCACCCGCACGCAGCGGGCTGACCAGGTCGAGGTAGTCCGACGGCAGCAGCGGCGTCGTGACCATCTCCAGCAGTTTCCACGCCCTACTGCGGAGGGCTGCACTCGTCATGACCCCAGCTTGATGCGCTTCAGAGGGTAAAGTCCTGTCCGCAGGACGTGAATCTGATCGGTTGAATTGTTCGCAAGGAACAAAACGTGAGCCATGCAGTCCGGAGGGCCAGCGAACTGGTCCTGGATGAGACGACGGTCACCGCGCTTCGGGCCGCGCTGAGGACCACCGCCGACGAGGTCGTCCAGGCGATCATCGACGAGGTCCCTCCCTACGCCAACGCCCTTTCGGGCCGGATGGGCGCCACCATCCGCCGAGCCGTCCGCACCGCCCTGGGCCTCTACCTGGACCTCGCGAGCGGGAACGCCACGGGCGGCGACGCCCGCGACGCGGCCTACGAGCTGGGCCGCGGCGAGGTACGCGACGGCCGTTCCATGGACGCTCTGCTCAGCGCCTACCGGGTCGGCGCCCGCGTGGCCTGGCGAGGCCTGGCCGCAGGCGCCGTACCCGCAGGTCTGCCCGCCGCCGAGGTCGCCAAGTTCGCCGAGCTGACCTTCGCCTACATCGACGAGCTCTCCGCCGCGAGCGCCGCGGGCCACGCCGACGAACTGGCCGCCCGGGGCCGCGCCCACGAGCGCCACCTGGAACAACTGGCCCGCGACCTCCTCGCCGGCGCGAGCCCGGACGTACTCCTTGCCGCCGCTGGGCGGGCCGGGTGGCAGCCGCCGGTTTCGCTGACCGCGGTCCTGCTGCCCGCCGCCCAGGCCCGGCCCGCCTACCGCTCGCTCGACCCGGGCACCCTGGTCCTCGACGATCTGCCGGACGCCTCCGGCGTGCTGCTCGTCCCCGATGCCGACCGGTCACGTCTCTTGCGGCAGCTGACCGACCGCACCGCCGTGGTCGGCCCGCCCCGGCCCTGGACCCGTGGGTCCGACTCGTACGCGCGAGCCGCACGCGCGCGCTCTCTCTCCTCCGACATCCGCGACACCGAGGACCACCTGCCCGAGCTGGTACTGAGCGCCGACGCGGACGCCTTCGCAGACCTGCGTGCCCGAGCCCTCGCACCGTTGCGGACCTTGCCCGCCGCGACCGCGCGGCGGCTGGAGGAGACGTTGCGGGCGTGGCTGCTGCACCAGGGCAGGCGGGACGAGGTGGCGGCGGCGCTGTTCGTCCATCCCCAGACCGTCCGGTACCGGATGTCGCAGCTGCGGGAGCTGTTTCCGGATCTCGCCTCGCCGCACCGGGTCCTCGAACTGACGCTGGCGGTCGGTCTCCGCGTGGGCTGACGTGTTCCTACCTCGTCCACGACCGCGTCACCGAAGTTCAGGGCACATGCCGTTGCGTCAGGTATGTGAGGCAAGTTCCGCCGTACGTACCTCGGGCGCGGAGGGGTGGTCGAAATCCGACGCCCAGATCCCGGCGCGCCCGAGGCGGTGAGTGCGGGCGCTCATGTGTCCTGCCCTGTGGTGCGTACGGAGTTCAGGAACACGGCGATCTGGGACGCGCCGGTGCGCTCCAGCCACGTGCGGAAGTCCATCGTGCCGGGGTGGATCTCCCGGGTGGCGGGGATGTCCGCGCGGTAGCCGTGCTCGTTGAGCCACTCGTTGGCGTAGGCGAAGTCTTCGCTCAGGGCCCGGATCGCGTCGATCGGGATCTGAACGTAGGGCAGGGGTATGCCGAGCGCCTTCCCGATTGCCGCGGCGATCTGAACCGGCGTGAGTTCGTCCCCGGCCAGGGAGACGGCCCTGCCGATCCACTCCTTCGGCCGGGAGAACGCCAGCGCTGTGACGGCGCCGACATCGTCGACGGCCATGATCTGCTGGGGGACCTCCGGCGCGAGCCCGGTGGACAGGTTCCCGTTCCGCAGTGCGTGCCCAAGGACGCCGCCGCACCGCCAGGTCGGCCGAGGCGGGCCGACGCCCGTCGCAACGCCGAGAAGATCGTGGCCGCCGCCGGGTCCTTGATCGCCGAGCATGGCGCCGACGCCTCCCTTGAGGAGGTCGCCCGCCGTGCCGGAGTCGGCTCGGCCACCCTGCACCGTCACTTCCCCTCCCGGCAGGCACTCCTGGAGGCGGTCTTCAAGGAGCGGGTGGTGGCCCTGTGCGCGAAGGCGGACCGCCTCCTCGCCGACCCTGACCCCGACTCCGACCCTGGCCAGGCGTTGTCCACCTGGCTGCACGCCGTCGGCGCGCACGCCGTGGCCAACCGAGGCCTGGGGGCTTCGCTGATGCGGGACGGGGACCCCGCGCTGGGGGAGACCTGCCACGACCTGATCACCGCTGCCGGGGAGGCCCTCCTTGTGCGCGCTCAAGCGGCAGGTGCAGTGCGCGCCGGGATCACCGTCGCGCCACTGCTGAAGCTCGTCGGCGCCATCGCGCTGGCCACCGAGCGGGAGATCGACGGCCAGGCCGAGGCAGACCTCCTGCTGTCGATCGCCATTGACGGCGTACGCACGCACTGATCCCGGTCCTCGCAGACGGTCCATACCTCTTCGGCTTTGATGGGCAACGGCCACCGGCATCCACAGCCTCAGCTGTGACTACTCCCGTCCGGGCATGTGGGAGTGCGGACAGCCGAACTCTGCTCGGAGCCGGACTCTGGCCCGCCGCTCAAGCGGCTGCGCTCGGGTTCCCATAAGAACGCCACCTACGCCGCGTTTCGCGAGGTCGGCCGCGTGATCCGCGACGGCGAGCATGTCCCCGTCGATGGGCGGCGGGCGGCCGCCTGGTGGTCACGGACTTCGGTGAAAGGGGAGGCTTCCTCTACGACGTCTCCGACCCGGCCCGGCCCCGGTTCCGGGGCCACCTCCCCGAGGGGAGCGAGACGGGGCCGTACGCGTTCAGCGCAGACGGCCGACTGCTCACGGGCGCCGGCTCCGGCACCCGGCTCCTGGCCTGGGACGTGTGGGACCCCACCGCTCCGCACCCCGTCGCGACGCTCACCCTGGACGACGAGGCACGCGCCCTCGGCATCTCCTCCGACGGCGCCACACTGACCACGTACAACTACCCCGGTCAGGCCGTCCGCTGGAGCATCGCCCAGCTCGGCGCCACCCTGAGTGACCCGGTCGGCCGCGCCTGCCGCCTCGCCGCGGCCAACCCCACCCTCGCCGAATGGGAGCGGATGGCCCCGGGCGTCCCCTTCCGCCGCGTCTGCCCCACCCTCACCCCCGCCCCCTCCCCGCCCCCCAAGGGCGCCTTCCCGACCTTCCCTGTCCGCCCGTCTCCGCTCCCTGCGGGGAACTGAGGCCGGCGGGCGCCCCCGGAACCGCTGGGTCGGGTCCGAAGCCGTACGCCTGGCTGCGTAGGCAACAACGGAGAGCACTGGTGGGCAGGTTTCGTGAGCGGACGATGACCTGGTGCCGAGGAAGGGCTGTCGAGATCCGTCAGCACCAGCGCGTCGGCAGCCAGGCTGCCTTCCTGTGGCCGACGAAGCAGGTCGAACGGCCGCGTGCTGGATGTCCGAACGCACAGCCGTCACCTTCGCCGAAGTCCGCGGCGGTTCCGCAGGCGAGGCACGCCTCGGCCACGGCCCACCGGCCGCATTCAAACGAAAGTACGGCCTCACCTACGCTGTGACTCGTCGAACGAAACCCTGCCTCCACCACGGATGTTCAGTCCCCGGAGTTGGCGCTGCCCGCAGCGACGGCGGCTTTCGCGAGTAGGCAATCTCGAATGGAGCACAGTCTTGAACCTGAACACCCCACGCCTCCTGGGCCGACGCGGACTGATGTCGGGCGGAGCCGCACTCGCGGCCGGCGGCGTCCTGGCCGGCGTCGCCGGTCCGGCACATGCCGAGTCCACGTCGTCGGCTCCGGCAGCCGATCCGTACCTCCCGACGCTTCCGCATCAGATCGAGGCCGAGCAGATGATCGACTATCTGCGGATGCTGCCGCTGTCGGTCCCGTCGAACACGGATCCGGCCAATGAGTACAAGCTGGCCGGGGACCCACGGTCGACCGTGCTGAACTGGGGGAGCCCCGGCCAAGCCGGCCAATACCGGGCGCTGGCCCAGTGCTCGACGTTCATAACGAAGACGCTCATGCGCGCGTACGGCGAGGGCACCTCTACCGGGTGGGCGACAGAACAGTACTTCCACGACAACTTCTACCCGAGCCTCCCCACCGGCGGCAGCAAGTGGTCCCCGAGCGCGGAGGAGTATCAGGCCGGCTTCAAGGGCGCCGCGGAGATCCTCAACATCCAGCAGGTGAAAAAGCCGGTCAACCTCAGACCCGGCGATCTGGTCGCGATCGACTACAACGACCCCAACAGTGCCTACACGGGGCACATCGTCATGGTCCGCAAGGCCAAGGGAATCTTCCGGAACAGCGTCGTGGACGCCAAGCTCGGCGACAACGTGACACCGCGCATCTTCGAGATCATCGACTGCACACACATTCCGCACGGTGATCCGAAGAACGGCAACCTCGCCAACTACGAGGCCTTCCCCGACTCCCGCCACCAGCCGATCCTTGACGCCGCGGGGAACGTGACCGACTGGGCCGTCGGCACCGGCGTCGGCTACGGCCACATGATCTTCTACTCGGACAACACGACGGGCGGCTTCGCCGGCTACCGGTGGAGCGTCAGCTCCTCCAGCGTCCACTCGACCGAAGAGCGCTGGATGTCCGCCGGGCGGGTCTTCCTCGGCTGACAGCCAGCCAGCACCCATTGGCGAGGCGTGTTGTAGTGGTGGGCCGTCCGGCTTGGTTCGCGAGGACGGCGTGCGGCAGAGCGCTAGGGAGCGACTATGTGGGACGGCCCCTTCTACCGAGTCAGGCGTGACGGGTACGAGATCTGCTTCGTACCCGATGAGGGAGAGGACCTCGACGAGGTCTGCAACGTGGACATGTGGGTCACCCGTGATGACGGCGATCGCTGGTGCGGAACCATGTTCACTCTTGATGAGGTGCATCGGATCATGGACCGTCAGCGGCAGGCAGGCGAACCAGAAGGCGACTACTGGTGGGTCTGGGACGGCCTCATCGTCCGCGAGGCCGGTGTGCCGTCGATGGTCAGGGTCATCGACGGGCTCGTCGGCACGGGCGATCTTGAAACAGTCCTTCGCCACATCGGACCCGAAAAGGACGCCTTCGTTGAGGATGACCGAGCGACGCCCCAAACTTGAGCGCTCGTAGGAGGAGCTGGGGGAACACGGCCTCCGTCTGATCTGATCCTGTGCTCCGGCCCAAGACCCGTCCGGGTCTGGCCGACTCGCATTGTCGGCCGCCTGTCGGGGTGTTGTCGGGTGCTATCGGCCCGATGTCGGGGGCTCGTAGGCGAGGCCTGGCACCTTTCCAGGGACGGCTGGCCGGAGTTCGCCGGGCGGCCCGATCCCGAAGGAGCCACCATGCACACGCCCGTAACGATCATCGGCGCGGGACTCGGCGGACTCGCGCTGGCCCGCGTGCTTCACGTCCACGGAATCCCGGTCACAATCTACGAGGCGGAAACCTCCCCGTCTGCGCGCATGCAGGGTGGGATGCTCGACATCCACGACTACAACGGACAGCTCGCCCTCAAGGCGGCCGGCCTGATGGACGAGTTCCACGCCATCGTCCTGGAAGGCCGCCAGGCGATGCGGGTCATCGACCCGGACGGGACCGTCCTGCTCGACAAGGCCGACGACGGTACGGGCGGACGCCCCGAGGCGCAGCGCAGTGAACTGCGCCGGATCCTGCTCGACTCGCTGCCCGCCGGCACCGTCCGCTGGGGGCACAAGGTCAGCAGCACCCGCGCCCTCGGCTCGGGCCGCCACGAGGTGACGTTCGCCGACGGCGGCACGGTGGTCACCAGCCTGCTGGTCGGCGCGGACGGCGCGTGGTCACGGGTCCGGCCGCTGCTCTCTGCCGCCGTACCCGAGTACACCGGCACCGCGTTCGTCGAGACGTACCTCTTCGACGCAGACACCCGGCATCCCGCCGCCGCGAAGGCGGTCGGCGGCGGGATGCTGATCGCGCCCGCACCGGGCAGGGAGATCTTCGCCCACCGGGAGAGCGGCGACACCCTGCACACCTACGTAGCGCTGGCCAGGTCGCAGGACTGGTTCGCCGCCATCGACTTCACCGATGAGGCCTCGGCCCGCGCACGCATTGCCGCGGAGTTCGACGGCTGGGCACCGGAACTCACCGCCCTGATCACCGACGGCGACACAGCGCCGGTCCTGCGCCCCCACTACGCCCTGCCGACCGGGCACCAGTGGAACCGGGTGCCGGGGGTCACCCTGATCGGCGACGCCGCCCACCTCGCGGCCCCGAACGGGGAAGGCGCCAACCTGGCCCTGCTCGACGGCGCCGAACTCGGCAAGGCCCTCGCCTCCCACCCCGACGACATCGAGGCCGCCCTCATCCGGTACGAGCAGGACATGTTCCTCCGCAGCACCGAGGACGCGACCTTCGAAGGCGCCGAGCTCTACGAGTTCTCCTCGGCCGACAACACGAGTCACGGCCTGATCGACATGCTCACCGCGAAGGGCGAACAAGCCCACCAGCCGCGCTGACCGGCAGCGGGAGCCCGGCGGCGAGCAGCCGACGCACTCCCGCCCCGCACTGCCCGCCACACGCACATGATCAACAGGCCGATCCACAGCCGACCACGTCCTCACGCCAACCATGCACGAAGGCCGTCAGCCCCGGTTCAGGTCGGTGTACAGCAAGTGGTGGTCCGAGTACGGGCTGGGGCGGACCCGGTGTGTGCGCGGGATGATGCCGCGCAGGAACACGTAGTCGAACTTGCTGTTCCAGTCGGTGGTCGCCGTGCAAGTGCCGGTGCTGGCGGTCGAGGGACGGCAGTCGGTGTCGGTGTCCAGGGCCAGGGCCCACATCGGGCCGAGTTCGGGCGCGTGCGGCACGGCATTGAAGTCGCCGAGGACGATCGCGCGGTCGTGACGGGCGACTTCCCCGGCGAGTACCGCCACCTGGCGCGCCCGCACCGCCCCCTGCCGGCGCTCGGCGAGGTGGGTGTTGAAGACGCGGACGGGTCGGCCGCCCACCAACGTGGTGACGGCTAGGTAGCCGCGGTCCTCGGAGCCGCCGTCGGGGTATTCGACGCTCACCCGGTCGGTCATCGGCGCCGCCGAGAGGATCGCCTGGCCGAAGCCGCCCGGCCGCCACGGCAGCCCACCGCAGCGGTTCCAGTTCCGCAGGACCGTCCCGTACTCGACCCGGTAAGTCAGCCCGTAGACCTCTTCCAGGTAGGTACGGATCTGTTCGACGTCACGAACGCACGCCTCCTGGAGGCCTATGACCTGCGGTGCATACGTGGCGATCTGTGTCGCCCGGCTGAAATTGTGCCCGCCCCCGCACGGATTGCAGATGTTCCACGTGGCGACCCGGTCCGGTACGACCTCCTCGGCGGCATCGGGCGGCAGCGGCCTGCCGACCGGAACGCCTCCGCCCGGTTCGCTGCTGGGGCCCAGCAGCAGTGCCAAGCAGACCGCGGTCATTGCGCCCGCGGCCCACCGCGCGCCCTTTCTCAGCACCATCGCCTCCCCGGGGTGGACGCACATCATCACACGGTGCCTGCGATGCACAATCGAGGCCCGGCAGGTCTGTCCTGCGTCGTCACGGCATGGTCGGCAATCGTTCGTCACGGCCTGGTCGTTCCCAGTCGGGTTGTCGAAGTCCTCGGCCCACGACGACCGGCTCATCACCGACCGGCAAGAGCACGGGACGACATGGGCGGACCGGGTGTGGGGCCGGCCCACTCCGGTGGATGCCTTCCTGGTGCCGGCGGCCTGCCGGTGGGCTCGGGCTGCTGGCGAGGCCACCGGCACCGACCGCTACGCCTCGCCGGGAGCGCGCAGTTCTCCTGTCCGGGCCACGCGGGAGTACCAGTGCGCGCTCGATTTGGGTGTGCGCTCCAAGGTGTCGTAGTCGACGTGGATGGCGCCGAACCGCTTGGCGTAGCCGTACGCCCACTCGAAGTTGTCCAGCAGCGACCAGAGGAAGTACCCGCGCACGTCCGCCCCGGCCGTGATCGCCCGGTGCACCGCGTCGAGGTGGGCGTGGACGTAGGCGGCGCGCTCCGGGTCGTGGACCGTGCCGTCGGGGCCGATCTCGTCCTCGTAGGCGGCGCCGTTCTCGCTGACCAAGAGCGGCAGCCCGGGGTAGCGGGCGGCGGTCCGGGTCAGCAGGTCGTACAGGGCGCCGGCGTCGACCGGCCAGTCCATCGCGGTACGTTCACCCGGCGCCCGGTGGAAGGCCACGCCCTCCGCACCGGGCCATGGCGAGTGCTCGCTGTTGCCGTGCCCGTCGTCCTGCGGCACCGCTCCGCCCTCCGCCGCGTGCGAGACGACCGTCGGGGTGTAGTAGTTCACGGCGAGCAGGTCCAGGGGCTGGTGCACCGTGGCGGTGTCGCCGTCCCGTACGAAGGACCAGTCGGTCAGGTGCGCGGTGTCCGCGAGCAGGTCCTCGGGGTAGGCGCCCTCCAGCATCGGGCCCAGCCAGATCCGGTTGCCGACGGCGTCGATGCGCCGGGCCGCCTCCCGGTCCCCGGCCGACGGGGTCAGGGGGCGCACCTCGTGGAGGTTGAGGGAGACCGCGACCTGACCGTCCCCGGGCAGCGCCGCGCGCAGGGCCTGGACGGCGAGGCCGTGACCGAGGTTGAGGTGATGGGCGGCGCGCAGAGCGGCGACCGGGTCGGTCCGGCCCGGGGCGTGCACGCCGGAGGCGTAGCCGAGGAACGCGCTGCACCAGGGCTCGTTGAGGGTGATCCAGTGCTTCACCCGGTCTCCGAGGGCGTCGGCCACCAGGCCCGTGTACTCGGCGAACCGCTCGGCCGTGGAGCGCTCCGGCCAGCCGCCCGAGTCCTCCAGGTCCTGGGGGAGGTCCCAGTGGTAGAGGGTGAGGGCGGGTGTGACGCCGGCGGCGAGCAGTTCGTCTGCGAGCCGGCGGTAGAAGTCCAGGCCCTTCTGGACGGCGGGGCCCCGGCCGGTGGGCTGGACGCGGGACCAGGACACGGAGAACCGGTAGGCGCCCAGGCCGAGTTCGGACATCAGCCGGACGTCCTCGGGGAAGCGGTGGTAATGGTCCACTGCCACGTCACCGGTATGGCCTTCGAAGACCTTGCCCGGGGTGTGCGAGAAGGTGTCCCAGATGGACGGGGTCCGGCCGTCCTCCCGGGCTGCGCCCTCGATCTGGTACGCGGCGGTGGCCGTGCCCCACAGGAAGTCGGGCGGGAAGGTGCGGGTGGCCGGGAGTGGCCGGGTCTCGGACGCGGTCATAGGAGAGCGCTCCCAACGCAGGTTTGGATGAAGTGGTGCCGGATGAAGTCGTGTCGGAAGGCAGGGTGACGGACCGGCGGTACGGTCGTCCTCGGCGGACGCCTTCAGTTCTTGACGGCGCCGGCGGTGATGCCGCCGACGATGTGCTTGCCGAGTACGGCGAAGACCAGGAGCAGCGGCAGCGTGGATATGAGCGCGCCGGTCAGCACGACGGCCTGGTCGACGGTGTGGTTGCCCGCGCCGAGGCCGGCCAGGGCGACCTGGAGGGTGGGGTTCCCGTCGGGGGTCAGTGCGATGAAGGGCCAGAAGAAGTCGTTCCAGGCCTGGACGAAGACGAGCATTCCCAGGACCGCCATCGCGGGCCGGGCCACCGGGAACACCACGTGCCAGATGATGCGCAGGCTGTGCGCCCCGTCCATCCTGGCCGCCTCCACCAGCTCCACGGGCAAGGCCTCGATGAGGAACTGGCGCATGAAGAACACCCCGAACGCCGCGACCAGCGAGGGCAGGACGACCGACTGCAACTGGTCGACCCAGCCGAGGTCGGTGATGATCTGGTAGAGGGGGATCACACTGAGCTGCGGCGGGATCGTCATGGTCGCCACCACCAGCGCCAGCAGCGCGCCCTTGCCCCTGAAGGCCAATTTGGCGAAGGCGAAGCCGGCCAGGGTGGAGAACAGGACGGTGGACAGGGCCACGAGCCCGGCCACGATGGTGGTGTTGACCAGTGCCTCGCCCATGTCGACCTGGTTCCAGGCGAAGGAGAGGTTGTCGAAGAGCCGCGGGCCGGGCAGGAGTGGGGCCGGGGCCTCGACCACGCGCTCGCCCGTATGGGAGGCGGCGACGAGGTTCCAGTACAGGGGGAAGAGGGACACCAGCGCGGCCAGGCCCAGCAGGACGTAGGTCAGCGGTCCGGCGTGGTGCTGGCGGCCGGCCGACGGGCGAAGGCGCCTGGCGCGCGGCGCACCGGCGGCGGTCGTGTCGAGTGTGCGGCTCATGGATTCAGCTCCCCGCCTTCGTGCGAATGCGGCCGGCGTGGTTGCGGTTGCGGTTGCGGTTGCGGTTCGAGCGGGAGACCAGAGCCTGGAGGCCGCCGATGAGCAGGAGGAGCAGGAGCATGACCCAGGCGATGGCGGAGGCCTGGCCCAGCGCGCCGGTGACCCAGCCCTTCTCGTACATGAGCAGGCTCAGCGTCTGGAACTGGTTCCCACTGCCGCCGCTGATGCCGACGCTGCCGCCGAAGAGCATCGGCTCGCCGAAGAGCTGGGTGGCCCCGATGGTCGAGACGATGATGGTGAACAGGATCGTCGGCCGGATCGAGGGAATGGTCACGCTGAGGAACTGGCGCCAGCGCGAAGCCCCGTCCAGCGCGGCCGCCTCGTAGAGGTCCTGGGGTACGGCCTGCATCGCGGCCAGGTAGATGAGGGCGTTGTAGCCGGTCCAGCGCCACGTCACGATCACCGAAATCGCGATCTGAGCAGGCCACTTGGAGGACTCCCAGGCCACCGGCTCGAAGCCGACCCAGCCCAGCGCCGTGTTGATCAGCCCGTAGTCGGTGTTGAACAGCTGGGCGAAGACGAGCGTCGCCGCCGCGATCGAGGTGGCGTACGGGGCGAGCACCGCCACGCGGAAGAAGCCGCGGCCACGGAGCTTGTAGTTGAGCAGGTGGGCCAGGCCGAGGGCCATCAGCAGTTGGGGAACGGTGGAGATCACGCCGATGGTGAAGGTGTTGGCGAGGGCGTTCCAGAAGAACTCGCTGTCCGCCAGGGAGGTGTAGTTCTCCAGCCCCTTCCACTGCGCGCTGCCGCCGAGTTCCACCCGGTGGAGCGAGAGCCAGCCCGTGTAGATCAGCGGGAAGAGGCCGAAGGCGGCGAAGGTGAGGAAGAAGGGGGCGAGGAAGAGGTAGGGGACCGCCTTCAGGTCCAGGCGGTAGAGCGTACTGCGCAGTCCGCCCCGGCCGGAGGTCCGCTGCTTGCGGGAGCCGGGGCCGGGGGCCGGGGGCTGTGCGGCGGGCGGCGGGGAGCCGCCACTGGTCGCCCGTACGGAGGTGGCCACGGGGGCGTCCTTCCAGGTCGATGCGTGCGGTGGTGCGGTGGTGCGGACGGCGACGGCCCGCCGCCACCCGCAGGGAGGCGGCGGGAGGCGGTGAGGGCGGGTGGGGGCGGGCCGCCGCCGCGTGCCCCGCTACTTGTCGATCTTGTCGGCGACCAGCTTCTTGACGTTCTCCCAGGCCTTCGCCGGGTCGGTGCCGCGCTGCTCGATGTCGAGGATGCCGTTGTCGGTGAGGAAGGTCTTCACCTGGCCGTCCCAGCGGCTGATCGGGGCGGGCGTGATGCGGGCCGCGCCTTCCGAGTAGATCTTGCCGACCGGAGTGTCACCGAAGTACGGCAGCTTCGCGCCCTGCACCGCCGGAGAGCTGAGGGTGTCCTTGGAGGAGGGGATGTTGCCGTTCACGCCGAAGACCTTGGCGTGCTGGGCCGGAGCGGTCAGCCAGGCGGCGAGTTCGGCCGCCTCCTTGGTGTGCTTGCCCGACTTCGGGACGGCGAGGAAGGAGCCGCCCCAGTTGCCGGCCACGGGCGGTGCGGCGATGTCCCACTTCCCCTGGTTGTCGGGGCCCGCCTGGTCCTTGATGATGCCCGTCATCCAGCTGGGGCAGGCCACGGTGGCGAACTTTGAGTTCTTGAAGGCAGCGTTCCAGGTGCCCTTCTCGTCGAACTGGCGCAGCTTCGCGGTCAGTTCGCCCTTCGCCGCCGCCACGGCGGTGTCCCACGCCTTCTTCACGCCCGGACTGTTCTCGTAGTCCAGCTCGCCCTTGGCGTTGGCGTACTGCACCGGCTCGCTGGAGATCACGGCGTTGAACAGGCCGCTCGCGGAGTCGTGGAAGGCGGTCCCGGCCGGGGCGCTCTTCTTGTACGTCTCGCCCGCGGCGATGAACTTCGCCCAGTCGCCCGCCCAGAGCCCCGCGACCTCGGTGCGATCGGTCGGCAGGCCGGCCTTGGCGAAGAGGTCCTTGTTGTAGCAGATGGCCATCGGGCCGATGTCCGTGCCGAGTCCGATGACCTGGCCGCCGGCCGTGGTGGCCTGCTTGACCTTCCAGTCGAGGAAGGCGCCGAGGTCGGCGCCGCCCGTCTTGCCGAGGTCGGTCCACTTGTCGGCCATGGCGGGTCCGGTGGCCTCCGCGATGTAGCCGACCTCCAGGGCCTGGATGTCCGCGAGACCGCTGTCGCGGGAGAGGCGCAGCTTGAGCGTGTCCCAGTACTTCTGGCCGTCGGCGACGTTCGACTCTTCGATCTTGATGTTCGGGTGGGTCTTCGTGTACTCGGCGAAGAGCTTGGCCCCGGTGGCGTCGTCGTAGCCGAAGGAACCGAAGGTACCGATCCGCAGCGTGATCTGCTCGCCCCCGGCCGCACCGTCGCCCTTGCCCGTGTCGCTGTCACCGCCGCAGCCGGCGAGCATGGCCGTACCGGTCGCTACGACGGCGACTGCGGCGACCGCGTTGATCACGGTGCGGCGTCCGCGTCCGTGTCTGCTGCTGGAAGTACGCATTCCACTCTCCTCGTCCAAGGTGGTGCTCGTTGTGCGCCAGGGGGTCCGGCGGGCTGTTCGCGGCTCGGCGAGGGGCCCGCCCGGACCGGATGTGAAGGCCGTTGTCGCACCCCTGGATGGGAGCGCTCCCACATCGTTCCGGAAGGTTGCTGCCTGGCGGGTACGGGTGTCAAGAGATGAACGCGAATTCATTACGTAGGAGCCTCGGGAGCGGAGGGCTCCCCTCTCTGGCGCACTGCCCGCGTCGGGTTGTGAACGCGACCGTGGTGGCGGGAGGGGATTGGGGGTAGGGTGGGAGCGCTCCCACTCCAGTCGGCGTAACGTGTCCCACGGCTACGGGGCGGGTGCACCGTCCTACTTACCTGATCAACAGGCCGGGCCCGCGCCCGACGCGGAGTGCGAGGGCACACGAGGGGAGTTCAAGAGCGTGAGCGGAGGACGGCAGAGCGGCGGCAGGCCCACTCTGGAGGAGGTCGCGGCCCTGGCGGGAGTCGGCCGAGGCACGGTCTCCCGGGTGATCAACGGTTCGCCGCGGGTGAGCGAGC
>NZ_JBVJUY010000029.1:0-51938 GCF_055604165.1 Streptomyces sp. NPDC037242
CGGGTACGGCGCACCGCGTCCGACACGGCCCGGACCGCCTCGCCCTGGCCGATCAGACGGCGCCCCAGCTCGTCCTCCATCCGCAGCAGCTTCTGCGTCTCGCCCTCCAGCAGCCGCCCGGCCGGGATACCGGTCCAGGCGCCCACCACATCGGCGATGTCGTCCGGGCCGACTTCCTCCTTGACCATCTGGTCGTCGGGGTCGAGGGTGCGGGAGGCCTCTCGCTCCGCCTCGACGGCCTCCTCCACCTCGCGTTCGAGGGCGGGGATCGCTCCGTAGAGGAGTTTGGAGGCGGTGTCGAAGTCGCCGTCGCGCTGGGCGCGTTCTGCCTGGCCGCGGGCCTCGTCCAGGCGCTCCTTCAGCTCGCCGACCCGGTTGAGGGACTGCTTCTCCTTCTCCCAGCGGGCGGTCAGGCCGCGCAGTTCCTCCTCCTTGTCGGCGAGGTCCTTGCGCAGCTTGTCGAGGCGCTCGCGGGAGGCGGGGTCGGACTCGTTCTTCAGCGCGAGCTCCTCCATGCGCAGCCGGTCCACGGAGCGCTGGAGCTCGTCGATCTCCAGCGGGGAGGAGTCGATCTCCATGCGCAGGCGCGAGGCGGCCTCGTCGACGAGGTCGATGGCCTTGTCGGGGAGGAACCGGGAGGTGATGTAGCGGTCGGAGAGGGTCGCGGCGGCGACGAGCGCGCTGTCGTTGATGACCACCTTGTGGTGGGCCTCGTAGCGGCCCTTCAGCCCGCGCAGGATCGCGATGGAGTCCTCCACCGACGGTTCCGGGACGAGGACCTGCTGGAAGCGGCGCTCCAGCGCCGGGTCCTTCTCGATCCGCTCCCGGTACTCGTCCAGCGTGGTCGCACCGACCATCCGCAGCTCACCACGGGCCAGCATCGGCTTGAGCATGTTGCCCGCGTCCATCGCCGAATCGCCGATCGCGCCGGCACCGACGACGGTGTGCAGTTCGTCGATGAAGGTGACGACTTCGCCGTTGCTGTCCTTGATCTCCGCGAGAACGGCCTTCAGACGCTCCTCGAACTCGCCGCGGTACTTGGCGCCCGCGACCATCGCGCCCAGGTCCAGGGAGACCAGCCGCTTGTTCTTCAACGACTCCGGGACGTCGCCCTTCACGATCCGCTGCGCCAGGCCCTCGACCACGGCCGTCTTGCCGACGCCGGGCTCACCGATCAGCACCGGGTTGTTCTTCGTACGGCGCGACAGGACCTGGACGACCCGGCGGATCTCCTGGTCACGGCCGATCACCGGATCCAGCTTGCCGTCACGGGCCGCCGCCGTGAAATCGGTACCGAACTTCTCCAGGGCCTCGTACTGGCCCTCCGCGTCGGGGGTAGTCACCCGCCGTCCTCCTCAAGGTCGGTCGTCCGCTCGTAGGTGCGCAGGCACGCGCCGGCCCTCCAGTCTCGGCAGCCGGGACCTCCCGTACGGGGGGCGAAAGTTGACTCGTCACCTCCCGGGTTGATCGTCGAGAATTCAACGGAATTCTGTCGTCGCGCCGGCGGGGAATGCGACCTCCGTAGGCCAAAGGTTGATCCGCCGCAGACCTGGGATGACAAATTCCCGGCGAACTTCCATATCTATTGCTTCCGTTTGACACGGCGTCGAACAACTGGCCATGATCCTGAACAGAATCCACGGACCCGGCGAACGGGTAGACCTTTCCATTCCCCCACGACGGAAAGTGCGAACCACCCAGGATTCACCCCCTCGTGATAACTCACCAAGAAGGAGTGCTGGATGGCAACCTACCTGTCCCCCGGCGTATTCGTTGAAGAAACCGTCGGCGGTTCCCGCCCCGTCGAGGGCGTCGGAACGGCAGTGGCCGCCTTCGTCGGGTTCGCTGAGCAGGGCCCGCTCAACGAGCCGGTCCGCGTCACGAACTGGGGTCAGTTCACCAAGACCTTCGGCGAGTTCATCGAGGGCTCCTACCTCGCGCACTCCGTCTACGGCTACTTCGCCAACGGTGGCGGCACCTGCTACGTCGTCCGCGTCGGCGGTTCCGGCAAGAACGCGGTGGAGGGCGCCGCCCAGTCCGTCACCGCCGCACCGGCGCAGGTGCTCGGCGGCTTCCGGGTCGCCGCGCTGCCGGCCGCCTCGGGCCGCGACATCTCGGTCGACGTGCAGAAGAAGCCCGTCGACCCGAAGGCCAAGCGTCCGGCCGCCGGTGGCACCGCGGCCGACAAGGCGAAGGCCGGCGCCAAGGACGGCGACGCCGGCAGCGGTGCCGGCGCCGACGGCGACACCTTCACCTTCACCGTGAAGGTCGACGGCTCCGCCGCCGAGACCTTCGACGTCAGTGCCGACAAGTCCTCCCCGGCGTACGTGGTGACGCAGGTCAAGGAGCGCTCCCAGTACGTCATGGTGGAGGAGGCCCCGGCCGCCACCGGCGCGGCGCTGGCCCTCCCCGACTCCTCCTCGCTGGCCCTCCCGGCCGGCCCGAAGGGCAACGCGGCGAGCGGCGAGATCGTGGCCAAGGACGTCGTCGGCAAGTACGTCGGCAAGGTCAACGACCGCTCCGGCCTGTCCGGCCTGGAGGCCATCGACGACATCACCATGGTCGTCGCCCCGGACCTGATGGCCGCCTACCAGGCGGGCAGCGTCAGCCGCGAGCAGGTCAAGGCCATCCAGATGGCCATGATCAACCACTGCGAGAACATGGCCAACCGCATGGCCATCCTCGACCCGCTCCCGGACATGGGCCCCACCGAGGTACACGACTGGCGGCAGAACGAGGCGGGCTTCGACTCGAAGTACGCCACGCTCTACTACCCGTGGATCCAGGTCGCCGACCCGTCCACCGGCGAGGGCTTCCTGATGCCGCCGTCCGGTCACGTCGCCGGCCTGTGGGCCCGCAACGACGAGGCCCGCGGCGTCCACAAGGCCCCCGCCAACGAGGTGCTGCGCGGGGCGCTCGACCTCGGCATCCAGATCACCAAGGGCGAGCAGGAGCAGCTCAACCCGGCGGGCATCAACTGCATCCGCAGCTTCCCGGGCCGCGGCATCCGCATCTGGGGTGCCCGCACCCTCTCCAGCGACCCGGCCTGGCGCTACCTGAACGTCCGACGCCTCTTCAACTACCTGGAGGAGTCGATCTACCTGGGCTCGCAGTGGGCCGTCTTCGAGCCGAACGACGAGCGCCTGTGGTCGACGATCCGCCGCAACATCGCTGCGTTCCTCACCACCGAATGGCAGAGCGGCGCCCTCTTCGGCAGCACGCCGGACGAGGCCTTCTACGTCCGGTGCGACGCGACCACCAACCCGCCCGAGGTCATCGACTCGGGTCAGGTCATCTGCGAGATCGGTGTCGCTCCGGTCAAGCCGGCCGAGTTCGTCATCTTCCGGATCGCCCAGGACTCGATGTCGGGCGAATAGGCGGCGAACAGCGGCCCTCACATTCCATTTTCAAAGACCGTATATCCGCACATCCACACGCCTAACAAGGAGAGAAAATGGCGGACGCCTCGGGCTACGAGATCAAGATCGACAGCCACGAAATCAAGACGATCGTCGGTAATCCGACGGTCCCCTCGTACGGGTACGAGTACGAGCGGAAGAACCTCCACGTCGGGGACAAGTCCACGAGCGTCCTGCACCCCGTCAAGCCGAAGGAGCTCGACAACTGCACCTTCGAATACTGGGACATCGTCGACCCCAACGCTCCGACCGTGAAGCCGGTCAGCGACGCACTGCAGAAGTGGGCCGACGAGGGCCCCGGAGCCAAGCGGGGCAACTGCACGATCATTGAGTACCAGCTCGGGAAGATCCACCGCGAGGCCAAGTTCAAGGGCGTCGTCCTGATGGAGTTCACCCCGCCGAACGACAAGGACAACGGGAAGGTCACCCTCGGCTTCGACGAGCGGCTGCCCAAGTGAGAAGGGGGCGCCTGTCGGAGGGGCGCACCGGCCCCGATGCCCGAACCGCCTCGTCGACGCCCGCGCCCCCGGACGTACCGGCCGCCGCAGGCAGGGACTCCCTGCCTGCGGCGGGCCCGGCCGAGTTCCCGTTCACCCTTCCCCGCGGGTACGTGGACCAGCGCGGGAAGACCCACCGGACGGGCGTCATGCGGCTCGCGACCGCCCGGGACGAGCTGGATTCACTGAGTGATATCCGGGTCCGCCAGAATCCCGCGTATCTGTCGGTGGTGCTCCTCAGCCAGATCATCACCAGCCTGGGCACCCTGGAGAAAATCGACCCCGAAGTGGTGGGGAGTTTCTTCGCCGTCGACCTGGCCTTCCTGCAGAAGTTCTACGAGAAGATCAATCTCGACGGAACTCCGGTGGCGTCGACGGCCTGTCCGGAGTGCCGACACGAATTCGACGTGGACATGGGGAGCCGCCTGGGGGGATGAAGGTGTACGCGGCGGCGGACCTGCGCTCCGAGATCGCGTACATCGCCTACCACTTCCATTGGTCCCACAGCGAACTGCTCGATATGGACCACGTCCAGCGGCGTGCGTACATCCAGAGCATCGCGGACATCAATCAGCTTCTCGACGACAGGAAATAGCGCATGCACCGGGCCGACGGAGTCAGCGGCACGACGCCGTGGTCCGCGGGCGCGGACGCGGGCGCGGGGCCCGAGCCTGCGGTCTGCCGGGTGCCGGTCGTCCTGCCGGAGCCGATCCGCCGGATCACGGCGGACGTGCGGACCGTCACCGATCCCGGGCGTGCGACCGACGGCCTGGCGTCGCTCCGCGACCACCGGCTGGTCGGCGAGCAGACCATCCTGATCGACCGTGAAGCCCCCCTGGTCTTCCGCCTCGACGCGGAACCGAGCGCATGGCTGCATGTGGGCGCCCAGCAGGCCCAGCGTGCCGCCGTGCCGCTCCACTGGCGGGCCCCGGCCACCGTGGACAGCACCCCGGCCGGGGCTCCGTCGGCGGCGGAGGTGGTCACGGCCTCCCCGTCCGAAGGCCGGACCACGTCCCCGCCGGACGCCCACCCGACACCGGAGCAGGAGGGCCCACGGCGGGAAATGTTGTCCGCCCGCCTCGCCCGCGCCTGGACCGCGGCCCGCCTCCGCCGCGGGTCGCGCGCCGCGACCACCGCCCCGGATCCCACGCCGCCGCCCCCGGCGCCCACACCCGCACCCGCACCCGCGAATACGGCCGACCCGACGCACGTCCCGCCGACCCCGGATGCCAAGGGTCACGACCTGCCGGGCACGGACGGCACGGCGCACGTACGGCCGGGCCGGGACGACACGGCGCACGTCCAGCCGGGCACGGACAGCACGGCGCACGAACTGCCAAGCACGGACGGCATGGCACACGTCCAGCCGACGCCGGACGGCACCGCACACGAACTGCCGAAGCCGGACGGCGCGGCGCACGTCCAACCGACACCGGACGGCATGGCTCACTGGCTGCCGGGCACGGACGGCATGGCCCACGTGCAGCCGACGCCGGTGAACTCGGCACACGTACGGCCGAGCGCGGACGCCGTAGCGCACGTCCAGCCGACCCGGGACGGCACGGCACACGGACCGGCGAAGCCGGACGGCACCGCGCACGGACTGCCGGGCACGGTCTACGCGGTCCACGGGCGGCCTACGCCGGACGGCACCACGCACGGACTGCCCGGCACGGACTACACGGTCCACGGGCGGCCTACGCCGGACGACTCGGTGCACGTACAGCCGGGCACGGACGGCACGGTCCACGGGCGGCCTACGCCGGTCGACTCGGTGCACGTACAGCCGGGCACGGACGGCACAGCGCACGAAGTGCCGGGCACGGAAGATACGGCGCACAGGCGGCAAGGCACGGACACAGTCCACGGGCGGCAGGGCACAGACGGTGCGGTGCACGGGCGGTCGGCTACGACCGCGCCGCTGACCGTGCCCCGAACCGCTCACCATCCCCGCCCCAAGAGCACCCCTGCCACTCCCGCCCCCGAGCCGTCCACGCCGGACCCGACATCGCCCACCACCCCGGCGGGCACCGCACAGGTCAACCCCGCAGGCCCAGCACCGGCAAGCGCGGCGGGTGCTGCCCATGCAACCACTGCGACCCCCGTGCCCCCCACCCCGGCACGTGCCGCACAGGGCACCGCCACGGCCACCCCTCACGGCACCCGACAGGGCGCTGCGCCCGTTCCCCCTCCGGCTACCCCCGTGCCCAGCGCCCCGGCGCCCGCCCCGCACAGCACCGCCGCAGACCCCTCGTCCGGCACCCCGCAGGGCATTGCGTCGCAGCCCAACACACACCCCGCGCCCACGCATTCGCGCCCTGAGCCGGGCGCCGCACAGAACACGCCCGCGACCCCCGAGCCCACCACCCCGACACGTGCCCCACAGGGCGCTGCGCCCGCTGCCGCGCCGGCGGCCCCCATGCCCACCACCCCGGCACGTGCCGCACAGGGCACCGTCGCCCGCACCGCGCCCACGCGTTCGCGCCCCGCCGCGCGCACTGCGCAGCTCCCGGTGCCCAACGCCCCCGCGTCGGCCGCACAGGGCACCAGCACGGACACCTCTACCGGCACCCCGCAGGACGCCCCGTCTACTCCGTCGCGCCGCGACCCGCGTACGGCGCCCTCCGTGTCGCACCCCGGCTCCCGCGCGGCGCAGACCACCCCAGCGCCCCCCGTGCCCACCACTCCCGCTGGCACCGCCCAGGACGCGACCACGGACCCCGTGCCCAGCACCCGCGCTTTGCAGTCTGCCCCCCGCACTACCCAGGCCCCCGTGCCCACCGCCGAGGGCACCGCCACGGGCAGCACCCCGGCCGACACCCAGCAAGGCACCGCGCCCACCGCGTCGCGCCCGGCCCGGCGTGCCGCCCGGACCGCCTCCCCGGAGACCGCGCAGCCCACCGCAGCCAACCCGACGTCCCGCATTGCGCAGGGCGCGACCGCCGTCCGCGTGCCCACCAGCCCGGCGCCTGGCGCGCAGGGTGGTGGCGCGGACACCCCTGACCGCACCCCGCCCACCACGTCGCGCCCCAACCCCGGCAGCGCGCCCGCCACTTCGCGTCCTGACCCGCACGGAGCGCAGACCACCCCCACGACCCCCGCACCCACCGCCGCGGGATCCCCACAGGACACCGCGGCCACCACGTCGCGCCCCAACCCCGGCAGCGCGCCCGCCGCTTCGGTCCCTGACCCGCGCGGAGCGCAGACCACCTCGACGACCCCCGCGCCCACTACTTCGCGCCCCACCCCGGTCAACTCGCAGACAGCAGGCAAGGAAACCCCGCAGCCCGCCCGCGCGGGCACTGCCCAGGACACCGTGTCCAGCACGCGCGCTCCGTTGCGGCCTGCCCCGCGCACCGCGCAGACCGCTCCCGTGGCCAGCGCGCCGGGCGCCACTGCGGGCGCCCCGACGCAGCCTGCCCCGCACAGTGCGCAGACCACCCCTTCGACTCCCGCGCCGCGCCCCAACCCCCGGACCGCGCCCGCTGCTTCGCAGCCCGAACCCCGCACCGTGCGGACGACCCCCTCGGACACCGCCCAGGACACCGCCGAAGGCGGCCCCGCGCTCAACGCCCGTACTGCGTCGCCGGCTGCGCTGCGCGGCACGCCGAGCATGGCCTCGGTACGCGGTGTGCAGCACCCTGAGACCTCCGAACCCGCTGTGGTTCGGAGTGCGGACACCGTCGTGCCCGTCAGGGACCGTCCGGGTGCTTCCGCCGAGGACGCGCATGACTCCGTCCGGGCATCGGCAGCTCCGGATCCGGTCGGGACTGCGGCCGAGGCCGGCCGCCCGTCCGGGCTCCGCTCCTTCCTCCAGGTCGCGCGAGCCGGGACCGGCGGCGAGCCGCACCGTGCCCCCGAAGACGCTCCGCACCACCCAGTACGGGCACCTGAGCGCCAGGCGGCAGCCACCAGCCCGTCAGGTGCGGGCGGGACCTCCGCTCCGCCGCAGGGGCGGCCGGAAGCGCACGCGGACAGCCGTCCGGTCGCCGACCCCGCCCGCCCGAGCGCTCCGGCCGCCCCTACGACCACGCACGCCCCGGACGTCACGTACGGGCTGCGCTCCGTGCGGTGGATGGCCGGAGCCGTGACCGCCGTACGGCGACGCCTCCGCGGCGAGCCGCGCCGTGCCGGGAACGGCAGCCCGGAGCCCCGCGCGACCATGCCGCAGGACCGGCCCGGGGCCGCGGCAGACCACCGTCACCCGGTCGCTCCCCGCCGGGCGCAGGCCCGTGCCGACTCGTCCACCACCGTGGAGCCGTCGGCCGACAGTCGCACGCTTCCGGAGCGTGTCGCCGTTACCTCCGGGCCAGGTGCCGCGGCCTCCGCCGCGGACCCCGAGTCGGCGACCTCTGTCTCCACGGCCGACGAGCGGTCCACGCTGCCCGCGCCCCGCCGACGCGGAGCCGCCGAATCGCACCCCGGTGGGCCCGTGGCGGGGGACGCGGACTCCGAGCCCCGTGCCGGGAGCAACGCCGCACCGCGTGGCCGCCGGTATCCCGGAACCACGCGCCTCCCCGCGCGCTCCGCCGTACCTGCCCGACCCGGCACACCCGACACCGCCGGGGCCCCGGCACACCCGGTCACGGCCGATCGGGCGCCCCGTGACCACGGCTCCGCCGTCGCGCCAAACTCGCCCGCCCAGCGGGAGCGCCACGAGCCCGCTCCCCCGCCGGTACGGGCACAGTGGCGTACGGCCACGGCCACGGCGCCGAAGCCGTTGCCGGCGGCCGAGCCGGGCCGCCGAGCCGAGCACCCCGCCCCCGGCGGGCCGGGCAGCGCCCCCGGCGCGGCCCCGCTCCGCTTCGCCGGGGCTGCCGCAGGCACCGGTACGGGGACGGCGCCCTCGTACGTGCCCCGGAGCGCAACCCCCGCCCGGGAGACCCCCGCCCCGGAGGGGAAGCTCCGGTCCGTCGTGACGGGCCCGTTCCGCGCACCCGGCGCCGTCGGCCCCCGCGGCCCGCTCTTCGTGGGCGAGCCGACACTCCCGTGCTCGTGGATCCTCACGTCCTTCGGGCCGCCGGGGCGCCCTCGGCTCATGCGGCCGGCGCCGGACCCGGAGCCCTCGGCGCTCCCCGAGGGTCACGCCGTGTTCCTGCCGATCGCGATGACAGCGGCGGCGCAGGCAGCGGAACTCCCGGGTGGGCACGCCGTGTTCCGGCCGATCGCTGCCGCACATGCCTCGCGGACATCGCCAGCGCCGCAGGCACCACGGCCGCACGACACCACCGGAGCAGCGCACGCGGGAACCGCCCCTCCCTGGGGCATCCCGCCGGGAATCCGATCCCCCGAAGAGGAGGCATCATCGTGATCGAACAGCCCATCTCATCCGCGAACTTCACCCTGGCGTTCCCGGATTCCGAAGGTGAGCTCTCCATTTTCACCGGTCTTTCAGGGCTCTCCCTCTGGATGGAGGGCGACGAGCTGTACGAGGGCGGCGTCAACGATTCCCCCTACTACCTGCCGACTCGCATCAGGTACAAGCCCTTCGTCGTCTCCCGGCCGGTCTCCTCGCGCACGGCGCGGACCTGCAAGTGGGTCATCGACAGTCTGAACAATCCGAAACCCCGCACCGGCAAGATCACCTTCTGTGACGCGGCGGGCAAACCGATCAGCGTGATCGAGCTGTTGCGCCTGCACCCCGTCGCGTGGCGGGGGCCGGAGCTCGACACCAACGCGCCCCGGACCGCCATGGAGGAGATCGAGTTCGTCCACGGCGGCTTCACCTTCCCGACGATCTCCGCAGGGGGCCAGAAGCCGTGAGGAAAGCAACCCTGCTCGCCTACAAGCCGCCGATCGGCAGCGAAAAGGTACCCGGGTCCGACCCGAAGAAGATGCAGCTCCAGTACAACCCGACCCAGCTGAGCCTGGTCAAGGAGACGCAGTGGGTACGGCATCCCACGCGCCTCGCGCGGCACACCTCCGTACCGGAGTTCCTGGGCAGCCAGCCGCAGACCCTGACGATGACCCTGGTGTTCGACGAGGCTCCGAAGGACCCCCAGGCCAAGGATCAGCAGGACTCCGTCGGCGAGCGCATCAAGACGCTCAGGACCTGGTGCGAACCCGACCAGGCCACCATCCACGCCAACGAGTCCTCGCCCCCCTGGATCAAGCTCCTGTGGGGCGAGGTGCCGACGTTCGAGTGGATGATCCTGAAGAAGGTGTCGGTGCAGATCACGCGCTTCTCCGACCAGGGCAAGCCGCTGCGCGCGGTCTGCGAGCTCGTCCTGGAAGAGGTCGGCGCATGACCGGGCGCATGACCGGGCATCTGACCGGGCACCCGACCGATCCCGCGCTCCAGTGGGCACCCGGTTCGCCCTCGTCCCGGCAGCTCTGCATGGTCGTACGGGGGGACTCCCTCCAGTCGATCGCGGCCCGACACACCGGCCGGGCCACCGACTGGCGGCGCATCGCCGAGCTGAACGGGATCGACGACCCCTCCAAGCTGCGGCCCGGCAGCACGCTCCTGCTGCCCGGCCCTGCCGAGTACTGACCCCCGTACACGTCACTCCGTACGAGTAAGGACACGCACATGACCGGGCGCCACACCGCCGGGCTCGACATCAAGGTGGCGGGCACGCCGTTCCTGCCCGAGATCGCCGACGTCCTGGCCTGGGCCACCGTGGAGGAGGACGGGCGTACGTCCGCCAAGGCCGAGATCGGCTTCCGGGATCCGCGCAACGGGTCGCTGTTCAAGAAGTCCCGCATCGCGCTGGGCAGTCCGGTCGAGCTGACCGCGATCACCCCGTCTGGCCCCGTGTCCCTCTTCTCCGGCGAGGTCACCGAGTGCGAGGCACGCGCCTCCACCGAAGCCTCGGGCCAGACGGGGCACACCGGCGGGGTCATGACCGTCGTCAGGGCCCGTGACCTGTCGCACCGGCTGCGCCGGGGGCGGCGGACGGCCGCGTACCCCGGCATGACGGCCGGGAAGATCGTGGAGGAGGTCGCCAAGAGGGCCGGGGTGGCGGTGACGGCCGGCTCCGTCGACGACACCCGCTTCCCCTACGCGTACCTCAGCCAGCCTTCCATGTCCGACTGGGACTTCCTGAGCCACCTCGCCCGGGAGAACGGCCGGGACCTGTACTTCCGGGACGGGCAGCTGCACTTCCGCAAGCGCCGGAAGCCCGCCGGCGGTTCGGTGGTCCTGCGGTTCGGGGAGAACCTGGTGAACGTCCGGCTGGCGGCTTCGCTGGGCCACCAAGTCCCGTCGGTGGAGGTGCGCGGCTGGAACCGGGACAAGAAGGTGGCGATCAGCTCGGTCCACACACCGGGCCGGGACTCGCACTGGAAGTCTCCCGTCTCGTCCTCCCACTACGCGCCCATGGCGCTGACGGGGCTGCACCGCAGGGACCAGGCCGAGGCCGCCGCCGTGGCCGAGAGCATGGCCGAGGAGGTGGCGGCCGGACTGGTGCGCCTGCACGCGGTGGTGCACGGAGAGCCGCGGTTGCGGCTGCGGTCCGCAGTCGAACTGACGGGCCTGGGCGCGCAGTTCGAGGGCAGGTTCACCGTCACCAAGGTCCGCCACCAGTTCCATCCGGTGCAGGGGTACCGCACGGAACTGACGGTGGACGAGGGCGTCGACCGGACGGCGGCCGGGGAGCCCGGTGACGCGGAGGACGGACTGCGGCGCATCCAGGGGTTCGTGCGGGGCAAGGTCATCGACATCAAGGACCCGGAGAAGCGGGGCCGGGTGCGGGTCAAGCTGGAGTCCCTCGGCAAGGAGTACGAGACCTCCTGGGCGGAGACCGTTCAGCTGAGCGGCAGTCGCGGCCACGGGGTCGTCCTGCCGGAGGTGGACGACGTGGTGGCGGTCGTCTTCGAGCAGGGCTGCCTGGACAGTCCGCTCGTGGTGGGCGGCGTCGACGACCCCCTGGACAAGGTCGGCCACACGATGGCCCTCGTCGACGGCGGCAAGGGCAGCGCCAACCTGCGGACCTTCGCCACGAAGAACGGCCATCGGCTGGAGCTCCAGGACGCGGACGGCTCCGGCATGGGCGCGACCCTGACCACCGGCGGCAAGGGCGAGCTGAGGATCCAGCTCGATGCGAGCAGGACCGTCGTCTCCATCGACAGCAAGGGCAAGGTCCAGATCAAGGGGGCGAAGGGAGTGTCGGTGGACGCCGGTACGGGGCCCCTGGAGCTGTCCGGTCAGTCGGTGGTCATCAAGGCCGCCAAGGACGTCTCCGTCAAGGGCGCGACCGTCGAGGTGAACGCGTCGGCGCAGCTCAAGGCGCACGGCGCCAAGGCCGAGTTCTCGGGTGCGGCCATGGCCGAGCTCAAGGCCCCGATGGTCAAGATCAACTGATGTCGGCCGCTCCCCTTTCCCCCTTCCGTTCCCCGAGAGGAGAAGACACCGTGTCCGCAGCCGTCCACGCAGCCGTCCACGCAGCGGTCCGCGCAGGTGCCGAACCCGTGTCGCACCTCCCCGCCCCGAAGATCGGCGGCTGATCCCGTGTCCGACCTCTTCCTCGGCCGCGGCTGGTCCTTCCCGCTGGGCGTGAGCCCGTCGGGCGGTGTGTCGATGTCCGCCGGGCCCGCCGACGTGGAGCAGTCCGTACGGCTCATCCTGGCCACCGAACCGGGTGAGCGGCCCATGCGGCCGGAGTTCGGCTGCGCGATCCGCGACCGGGTCTTCGACTCCTTCGACTCCACCACCGGTTCCACCATCGCGCAGGAGGTGCGCAGGGCACTGGAGCGGTGGGAGCCGCGGATCGTCGTGGACGACGTGCGCGTGGTGCGGACCGCCGACCACCAGGAGGTGATCGACATCCACGTCGCGTACCACCTGACCGGTGCCAACAGCCCGCGCAACCTGGTCCACCCCTTCTACCTGATCCCCACTCGCGACACCGCGGGACAGCAGACCGAGCCACAGAGGAGGGAGAGCGATGTCTCTGCCTAGCCCCCACCTGGACGACCGCCGCTTCCAGGACCTCGTCGACGACGCGATGCGCTTCATCCAGCGCCGCTGCCCGGAGTGGACCGACCACAACGTGTCCGACCCCGGCGTGGCGCTGGTCGAGGCGTTCGCCCAGATGGTCGACCAGCTCTCGTACCGGGTGAACCGGATCCCCGAAAAGGTCCAGCTGGGCTTCCTCGACCTGCTCGGCGTACAGCTGACGGCCCCTCAGGCGGCCGCGACCGAGCTGACCTTCACGCTCTCCGCGCCGCAGGCCGCGGCGGTCGTCGTCGAGCCCGGGACCGAGGTGGCCACCGTGCGTACGGGCAGTACTCCGGCGCGCGTGTTCACCGTCGATCGGGAGCTCACGATCGTCCCGACCGCCCTGGCGCACATCGGGTCGGCGGGGGCCGGGGCGGCGCCCGAGCTGGTGACCGAGCGGTTCCTGTCGGGCGAGCCGGTCACCTGCTTCGCGCAGCCCCCGGTGCCGGGCGACGCGCTGCTGGTGGGGCTGGACAACGCGGCCCCGCGCTGCGCGGTGACGCTGCGCGTGGAGTGCCGGATGGACGGCGTCGGCGTGGACCCGCGGCGGCCGCCGCGGGTGTGGGAGGCGTGGTGCGGGGACGGCTGGGTGCCCTGCGAGGTGGAGAGCGACGCCACGGGCGGGCTGAACCGGCCGGGCGACATCGTGCTGCACGTGCCCGACGGGCACACCGCCTCGCTCCTCGGACGCCGCCGGGCGGCCTGGCTGCGCTGCCGGATCGTCGACGCGGGCCCGGGCCGGCCGTCGTACTCCTCGTCCCCGACGGTGACGGCCCTGGAGGCCTACACCACGGGCGGGACGACGGGCGCGGTGGAGGGCGAGGGCATCCCGCGCGATGAACTGGGCGTCTCCGACGGGACTCCCGGGCAGGCCTTCACCGTGCACCGCACCCCGGTGGTAGCCGGGTCGCTGCGCGCGGTGGCGGTGGAGAGCGCTACGGGACGGCAGGTGTGGAAGGCGGTGCCCTCCTTCGCCGAGTCGGGGCCGCGCGACCGGCACGTCACCGTCGACGAGGTGAGCGGCACCGTCCGGTTCGGTCCGGCGGTGCGCCGGCCGGACGGCGAGGTGCGCCAGTACGGGGCCGTGCCCGAGATCGGCGCCCGGATCACCGCGGGAGGCTACCGGCGCGGCGGCGGCCGCAGCGGCAACGTGGCGGCGTCGACGCTGACCGTGCTGCGCACGCCGGTCGCCCTGGTCTCCCGGGTGGAGAACCGGATTCCGGCGACCGGCGGCGTGGACGTGGAATCGGTGGACGGCCTCAAGCAGCGGGCCGGGCACTGGCTGCGGACCCATGACCGGGCGGTCACCGCGAAGGACTACGAGTCGATCACCGCGGCCGCCTGCCGGGACGCGGGCCGGGTCGAGTGCGTGGCCGAGCCCGAGGGCTCCGAACACGCGGGCCTGGTACGGGTGTTGCTCGTCCCCCGGGTGCGCGACGTGCGCGAGGAGGACAGCTGGCGCGAGCTGGTGCCCTCCGAGGCGATGCTGGCCGCGGCCGCGCGCGCCGTGGAGGCGGCCCGTCCGCTGGGTGTGCTGGTGTCGGTCAGCGGGCCCGCGTACCAGGGTGTGACGGTCGTCGCCGAGGTGGAGGCGGCCAAGGGCGCGGACCGCGCCGAGGTCAAGGAGCGGGTGCTGCGCGCGCTGTACGAGTGCCTGAGCCCGCTGCCCGCCGCGGACTCGGACACCGGCGGCGCATCCGGCACCGGGAGCGTCTCCGGCGCCGGGAGCCGGTCGGGCTGGCCGCTGGGCCGGGCGCTGCGGCTGAGCGACCTGTACGCGGTGGCCGCGCGCTGCGAGGACGTGGAGTCGGTGGTGAAGCTGGAGATGTACCCCGCCGACATCGGTACCGGCGAGCGGATGCCGGCCTCCGACCGGATCGACATCGGGCCCGCGACGCTCTTCCTCTCCTTCCGCCACCAGGTCGCCGTGAAGAACGCCCGGTAGTCGAAGCCGTCTTCACGAGGATCGGGAACTGGACAAGGGAGGGGACTGAACACATGGAGCAACTGCCCTTGGGGGCACCGGTGTACGGGGCGGTCGCGGAGGCCGTCGCCGCGGTGCCGCCGCTGGTGGCGGGGAGCAGGTCGCTGCGGGCGATCCTGCCGGAGAGCTACCGGCAGGGTGATTTCGCCGACCGGTACCTCGCCGGGTTCGACGACGCGCTGGCGCCGCTGATCACCGCGCTGGACTGCCTGGACGCGTACTTCGACCCGCGCACCGCGCCGGACGCCTTCGTCACCTGGATGCTGGACTGGAGCCTGACCGAACTGCCCGCCTGCGTGGGCTCGCAGGGGCGGCGCAACGCGCTGCTGCTGGGCCACCGGCTGCACGGGCTGCGCGGCACCCGGACCGGACTCGACCTGCTGGTGCGCTACGTACTGGGCGGGCGGATGGAGCTCACGGAGTCGGGCGGCACGCACTGCGCCGCCGGGCCCGACGACCCGTCGGTGCCGGTACCGGGCCCGGCCCGGGCGCAGTTGCGCGTACTGCTGCCGTACGGGATGTCGCGCGGCCGGGCCGCAGTCGCCGAGGACGTGGCGGAGCTGCTGCGGGAGTGGATCCCGGCGCACGTCGCGGCCGGGGTCGTGGTCGAGGACGACGGGGACCCGCTGCTCGTGCGGGGCACGGCGGGGGGCGCGTACTGATGGGGTCGGCCCAGTCGGGGCGGCGCGGCTGGCACGTGCAGACGGAACAGGACATCTGCCCGGGCTGCGGGGTCGTGGCCTACCCCGGTGAGATGTTCTGCGTGTCCTGCGGCGCGTACATGGGGTGGGACCTCACCGGGGGCAACCGGGTGGTGGACCCGGGGACGCCGGATCCGGCGCCGGTACCGGCACCCGCTCCGGCACCGGCTGCTGCACCCGCTGCTGCACCCGCCCCGACACCTGCCCCGGACGGCGATGCCCGTACCGCCGGTCGCGGGGCGCACCGGGGCCGCAGCGGCGACCCCGCTCCGGCCGGTGGCGACCCGTACGGCTCCGCCGCGCCCGGCCCTGCGGCCGGTACGGGCTCCGCGTACCCCGCCGAGGGAGCCGGGCACCCGCAGCCCGCGCCCTCGTACGGGACGGCGTACGGGACCTCGTACGAGCCCGCGCCGCCGACCGGTCAGGGCGGCTGGCCCGAGGGACTGCGCCGGGACCGGAGCGGCCGGACCACCGACCTCACCGGGCAGCTGTTCCGGCCCGACCCGCTGTTCGAACAGGCGCCGACCGCGCCCGCGCGGCCGCAGCCTGCGCGGCGCCCGGCGGAGTCCAGTGCCGCGGCCGCCGCGCCCGTCGGATACGCGGCCGCGCCGGTCGGGTACCCGGCGGCCCCGGTCGGGTACGTGACCCCGGCGGCCGAGTCCGCCGCCGAGCGGACCCAGGTGATCAGCGGCGAGGTGGTGCTGTGGACCACCCTGCCCGAGGCGCCCCCGGCCGGTGCGACTCCCGCCGGCGGGATCCCGCACCTGCTGCTGTGCCCCGAGTGCCGCGAGCCCAACGCGGAGACCCGTACCTTCTGCCACCCCTGCGGGTCGCTGCTGCGGCCCGAGCCCGAGCCGCCGGAGCCGACCCGCTGGCAGCGGATCCGCCAGGAGTACCTGGAGCGTCCGGACGTCTGGCACTGGGACCGCCGCTGGGGCGTCCTGGCCGTGGCGCTGCCGCTGTGCCTGACGGCGGGCATGTCGATGGGCAGTGCGGCGGCGGCCGCGCAGCGGGCCGTACCGCTGGTCAAGGACCGGTTCCTCTCCCAGTACGCGGTCGCGCCGGACAAGGTGTCCGCGTCGAGTGCGGCCAAGGGTTTCGAGGCGAACCTGGCCTCGGACGGGGTGGACAACAAGGCCTGGGCGCCCAAGGGCACCGGTCAGGACGCGGTGGGCCAGTACTGGACCGCCCAGTTCAACGCGCCGTTCCGGCTGACGTCGCTGCTCATCGTCAACGGCGCGTCCAAGGCCCCCGGCCAGTTCTACGAGACCGGCCGCCCCGCGAAGATCACGGTGACGGTCACCACCACGGACCAGGGCCAGGTGGAGAAGGAGATCAAGCTGGGCGGCCAGCCCGGCCCCCAGCGCTTCGACCTGGGCATCGACAACGTGATGTCGGTCCAGGTGAAGATCGAGGCCGTGCACAAGGGCCTCAAGCCGAACATGCCGGTCGCCATGGCCGAGATCCAGTTCTTCAGCCGGCAGGAAGCATGAGCGTACGAGCCGAACTGACCGTCCCCGAGGATGTGATCACACCGGGCGAGGCCCTCACGGCGCACCTGCGGGTGTGGAACGAGAGCCGGATCGTGGACGCGTACCGGCTGCGGCTGGTCGGGGCGCCCGCGTGGTGGCCGGACGCCGAGCCCGATCTGGGGCAGCTGTCGGTCTACCCCGGCAACCACGAGAAGATCAATATCCCGGTCTCGCTGCCCCGGGACAGCGAACTCGCGCCCGGTCCGCTCACCTTCGCCGTGCGGGTCGCCTCCGTGGAGGACCCGGCCGCGGTGGCCGTGCCGGAGGCGGAGATCCAGGTCGGTGAGTTCCACGACGCGGAGATCGAGCCGGACCGGCTGCGGGTCGGCGGGGCCCTGTGGAGCAGCAACCTGGTCGTGGTGGAGAACACCGGCAACGCGACGGCGACGGTGCGGCTGCGCGTCGCGCCGGAGGCCAAGGACGCGCCGTTGAAGGTGTCGCTCCGGCGCTCGCGGCTGGTGCTCAAGCCCGGGGAGCAGGCCCGGGTCAGCCTGCTGACGCGGGTGCTGAACCCGATGTTCACCGGTACGGCCGCCAACTGGCCGGTCGTGATCCACGTCGAGCAGGAGCACGCGGAGCAGGGTTGCGCCTCCTTCACCCACCGGCAGCGCCCGCTGTTGCCCAAGCCGGTGCTCAAGGCACTGATCGCGGTGGTGGCGGCGCTCGTCGCCTTCGCGGTGCTGTGGATCTCCCCGGTGGGCGGCAAGAAGCCGAAGGCCGACACCGAGTCCGCCAAGGGCCCTTCGCAGGTGGAGGCGGTGCAGGAGGAGCAGAAGAAGGAGGCCGACGCGAAGAAGCAGGAGGAGGAGAAGGCGGAGAAGGAGAAGAAGGACCGGGACTCGGCCGGGGCCCCGAAGAAGAAGGACTTCCAGGAATCCCTGGTGGCCGACACCAAGACCGGCCGGCCGATCGCGGAGTACACGATCCCCAAGGGCTACCGGCTGGCGATCAAGAGCGTGCAGCTGACCGCGGGCGGTCCGCCGACCGGCTTCCTCTTCCTCAAGGCGGCGGGCGTGCAGTTGGCGAGCGTCGGGGTGAACAGCGTCAAGGACGTCACCGTGCCGCCCACGCTGTCGCCCAAGGAGAAGGAGAAGCTCAGCCTCGAACTGGACTGCCCCGCCCCGCCCTCCGGGACCCCGGTCACCCCGCCGCCCGCCTCCGGCGCTCCTTCGGCGCCGCCCGCCCCGCCGGCCGCCCCTCCGGCCGCGCCGACGACCTGTACGGCGACCGCGCTGATCGTGGGCGAGCTGATCCCGCTCACCGGCCCGAACGCCGAAGACGTCAAGACCGACCCCAAGCCGTGACCCCACCGCGCGCACCGCGCCCGTCCCGCAGGATCCCCTGGAGGAGCTGACCGCCCTATGAGCATCGTCCAGCACGTAGACGACACCCTGGAGCGCGAACTGCGCGCCGGCCCGCTGAGCGGGGTGAACGCGGAGATCGCCTTCGAGACGCCCAACTCCGACTGGGCCGCCCGGCGCTCGGGGCTGTGCCTGAACCTCTTCCTGCACAGCATCGAGGAGGACGGCAAGAAGCGGCAGTCGGGAGACAGCAACGTCATCGACGAGAACGGCATCGTCGTCGGCCGCAGCAAGCCGGCCCGCTCCTTCCGGCTGGGGTACGCCCTGACGGTGTGGGGCCACAGTCCGCGCGACGAACACCGTCTGCTGGGCACGCTGCTGGAGTGGTGCGTGGCCACCGAGCGGCTGACGCCCGTCCCGTCCGCGTACGCCGGCAGCTCGCTGACGGAGCGGCCGATCCTCGCGCTGCGCGAGGTTCCCGAGGGGGCCGAGTCGCCCACAGCGAAGCTCTGGTCGGGTCTGGGCACCCCGGCGCGGCCCGTGCTCGATCTGCTGGTGACCGTGCCCGTCGGTCCGCCGGACTCGAAGGTAACCACCGAACCGGTCCGGGAGTTCGGTCTGCGTGCCGCCGCGCTCGAACCGCCGACCGCGCGGGAGGAGCGTCCGCACCGCCCGCCCCGGCCGCGGGGCACGGCCCGGCCCCGGCGCAACGTCGAGGAGATCGGCGGCAGCCGGAAGTCCTCCGGCGGATACACATCGTCATCTTCTGCCCCGCATCCGGAGAAATCCGGCGCCTAGATTGGGTGCCGACTTCGCCCGGGTGGTGCCGGGCGGCGGCGGGGAGGCGGGGAGCCGCCCGCTGTACGTGGAGATCAACGGACCGGAGGTGCGATGTAGTGAATAGCAGGCGACACACGGGTCCCAAGGGACCCCCGGGACACAAGGGCCCCCTGCCCAGCCGGGGCTGGGCCGCCGCCGACGACTGGGTGAGCCTGCACGTCTACCACTGGGGCGACCAGGACCTGCTGCTGTCCCGGGCCGTGACCCCGTTGGTGCGCGGGCTGGAGGAGGCCGGGCTGCTGCGCGGCTGGTTCTTCCAGCGCTCCTGGGAGGGTGGACCGCACGTACGGCTGCGGCTGCTGCCCGCCCACCCCGTGCAGAGCGGCGCCGTGCGCCGCGCCGCCGAGGGGCGGCTGTCCGCGCACCTGGCCGCGCATCCGACGGCGGCGCCCGTCATGGCCTCGTCGTACGCCGCCTCGGTCACCGCGTACGCCCGCGCGCACGGCCTGGACGCCACCGCCCGGTCGGTACGGGCCGCGGACACCCTGGAGGAGGTCCCGTACGTCCGCGAGCCCGACTGGTACGGCCACGGCGAGGCGGTCACGGCCGTCGAGCGGCACTTCGCCCAGTCCAGCAACCTGGCGCTGTCCCTGCTGGCGGGGACCGCCGCCCGGCAGGCCCGGATGAACGTGGTGCTCGCGCACCTGACGATGGCGCTCGCCGCGTCGGGGCTGAGCATCGCCGACTGCGCCCGGCTGACGGATCCCCAGGTGATCCTGACGCGCCCGCGCCCGTCCGAGCGGCGCCGGATCGCGAGCGAGGCCCAGGCCACCTACCGGGCGCGGGGCGCGAGCCTGCGCGAGCAGACCCGCCGCCTGTGGACCCCGGACGCCGCCCCGCGGAGCACCGGCCCGGCCGCCGCCTGGTCGTACTCGGTACGGGCCCTGGCCGCGCGGCTGACCGCGCTGGCCGCCGAGGGCTCGTACGCGCCCGCCGGACTGGCGGAGCTGTACCCGGACTCGGTCTGGCCGGGCCCCCGCCGCCGCCCGGACGCGGCGATAGCCGCGCACTACGCGCTGGGCGGCGCCGCGCACCAGTTCGCGAACCGGGTCGGCCTGGGCCGCCGCCAGGAGACGTACCTGCGCCTCCTGCTGGCGCAGACCCTCCACGACCTGGCCCGCCCGGGTGGTCCGCACCGGGTGTGACGCGGAGCGCTGGACCGGACTGCCGACACCGGACTGTCGACCTTTGGCAGATGGCTGTACTCGAAGTATGTGGGGCGACGCACCTGCCCCTTTGTAGGTTGGCAGCGCCAAGTGATAGGCCTCCCTCCGCTTTCGCGGTCCGAAGCTAGGACAGCCACGACATGACCATCGGTCCCTACGCCCCCGCGCAGTCGTCCCCCGGCCCAGAGCGGAGGCACGTACAGCGACCCGTTCCCCCGTCCTCCCACAGCAGTTCCCTACCGACAGGGGCGGAAGCGGCTCTGGGCGTCTGGGCTGCGCCCCAAGGAATACCCAGCGCACCTCTGGCACAGGCGGAGGAGTTCGATACGGCACCGGAACTCTCCCTCGACGCCGGCCAGCCCCACGACTTCAACCAGGCGGACACGGCCAACAGGAAGGAGCTGGCCGCGGATCTCGACCGGCCGGCGCCCGGCCCGGCCGGCCCCGGCCAGGTCACGCCGCAAGTCTCCCGCCGTGACGCGGAGGCCGCCGGCTCCGCCATCACCGACGCGCTCCAGGGCGGCGAGTTCGACCCGCTCCAGGCCGTGACCCGGATGACCGGCGTGGCGCAGCAGGCGGCACCCCGCGACCTGCGCAGGGCCAACGCCTACCACCTCGTCAAGGGCCTCTCCGCCGGAGCCGGGCTGCCGTGCCACGTCCTGTCCTACGAGCCGGAGTTCGAGGGCGTCGGCCGGATGGCCGTCGCCGTCGGCGACATCGAGACCGCCACGCACGTCGCCGTCCTGGTCCCCGGCATGGGCAGCGATCCCTCGAACTTCGACGAACTCGTCCGCCGCGCCCGCACCGTCTACGACGAATGCGGCAAGGTCGACCCCGCCGCGAAGGTGGCCGTCATCGCCTGGCAGGGCTACAAGGCGCCCCGCGACATCCGCAAGGGCAAGGGCGAGGTCAGCAACGACCAGCCCGCCAAGGACGGCTCCAGGCTTCTCAACATCGACCTCGCCCACTGGCGCGCCCTCTGGAGGAACAGCACCGCCCGCCAGAGCGCCGGCCTGTCGCAGCAGCCCGAGATCACCATCAACGGGTTCAGCTACGGCAGCGTCGTGGCCGGCTACGCCCTCATGCGGCGCACCGAGCACGGCGGCATCTCCGACGGGGCCAAGGGCGCGCTCGTCGGAACCACCCGCGAAACCGTTCGCCAGGTCGTCTCCCTCTTCCCCCTCACCGCCGCCGCCAAGAAGCGGATGCAGGGCGGCACCTGGACCCAGGCGGTGACCGAAGGCGTCAAGAAGACGCTGCCCATCGCCGAGATGGCCGCCGACCCCTCGCTCCTGTCGGCTGCCGCCTACGTGTACGCCCCCGCGAAGGCAACCGTGATGCGCTCCGTCAACCAGGCCCGCGCCGGCTACAAGAGCGAGCCCCTCGGCGGCGGAGAAGCCGACTACCTCGTCCTCTTCGGCAGCCCCGGCACCGGCCGCCGCGCCAAGCACCTCAACATCCCCGCCACCAGCATCTTCGCCGCCTCCCACAAAGACGACACCATCAGCAAGCTCAACTACTTCAGCATCGACCCCACCCACATCAAATACGACCCGTCCGGCAGGGTCACCCGTCTCAGGACCGAGTTCACCCCCGACCCCACCCTCAGCTGGAAGGAGAACGCGGAGCGGGCCCACACCAGTTACTACGACGCCGCCACCGCCGCTCGGCCGGCACGGGAGTCCCTCACCGACCTCGCCCGCATCGTGACCGGAAACCGTCACCAGGTCACGCCCTACAAGAAGCGGTCCGGCGCCATCCTCGAAGGCCACAAGAGCCTTTGGGCGCGCCCCCTCACCAACCCCCCGACCAACACACCACTGCCCGCGGAGGCCGCCGCCACGGCCGCCCCGACCACCGCCCCTGCCACGGCCCCCGTCACGGAATCCACCTCGGGTACCGTCCGCGGCGGCCGCGGAAAGCGCAGCGCGATCTCCGAGTTCGGCAACGAGATATCGGGCGGGGACTACCGCTCCGAGAACTACGCCAAGGTTCCGCGTGTGCCCAAGTCCTTCACCGCGAAGCTGGACGCGGTCGGCCGGCCCAACACCGAAGCGGGGACCCTGCGGGCCGGCGCGGACCTCCTCGGCACGTTGTCCGGAGGTCTCGGCGCCGCGGTTCCCGGGGACAACGAGCCGATGGTGCACGCCGCCACCGCCCTCGGGTACGACCCGATGGACCTCAACGCGGTCGTCGAGACCCTGAAGCAGAAGGAGCAGGCCCTCCGGAGCGTCATCGCCAATGCGAAGAACCCGGCAGAGCTCTCGAAGGCGCTGAAGAACACCTTCAAGATCTCGCCGGACCTCGCCGTGTACATCGCCTCGGTATTGATGCAGGGATCGGTTTCCGCGCACGCGGAGATGGCGGAGAAGAACGGACTGGACTCGAACTACCTGAACAGGAACCCCAACTCCTCCTACGCGGACCTCGAGAGCGCGGGGAAGTTGAAGGGGGTCGACACCGGATGGATCCAGAGCACCTTCCGCAACGTCCCCGGAATGCCCGTGGTGGTGCACAAGTTCACCATGGCACTGGGATCCTTCAACCAGCGCGTCGAAGGCACCCAGCACGCCATCGGCATGCGCTTCCTCGAAGCAGCCGACGACCTCCAGAAAAGCAAGCGCTTCGAGGCCGAGCGGGTCCTGCGCAAGGCGGCCGTGCTCAAGCTCCCTGTGATGGCCTTCCACCAGGGCTTCGTGGACACTCCCGAGGCGAAACTGGTGGAGAAGCTGACGGCGGCCTTCAGTTTCGACACGCATAAGCTCGCCGACATCAAGCAGTGGCAGAACGACCACCTCAACCGGGTCCGCCCCTCCGGGAACTACAACCCGGCGCGGTGGGTGGCCCGTGGCTTCATGGAGGCCGTGTACTGGTCCTGGGGAGAGCTCGACAGGCGTTTCGGCGGGACCGCCTGGCGTCGCGACGTCATCTTCACCAGTGATGAGGAGCGCGTCATGAACCGGCTCGTCCAGGAGAGCTACGCCTTCACGCAGGCCGAGGAGGTCCGCCTCGCCCACAAGCACCGCGCGCTCGGCAAGGACCTGGGCGACAGGATCTCATCCATCACGGTCGGCCGGATGTACGCCGACCAGCCCAAGTACCTGCACGGGCACCAGATCTACCACATCGCGATCGAGAGCGCGAAGAAGGCGTACAAGGCGTTGGAGCAGGCAGGTGCCCTGATCCCGTGGCCGGGGCGCCTGGAATACACCCCGGCGCTCTCACCCCAGGAACTGGGGGACTGGGCGGCACGGACCCTCTGGTACCGGCGGCAGCCCACTCCGCTCCCGCCCGAGATGTTCGAGCGCATCAGCGTCATCGGGGAGGGCCGGTTCAAGGCGGCCAATGCGCTGCGCTTCGTCAAGCTGGATGAACCCAACCTTTATGCGATATGGGACGACCGTCAGGGTTCGGGGAACCTGCTCGCCAAGATCGAAGCCAGCGGGGACAGGCTCCGGTTCAACGTCTCCCACTGGCAGACGGCCAAGCTGCGCATCACCACGGTACTGGGAGATCAGGAAACGGAGCAGGGGACTGCCACCGCGCCCGCGAACCCCCGCTGGGCGAACACCCACTCGGTCACGGTGCCCAAGGGCACTCAAGTCCGGGTCCATGTGAAGGAGTAGTGAGCGGCGGCGCGGCCACGACCGCCCGTTGAGCTCCCACTGCACCACCGGCCCGTGGCCGGTGGTGCAGTGGCGTGAACGTTTCCGGCTCGGCGTCAGCCGGTTCGGCCGAAGAGGCGGCCCAGTTTGGTGTATTCCGTTTCGATGCCGGCGAGCAGGTCCTCGCCGGTGACCTTGCGGCCCGCGGCGACCGCTTCGAAGGCGGCGCTCTCGACGCAGGCGCGGATGCTGCCGCCCGCCAGGTCGTAGGCCTGGGCGAGGGTCTCGATCGGGAGGTCGTCGGGGGCCGAGGCTCCGAGCAGGGAGTGCCACAGGCGGGCGCGGACGTCGGGGCCCGGGCTCTCGAAGTGGACGACCTCGTCGAAGCGGCGGGTGAAGGCCGAGTCGATGTTGGAGCGGAGGTTGGTGGTGAGGATCGCCAGCCCGTTGAAGGCCTCCAGGCGTTGCAGGAGGTAGCCGCTCTGCATGTTGGCGTGCCGGTCGTTGGAGCCCTTGACCTCGCCGCGTTTGGCGAACATCGAGTCGGCCTCGTCGAAGAGGACGACGGCGTCGAGGGTTTCGGCGGCGGAGAAGACCCGTTCGAGGTTCTTCTCCGTCTCGCCGATGTACTTCGAGACGATCGACGGCAGGCTGATGACGTAGAGGTCCAGGCCCAGCTCGTGGGCCAGCGCTTCGGCGGCCATGGTCTTGCCGGTACCGGACTCGCCCGCGAAGAGGGCTGCGGTGCCCTGGCCGCGGCCGCCGCCCCGGCGCATGCCCCAGTCCTGGAAGACCTCCTCGCGGTGGCGCACCCGGGCGACCAGCATGTCGAGGCGGCGGCGCACCGCCTGCGACAGGACCAGGTCCTCCCAGCCGACGGCGGGATCGATGTGCCGGGCCAGGGCGCCGAGTTCGGCGGCCGAGCGCAGCCGGGCCGCGGCCCGTACCTCGGGCATGGCGGGGGTGGCGGCGCGCAGGGCGCAGCCGCGGTGCACGCGCTCCACGGCGGCGGAGGCGGCGGAGCCGAGCTGGTCGCGCGGATGGCGTGCCGCGGCGGAGCGCAGGTCGGTCTCGTCGGGCATCGGCGCGTCCCACTCGTACGCGGACCAGGGCTGGGCCCCGTAGAGCAGGAGCGGCGGCGGCGCCGCGTCGAGGCGGGCGGCGACGCGGCGCAGCAGGTCGACGTGTTCGGGGGTCGCCGTTCCGGGCGGCGGTACGGGCAGCAGTACGGCGGCGCCCAGCAGCCGGGCCTCGAGCGCGGTCCGTTCGGCCAGCAGCGCGGGCGCGGTGTCGGTGGCGGCGGCGACGAGCGCCTCGGGGTCCAGGAGCAGCGGTACGAGCCCACGCGCGGCGAGCGCTCCGCAGGCGGCGGGGAGGGCTTCGCCGCGGATGCCCTGGCGCAGGTAGCGGGTGCGGCCGGGGTCGGTGGCGAGCGCTTCGTGGAGGGCGGCGAGGCGGTCGGGGTCGGCTCCGTGCGCGGCTTCGGGGTGCGGGGGCAGCACCCGCAGCCAGGCGGCTCCGCCCGCTTCGGGGCCGCCGTCGCGGCCGGCGAGGAAGTCGACGAGGCGGCCGGGGACGTTGAGCAGCCGGTCGGGGAAGGCCTCGGCTGCGTCCTCGTAGGCGAGCAGACCCGCGTCGAGCAGGGGTGAGCCGGGCCGCAGCAGGCCGGCCGCGACGGCTTCGGGCACGGTGATGCCGTGGGCGGAGAGGGCGACGGCGACGGTGGGGCGGGAGGAGGTCCGCCCGCTCAGGAAGCGGAACGCGGTGCCGCAGACGGGGTTGATCTCCGGGAGGAGGCAGGTGAGCAGGATGTCGGTCTCGCGCTCGGTGAGGCCGAACTCGCGGACCAGTCGGGCCAGCCGGTCGCCCTGGCCGTCGAGTTCCGCCAGTTGCCCGGCGTCGGGCCATCCGGGCGCGGCCGATGCGGCGCGCGGGCCGTCCGGGGAACCGTGCCCGTCGTCCGTCTCCGTGCCTTCGAGGCCTTCGAGACCGTCCGGACCGTAGTCCGGGTCCAGGTCCGTCGGATCGCCGGACTCGTGGCGCAAGTAGAGTCGCCGCAGTCGCTCCTCCACGACGTCGAGGCGCTGCCCGAACAGCGGCGTGGGCGTGGGGGTGGACGTCGGCGTCATACGGGGGCGGTTTCCTTCGCTGCGCGGGGCGGGGCCGCGGGGCGCGGGATGCACCGCCCCGGGGCCGCGGGCCGGACCGGCCCACTTCGACCCTAGGCAGGGGCGGGTGTTGCGGCCGTCGGCCCGGGTGGACGGTTCCCGGCGAAGGTTGACAACGCATGGAGGTGACCGCGGTGGCAGAGGTGGCCGTCAGCCGCCGATCATCACCGTGGGCAGGCCGGCGACGACGACTCCGCCGTGCGCGGTGGTGTCCCCCATGCGTGCGGCCGGCCGGCCGCCGATCAGGACCGTCGCGCTCCCCTTGACGATGCTGTCCGGCGGGCCCACGCAGGTGCACATGTTGCCGACCGCGGCGGCGGGCAGGCCCCCGATGAGCACGTTCACCGCGCCCGGCGGCATGACCGGGCCGCCGACGTGGGGGACGGGCGGTACGGCGGGCGACTGCATGGGGCAGGTGTGCATGTCACCCACTCGTGCTGCTGGGGGCATGGGCGCGGCTCCTCACTCACTGGGCTCGTTGGGGTGCGGGTTCGTCAGGACCGAACGTACGCCGTGCCTGACGCAACGCCAGTGGACCGGAGAGGACCGGGTGTCCCCGATGGATGACACCCGGTCCTCTCCGGCAACGGCGCGGCGGCGCCGGCGGTCACTTGCCGAGCTGCCACTCCTTCTTGTACTGGGAGACGGCCTTGGAGAAGTCGTACTTCTGCTGCTGGGCCCCGCTGCATCCGCTGTCGAACTGGACGGCGCCGCCCGCACACTGCTGGTCGCGGCCGACCGACCACATCGACAGCATGCCGATGTTCTTCTCGGCAGCGAACTTCTGGATCTTGTTCATGTCGGCGACGGTGACCACGCCCTTGTCGCCGACGCCCTGGCCGCCGTCACCGTTGTTCTTGCCGATGTTCGGCGTGATGCCGACCATCCGCCACAGGTCCGCCTCGGACTTGTTCGGGAAGAACTCCTTCAACTGCTTGTGCAGGCCCTCGCCCGCCGAGATGACGGCGTCGCCGTACTTGCCCATGTCGGGCACGGACTGACCCATCATCATGGCCATCACATTGACCACGTCGAGCTGGGCGCCCGCGTCCGTGAAGGACTTGAGCACGTTCTTGCCGTCCTGGACCAGACCCGTGGCCAGGCTCGGCAGGGTCAGCGAGACGTGGAGCTGCTTGCCGTTCTTCTTCGCGTTCTCCTGGAGGATCTTCACGGCCTCGGCGCGCCGCTTGTTGGCGGCCGCGTTGGTCTGGATCGAACCCTCGACGTCGAAGTCGATCTTGTTGATGGCGTAGCGGTCGATGACGCCCTGGTAGGTCTTGGCCAGTTCCTGCGCGGACTTGTGGTCCACGGCCAGCTCGTGGCCGTTCTCGCCGCCGAAGGAGATCGCCACGTCCCCGCCCGACGCACGCAGGTCGGCGATCGACCTGGCCAGGTGCTGGCTCGGGGTGATGGCGTCGCTGCCCCAGCGCGGCAGACCCTTGCCCTGACTGTCGCCGACGATGAAGCCGAGGACGAACTGCTTGACTCCGGTGTCCTTGGAGATCTGCGCGAGGTCGGGCACCGGGTAGGCGGCGGCGTCGATGAACGGGCTCGCGCCGCGCCATGCGGACGCGGGCTTGCCCGCGTCCACCGGGGGGCGGCCGTCGGGGCCGGGCTGGGTGGTGGCCACGGACGCCTTCGCCGAGGCGCCCGCCTTCAGGGCCCCCTTCCCGGTGATCTGGAGCCGCTTCTGCTCCTTCTGCGCGGCGACGTTCCCGTCACCCCAGGAGTTGCCCGGCAGCAGCCATGCCTCCAGGCCGTAGAGGGCGGACCAGGAGGCGATGTCCTTGGTCCCGGTGTTGGTGATCGTGAAGTCCAGTTGCCCGGAGGTGCCCCAGTCCTTGAACTCGGCCGTCAGCTTCAGCCCCTTGTCCGAGACCCAGCTCTCGCCGGGCTTCAGCCCGCCCGGGTCCGGGGTGGGCGTAGGGGTGGGCGGCGTCGGGGTCGGGGTCGGCGTCGGAGGCGTGGGGGTCGGCGGGGTCGGCGGGACCGGCGGCTTGGAGCCGCCGTCGCCGTCCTTCCATGACGCGCCCTGGGCGTCGACGGCCTTGCCGTTGAGCTTGAAGTTCTTCAGCTCGTACGAGGACTGCTTGCCGCCGAGGTCGACGCCGAAGGTGAACTCGCCGCCCTGGTAAGTGTCGCCCGTGACCGTCACGTGGCGGCCGGAGATCTCGGTCTTGCCGGTGTAGACCTGCGGCATCGGGCCGGACGGGACCTCGAACTCCAGCTTCCAGCCGGGCTGCACCCCGGGGATCTTGACGCTACCGCTGAGCCACCAGGTGGTTCCGGTCAGGCCCACCTTGACCGCCTGGCCGGAGGAGGCGGAGGCGTTGGTGAAGGCGTCGGTGGCGTAGACGGAGACGGGGACCATGAGTCCGGCGGTGGCCAGTCCCGTGGCGAGGGCTATGCCGGTGCGCTTGCGCATGCGGTTCAGCTTTCGGATGAGGGGGGTGGGGGGAATCGGGGGAAGTGGGAACAGGAGAGGGGGCGGCCGAGGACCGTTCAGCGGCGGGACGCGCGGCGGCGTACGGCGGCCGAGGCGACGCAGGCTCCGCCGATGGCGAGGGCGGCGACCGCGCCGAGCACGATCCGGGAGTCGGCGCCGCCGCCGGTCGCGGTGAGCCGACCGCTCGCGCCCTGGGGCTGGGCCGTGGAGGAGGCCTTGCCGGGCGGCACCGACGGCGTGGCCGAGACGCCGCCCTTGCCGCCCGTCCCGCCGGCGGGCGAGCCGGTCGCGGGCGTGGACGGCTGGGGCGCGACGGGGGTGGGCTTGGGCGCCGGCGGGATCGGCTGGGCGGTCCCGCCACCACCCCCGCCACCACCGGTGGCGGGCAGGCAGCCGGCGAAGGTCATCTGGTGCGTCTCCGCACCGGGCACCGAGGTCAGCCGCTTGGCGATGACGCCGCCGTTGACGTGACCCGGCCCCGCGCCCTTGCCGCCGAGCTCCACCGCCGCGTCGGGGGCGAGCACGAACCTGCCGGTCTGCGGGTCCCACAGCTCCACTCCGTACAGGGGCGAGTCGATCATGTCGTACGAGCTGCCCAGGACGTTGACGAGCGTCGTGGAGCCGGCGGGCACCTTGAGGGAGATCCGGTCGGTCTGCTGGAGGTCGGAGGCGTTGACGGAGAAGACGTTCAGCTCGGCGTCCGTGCCGGTCAGCAGGAGCGCCCTGCCTCCTTCGGGGCGGGCCACCGTGCCGTTGCCCTGGACCTGTGCCCAGGACCGGTAGACGCCCTCGCCCTTGGCGATGACGACCTGGTTGGCGTTCAGCCTGCCGCCGACGGCGACGGCTCCCTCGGAGTCGCAGTACCGGGTGGAGTCTCCCTCGACGAACTCGACGTACGCACCCGCGGCCCCCAGCGGGTTGCCGTCTCCGCACCGTGGCGCCGCGGGGGCGGGTGCGGCGGGAAGCGGAGCCGGCGAACCGGCGGCGGCTCCGACGACGGCGAGGACTGCGGTCGTGCGCATGCGACAACTCCCGGTCGGACAGGGGAAGAAGGGGGGATCGGGGTGGTTGGCTCCGACCCTCCCCCACACACGAACACAACGTCAATTACCGATATTTATGTACTTTTCGGACATGAGCTCCTTAAGTTCCTTAACTGGGCCTAAAGGGTGATCAACGTCACTCTCAACTGCCGCTCCACACTCGCCGAAGAGGCCGAATCCTGATAACAGTTGATCCGAATGTCCGATCCTCCCGTTTCCTTACTCCTCCCCCGACCCCCACAGAAGGGACCGCGCGCATGGGCGCAGGCGTCCTCATCGTCGACGATCAGCCGATCACCCGCTCCGGGCTCACCTGCATCATCGAGTCCCTGCCGGGGTACCGGGTCGTGGCCGAGGCCGAGGACGGCACCGAGGTGGTGGCGAAGGTCCGGGAGCACGACGTCGACCTGGTCCTGATGGACCTGCGGATGCCGGGCGTCGACGGGGTGGAGGCGACCCGGCGGCTGATGGGGATGGACGACCCGCCGCCCGTCATCGCGATGACGACCTTCGCCGTCGACGAGCACGCGCTGGAGGCCCTGGAAGCGGGCGCCCGAGGGTTCGTGATGAAGGACATCCGCCCCGAGGAACTGCGCTTCGCGATGGAGAGCATCATGAACGGGGGCAGCCTGGTCTCCACCGAAATGCTCGGCTTCCTGGTCACCCAGGCCTCCCGGGGCTCGGCCGCCGCCGCGCGGCCGCACCGCCATCAAGAACTCCTGGCGGGCCTCAGCGAGTCCGAGCACCGCGTACTGGCCCTGATCGGGGCGGGCCTGAGCAACGCGCAGATCGCGGGCCGGCTCTACCTCTCGGTGTCCAGCGTGAAGGCGCACGTCTCGCGCGTGCTGCAGAAGCTGGCCCTGGAGAACCGCACCCAGGCGGCCGTCCTGGCGCACGAGCTCGGCCTGCCGGCCGACTGAGTCCGGCGACGACGGGCGCCCCCGTCCCGGGGTGGGAGGGGGCGCCGGTGGGGCGGGTGTCAGCAGGGCCGGATATGGAAGACGGGGTCCCAGTTGGCCGTGCCGGTGTCCTTGGCCACGTTCGACCAGCGTTCGCCGCCGTCGTAGTTGTAGAAGCGGGCCCGGGTGCCGGACGTCTGGTTGTTGTTGAAGGTGCCGTTGCCGACGCCGTCGAAGTCGTAGTAGCCGCACCGGTAGTAGTCATAGTTGACGCCGCGGCCGTCGACGATGCACAGGTGGCCGTTGTTGCAGGCCAGGGCCGCGTCCGGAGCGGCCAGGTCGCGGGTTTCGGTGCGGCCCGGGACGGCGAGGACCATGCTGCCGCCGGCGGTGGTGAGCTTGTTCGCGGAAACCTGGCGGGCCTGCGGGTCCTTGGCGAGGACGGCGTCGACCTGCTGCTGGAGTTGTCCCGCCTGGACTTCGGTGAGTCCAGCCGCCCGCACTTGCGTGCTGTACGCACTCTGCTGGGCGTTCGGGACGGTGGCGGTCGAGGCGTGGGCGGACAGGACGGGCCCCGCTAACAGGGCCGCGGTCGCGGCCGTGATCGCCAGGGTCTTGCGCACTGACATGGTGGTACCCCTCTGCTTCGGCGACCGGAGGGCCGCCCGCTCGTGACGGGCGGGCGGCCTGCTGTCGCGGTCCATCCTTTCGAAGGACGCGCCGCCCATGAAGGGCGGAATCGGTCGTGATACCACTCTTTCGCGCTTAACCCCCATATCTACCGACCTCATCCGCCCCAGGCGTCTCGCACGCCCGTACGCGCATCTCGGTGTAAGGGGCAACGGTTCTTCACGCCCTGGCGTGCGTGTTCGCGGGGCTCCGACCCCGCGCGTGCGGCCGCCCCGGGCGGGTGGCGCGAAACAGTCAGCCCAGACCGAAGGCCGCCCGGGTGTGCGGGCCGTAGATGCCCGAGGGGTCGCCGGACAGGCCCCGGTCGCTCTGGAGCTGGGCGACGCCGCGGCGGGTCTCGTCGTCGTAGACGCCGTTGACGGTGATGTACGTGAACCCCTGCCCGTGCAGGCGCTGCTGGAGCGTGCGCACTTCGGCCCCGCGGTCGCCGGGGCGCAAGGTGCCGTCCGGGGTGGGCGGCGGGCTCGGGGTGAAGGGATCCGGCGGGACGGACGTGGAGGAGGAGCCGCCGCCCGGCGGCCTGCCGGGGGTCGCGGAGCCCTGGCCGTCGGCGCCGGTGCGCGGGGGGTACGGGGACTGCGCCCGCGAGGGGTCGGCGCTGCCGGGCGGGACGGCGCGCCCTCCGGAGGTGGACGGCGAGGCGCCGGGCCCGTGCGAGCCGTCGGCGGAGTGCTCGGCGCCGGGCCCCTCGGAACCGGCCTCCGGGAGCGCGTCGGGCGCGCCGGCGCCGCGTCCGGCGGGGCCGATCAGGGAGGCGAGCCCGTCGCCGTTGCCGCCGAGTACGAGCAGGCCCGCTCCGACGGCCGCGAGGACGCCCGCGGCGGCCATCGGGATCCGCCAGCGCTGGGCGCGCGAGGGGCGCCGCCGGCTGGTGAGCCCACCCAGGTCGAGCACCACCGTCTCGCCGTCGCCGGGCGCGGGCCCCGCGGGCGCTGGCGCAGCGGGCGCGGGCGCAACCACGGGTGTTGGCGTGGGAACGGGCCTGGGCCGGCCGGGCATGTCAGATCACCGCCTTTGTCAGTAAATAAGTCTCAATGGGCCATCGGTCGCACAGGCTACCCGCTACCCGCGTTACACCCGCCCCGCCAGCGTCAGGCCGGTCTCGTTGGCGATGAGCGCCGCCTGAGTGCGGTTGTCCAGGTGGAGTTTGCTCAGCAGCCGCGAGACGTAGGTCTTCACGCTCGCCCGGGACAGGTGGAGTTCCTCGGCGATCTGCGCGTTCTCGAAGCCGTGGCCCAGCAGTTCCAGGACGTGGCGCTCGCTGTCGTTGAGCAGGCCGATCCGGTGGTGGGACCGGGCGAACTGCGCCCGGGACGCGGCCGGCCGGTCCATCAGACCGCCGAAGACCTCGGGCGCGATGGCGCACCCGTTGGCCAGGACGTGGCCGAGGACGGCGTCGAGGAGACCCGCGTCCAACTGCCTGGTGACGAACCCCCGCGCACCGGCGTCCAGGGCCTCCTCCAGCCCCTCGTGACCGCCGTCCCCGGTGAGCAGGACGACCTTGGGCGGCCGGGGCAGCAGTCCGCCCAAGCGGTCGGAGTTCAGGCCCACCTGCCGGGCCAGAGCCAGGTCCATGACCACGAGTTCGGGCTCGGTGCTGCGCAGCAGCCGCGCCACCTCCTGGGCGGTGGAGGCCTCGGCGACCACCTCGTACCGGCCGAGGCTTTCGAGTACGCGACGCAGTCCCGTACGGAATACCGCTTCTCCATCCGCGATGAGAACGGCACTTCGGCACTCGTCCTGCCTCACGTCCGTAACCGCGCCGTGGAGTTCTGCCGTCAAGTTCATGATCGTATGTTCGCGCATCACGACTTATGAGTCACGTAATGAATTCTTAAAACACCTTAACCCTACAACCGAGTTATGGTGTGGACCGAAGAAGCGATGCCGCCTCTTTCCACTCCCCGACAGAAGGCCGAGCCGACGCCATGCACGTTTCCCACAGCCTGACGGGCCGCGGCAGCGGCCGCGGACAGCATTCCGCTGCCGCCGCGAGCGATACCCCCGTCTACGACGCCGTGGTGGCAGATCTGGGAACTCCGACGACGGACTTCGTCGTACCGGAGGCCCCGGAGCTGCTCTGGGAGGAACATCTCGGCTATCTCCCGACCTGAGGGGACTTTAGCCCATCCCACCAGGGCCGAAGGATCTCACCCGGCCGACTCCATTGAATTCTTCCACCAGGACACAGGAAAGCTTTTCCTGATCCCTCGTCAGAATTCATCGGGTCAGGCCGAAGGCGAGCAGCCCCGCCGAAAGAATGATCACGGCCTCCGTTTCGGGACTTCTACCATTCGGGACTTCCGGCAGCCGATTCAGTCCACAAGAACCTTGTCCCTGCACCAAGTCTGTGTTATCCGGGCACACTTCTCCGACTGGGCAGTGCGGCCGCCCCCTTCGCTCCCGAAGTCAACTTTTGGCCGACGAGGGTAGCCTTTTGGTCAGGTAAAAGGAGTACACCTCCTACGTACGCTGGGACGGCCCTATTCCACTCCCCCGAAACCAGGTCCTCCCGTGACATCAGCCGGCCTCCGTCCGCCCCTGCCCTGGCGCAAGCGCGTACTCGCCGACCTCCGGGTGCCGACCCGCATGCTGATCGTGGTCCTCGTCCCGCTGCTGGCGGCCCTCGGCTTCGCCGGTCTGCGCATCGACGACGCCCTTCGCACCGCGGGTCAGTACGGCGACACCGAGCGGATCGCGCAGACCAGCCGCACGGGAACGGCCCTCATCGCCGCGCTCGCCCAGGAACGGGACCTCGCGGTCGACCCGCGCGCCCACCCCCGGGGCACGGACGCCAAGGGCCGCGACGAGACCGACGCCAGGGCACGGCAGTTCCTGAAGGAGCTCGCGGACCTCCCCGCCCACTCGGGCATGGAGCGCCAGCGCAAGGTGACGGGCGCCGGCCTCGAATCACTGGCGAAGATCCGCAGGATGGCCGACGCACAGGGCTCCCCCGCCGAGGTCGAACACGACTACGGCGGCGTCATCGTCTCCATCGCCAGCCTCTACAACCAGGTCGGCGGCATCGGCGAAGAGGCCCGCGGCGCGGGCTGGACCCTCTACACGGTCGCCCTGAACAACGTGATGGTCACCAGCCAGCGCTCGGTCCTGGCGAGCGCGGCGCAGTCCGGCTCCCTGAGCACGGGCCAGCAGGGCAACATCCTCGCCTCCCAGCTCGTACGCGACATCACCGGCATGGAGTTCGGCCTGTACGCAGACCCGCACGAGGCCGAGGCCTTCCAGCGGATCCTCGCCGACGAGCCGGCCCGCAACCTCACCGCCGCCATCTCCGCCCTCGGCACCTCCACCGGCCAGACCAACCTGGCCAAGGCGCTGCCGAAGACCTGGTACGAGGACCTGACCCGGGTCAGCGAACAGCTGACGCAGCTTCAGGAGAAGGTGGAGCGGCGCGTGCTGGCCAGCGCCGCGCAGCAGAAGGACCGCGCTCGCGAACAGGTCGTCATCGACGTGGTGCTCGCCGCCCTGGTGCTGCTGCTGGCTTCGGCCCTGGTGTTCGCCACCTCCCGGCACCTCGTACGCGGACTGGGCTGGCTGCGCCGCTCCGCCGCCAAGGTGGCCGACGAGCACCTGCCGGAGGTGACCCGCCACCTGAGTCGGGGCAGCGCACTGCCCGCCGCCCTGGAGGGCAAGGTCCTCGCCCCGCGCACCCGCGACGAGATCGGCGACGTGGCGCGCGCCTTCGACCGCGTCTACCTGGAGGCCGTCGGGCTCGCCCGGCAGCAGGCCGCCATGCGCGAGGAGGTCAACCAGCTCTTCCAGAACCTCTCCCGGCGCAACCAGGGCCTCATCCAGCGCCAGCTGGCCGTCATCACCGAGCTGGAGGGCCACGAGCAGTCCCCCGACGGGCTGTCCCGCCTCTTCCACCTCGACCACCTGGCCACCCGGATCCGGCGCAACAGCGAGAACCTGCTGGTACTGGCCGGTGCGGAGATCACCGCCGAGCGCCGCGAGAGCACCGAACTACTGCCCCTGGTACGGACGGCGACCTCGGAGATCGAGGAGTACCAGCGGGTGACGTACCGGACGGTGCCGCCCGTGGCGATCGTCGGGTACGCGGCGGACGACCTGGTCCACCTGATCGCCGAGCTGCTCGACAACGCGGCCTCCTTCTCCAGCCCCGACACCTGGGTCGTCGTCAGCGGCCAGCGGATGCCCGACGGCCGCGTGCTGCTGGAGATCCGCGACTCGGGCATCGGCATGGGCGAGGAGCAGCTCGCCGCCGCCGGGCAGGTGCTGCACCGGTCGGCGGACGGCCGGGCGGACCTCAGCGAGTCCATGGGCCTGTACGTCGTCGGGGCCCTGGCCCGCAAGCACGGGGTGGACGTACGGCTCTACCCGAACTCCCCCGCCGGGCTGGTGGCCGCGCTGGTCCTGCCGGAGGCGCTGCTGGGCCCGCCGGCGCTGGAGCAGGCGCCGGCACCCGCGCCGCGCCGCCGCCCGGGCCCGGCACCGGCACCGGGCCGGCGCGTCGTCCGCGGGCATGCCGTCGCCCCGCGGCCGGATGCGCACCAGGCGGGCGAGGAGCATCCCACCCTGGCCATCCGGGCGGTGGACCCGGACACGACCGCGACCGCCCACCGCGCCGCCCCGCAGCCGCAGCCGCAGCCGCAGCCGTCCCAGGATCCCCGCGTCCACGAGTCGACCAGCGCGGGCCTGCCCGTGCGCCGGCGCCGTCCGCGCGCCGGAAGCATCACCGCCCCCGCGCCCGCACCGGAGGCCGCCGCGTTCCCCGACCCGGCGGAGATCCTGCGCCGGATGAGCGGGCTGGACAACGGCATCGCCCAGGCCGCCGAACCCGGCACCGGGCCGCGGAAGCAGAACGACAAGGAGGAGGAGTAGACCCATGAGCCCGATGTACGCGATCGAGGCCGCACGCCCCCATCAGCAGTCCCACGGCGGCGCCGCCGCCGACCAGGTCCGCGAATTCCGATGGCTGCTCCAGAAGTTCCAGACCGACCTGCCCGGCGTCTTCGACGTGGCCGTCGTATCCGCCGACGGGGTGCTGCTGGCCCGGTGCTCGGCCGCCCGGGCACCCGCCCCCGAACTGGTCTCCCCGATCACCAGCGGCCTGGCGGCGCTGGCCTTCGCCGCGTCCTCGCTCCACGGGTCGGGTCCGGTACGCCGTACCGTCCTGGAGATGCGGCACGGGGTCCTGGCCGTGGTGGCGGTCTCCGACGGCTCCCTGCTGGCCGTCGCGGCCGACCAGGGCACCGACCGGGCCGTCCTGGGCTACGAGATGACCCGGCTCGTCCAACGCGTCGGCCACGTCCTGACCGCCGAGCTCCGCTCCACGCTGAGGGACCATGCCACGGTCGCCGCATGAGCCGCACAGACCCGCCGGCCCCGCACCGATCGCCCCCCGCCCCTACACCATCACGGCGGGGCGCACCGTGATCCGCATGGAACTCCCCCTGGAGGCCTTGGTCGTCACCGGCCGCCGCGCGCAGGCCGGCACCGGACAGCCCGAGCACGACCGGATCCTGGCCCTGTGCGCCCGGCCCACCTCGGTCGCCGAGGTGTCGGCACGGCTGGAAGTGCCGCTCGGGGTGGCCCGCATCCTCCTGTCGGACCTGTGCGGCACGGGTCTGGTCTCGGTCATCGATCCCGCCGGCGAACAGCCGACCACCGCGTTGATGGAAAGGGTCCTCAGTGGACTTCACAGCATCTGAGCCACCGCCCGTCCTCGCCACCGGAAGCCGCGGTGCCGTCCCCGCCGGCCCGTCCTCCGCCAAGATCGTCGTGGCGGGCGGCTTCGGGGTCGGCAAGACCACGCTCATCGGCAGCATCTCCGAGATCCCGCCGCTGCGCACCGAGGCCGTGATGACGACAGCCGCCCAGGGCATGGACGACATCGCCCGGGTGCCCGCCAAGCGGACCACCACCGTGGCCGTGGACTTCGGCCGGGTGACCCTGGAGGACTCCCTGGTCCTCTACCTCTTCGGCACGCCCGGACAGGACCGGTTCTGGTTCCTGTGGGACGACGTGGTCACGGGCTCGATCGGGGCGGTCGTCCTGGCGGACAGCCGCCGCCTGGCGGACTCCTTCCCGGCGGTCGACTACTTCGAGGAGTGCGGTGTCCCGTTCGTCGTCGCGCTCAACGCCTTCGACGGGCGCCAGCCGTTCAGCCCGGAGCAGGTCCGCGGCGCCCTGCGGATCGGTGACGACGTGCCCGTGGTCCTCACCGACGCCCGGCAGCGGGGCGCGGTGCGGGAGGTGCTGATCCGGATGGTCGAGCACGCACTGGAGCGCCGGCTCGCCGCGCCCGCGGGCCGCCTGACCGCGACCGCCACCGCCACCGCCACCGCCACCCTGTGACCGACCCCCGATACGGAGGGACTCCCCCATGGCCGTCACTCAAGCCCCGCCGCCGCCCCCGCTCTCCATGCAGCCGGCTTCGCACCGGGCCGCGGACATCGCCCGCGCCATCCAGGACCGCTGCGCCGCCACCCCCGGCATCCGCCGCGCCGTACTGCTGTCGGCCGGCGGCCTGGTGCTGTGCGCGGACGCCGCCGCCCCGAAGGACGACGCCGAGCGGCTCGCCGCCCTGTCGTCCAGTCTGATGTCGCTCACCAAGGCCGCCGCCCAGGCGTACGAGAGCGGCGGGCTGGGCGCCGCCGTCGTCACCATGCAGCGCCACCACCTGTGCATGGCGCCCGTGGACGACCGCACCGGGCTGGTGCTGCTCGCCGACTCCGGTACGGACACCGGCCAGATCACGTACGTCGCGGCCGTGCTGGCCGCGGAGATCTCCGCCCTCCTCGACGGCGAGACCCGCGAGCACCTCGGCCGCTTCTTCCTCCAGCCAGGCTAGCCCGGACGCCATGACCCGACGGACACACCCATGAGCATGAACTGGCTGCGCCACCGGCGGCTGGGCACCCAACTGGCCCTCGTACTGGCCCTGCCCGTCACCCTCGCCCTCGCGCTCGCCCTCCCGCAGGCGCAAGACGGCCGGGCGCGGGTCGCCGCGGCGGCCACTGCCGAGCAGCACGCGCTGCTCTCGGTGGCGGCCGCCGGTCTCGCGCGCGGCCTGGAGAACGAGCGGGACGCCTACTCCCTGGCCGGCGGCAAGGCCAACGAGGACGTGGGCAGCCGGCGGGCGGCCACCGACTCGGCCCTCACCGACTTCCGCACGGCCTCCGCCCGCAGCGCCGCCGACCCGCGCCTGGAGGGCCGGCTGGAGCGGGCCGGTCAGGCGCTGGAGCGGTTGGCGAAGGCGCGCGGCGGCGACATGGCCCGGCGCTCCGCGCTGCTGCCCGCGATCGAGGAGTACGCCTCGGTGATCGACGCCGTCGACGTGCTGGTACCGGCCGACGGGCCGGGCGCGCGCGGTTCCGGCGCGTCCTGGGCCCCGTACAGCCTGGCCGCCGGGAGCTCCGCCCTGTCGGCGCAGCGCTCGCTGCTCAACTCCCCGCTGACGACGGCCTCGCTCACCGACGAGGAGAAGGCCTTCCTCACCGGTCAGGAGGGGGTGCGCCGGCACATGCTCGGCGAGTACCGCGCGGCGGCCGCCGATTCGGACCCGGGCGCGGACACGACCCTGGACGACGGCTGCCTGGCCGGCCCCGTCGCGGGCGCACTGGCCGGCCGCCGCCCGGCACCCGCCGACTGGGTGCCGTGCAGCTCCCGCGTCCTGGACCGGATGCACGAGATCGAGGCCGGGCTCCTCAACGAGGCGCTGCGCGGAGCCGCCGCCGCACACGCGGACGCCCGCAGCGCACTCCTCACGCGCATCACCGCGGTCATCGCCGCGCTCGTGGTGTGCGCCGTGGTCGCCGCGCTGGCGGCACGCCGGCTCGTACGGCGCCTGCACCGGCTGCGCCGGGCCGCCCTGAAGGCCCAGAACGAACTGCCCGTACTGGGCCGCCGCATGTCGAACACCCATGACCCGGCCCGGCTGACCCTGGACGTCGCCCCCGTCGACCTCGGCGCGCACGACGAGGTCGGCGACCTGGCCCGCGCCTTCGACTCCGTCGTCAAGGAGGCCGTCCACCAGACCTCGCAGCAGGCGGTCCTGCGCGCCGCCGTCCACGCCAAGCTGGCCTCGATGTCCCGCCGCGGCCATGTCCTGGTCCACCAGCAGTTGGACGTGTTGTCGTGGCTGCAGATGTCCGAGCACGAACCCCGCGCCCTGGAGGCGCTGTTCCACCTGGACCACCTCGCCACCCGGATGCGCCGCCACGGCGAGACCGTACTGGCCCTGGCAGGCGAGGATCCCGGGCGGATGTACCGGGAGGACGCCCCGCTCGTGGACGTCCTGCGCGCGGCGGCCGCCGAGGTCGAGGACTACACCCGGGCCGACGTCGACCCGGCGGTCCCGGAGGTGTTCGTACGGGCGCGGGCGGTGCACGGCCTGACGCACATGATGGCCGAGCTGATCGAGAACGCCCTGAAGTTCTCGCCCCCCGACCGCTCCGTGGACCTGTCCGCCGAGCGGTCGGCCGACGGCGGAGTCGTCGTCCGCGTACGCGACTTCGGCGCGGGCATCCCGGGCGGCCAGCTCGACACCCTCAACGTCGCCCTGCAGAGCGAGCTGCCCGTGGACTGGGTCCGCTCGGACTGCTCCGGCCTGTACGTGGTCAACTGCCTGGCCGCCCTGTACGGCGCCCGCGTCTACCTCGACTCCTCGCCGCACGGCACCACCGTCGTCGTGGCCCTCCCGGCGGACCTCGTGGTGACCGAGCCCGCCACCGTCCACGCGGAGTGACCCCCATGACGGCCCACACCTACAGGCTCATCAGGCGCAGGCTGCGCTACCTGACGCTCTGCGACACGCCCTCCGTGCACCGGGAGCGCGTCATGGACGCCGCGCTGGCCGCCCTCGTCGCCGCGGCTTCCCTGATCGCCCTGTCCACCGTCTACCGCACCGGCCTGTTCCACAGCTACCCGGTCAGCTGCCTGTGTGCCCTGCTCGCCGCGGGCGCTCTGATGTGGCGGCGCACCCGTCCCGAGCTCTGCGTGGCCGTCGCGTTCGGTGCGACGCTGGCCTCCGACGAGGGCACCGCGATGATCGCCGCCTCGTACGCGGTGGGCCTGTACGGGCGGCGCCACCGCGCGCTGGTCGTGGGCGCCGCGACGCTGGCGTTCCTGAGCACGCGGTCGCTGACCGGCGGGCTGATCGACGACCCGAACTGGCGGGTCTACGTCGCGGTCCTGAACTTCGTCGCGCCCGCCGTCTACGGTGCCTTCGTGCGGCGCCAGCGCGGGCTGAGGGAGCAGTTGCGCGAGCGCCTGGCGCGGGCGGAGGCCGCCACCGATCACGCGGCGCGGTTCGCGATCATGGAGAAGCGCACCCGGCTCGCCTTCGAGATCCACGACACCGTCGGCCACCACACCACGTACCTGGTGCTGCGGGCCGGGGCGGCCCAGCGGCGCAAGGGCCTGCCCCCCGAGGTGGCCCGGGACTTCGAGGAGATCCAGGAGGCCGCGATCACCGTCATGCAGGAGCTGCGCGGTGTCATCGGCGTGTTGCGCGAGGGTGACGACGAGGAGGAACCGCTCGGCGGACGCCTGAGCTGCCACGAGTTCCTGGAGGGACTGACCCGCAACATGCGGGCGATCGGGATGGACGCGCGGTACGAGGTCGGCGGCACCCCGTGCGCCATCGGCTCGGCCGGCGAGGGGCTGCTGTACCGGGTCAGCCGCGAGTCGCTGACCAACGCGGCCAAGTACGCTCCGGGCGCCGCCGTCCGGATCGCTCTGGAGTACGGGCACGGTACGGTGAATCTTGTCGTCCGCAACGGCCGCCCGCTCCAGCGGCCGCTCACCCACGACTCCGGCGGCCTGGGCCACGCGGGGCTGCGCAGGGCGCTCACCTCGGCCGGCGGCCGCTTCGTGGCCGGACCGGTGCCGGGCGGGGGCTACGAGGTGCGGGCCGTCATACCGCTGCCCCCGCACGAGTTGAAGGAACCGGCACTGTGACCATTCGAGTGATCATCGTCGACGATCAGGCGATCATACGGTCGGGTCTTCGGATGATGATCGAGTCCTCGGAGGACTTCGAAGTGGTCGGCGAGGCCGTCGACGGCGCCGACGCCATCATCCAGGCCAAGCTGCACCGCCCGGACATCGCCCTGATGGACCTGCGCATGCCCAACCTGGACGGCGTGTGCGCCACCCGCAAGCTGGTGGAGCTCCCCGATCCGCCCAAGGTCCTGGTGCTCAGCACCTACAACAGCGACAGTCAGGTCCTCGAAGCGCTCGACGCGGGGGCCAGCGGGTTCCTCCTCAAGGACCTGCGCTGCGAGGAGCTCTTCTCCGCACTGCACGTCATCGCCTCCGGCGGCCGGGTCTTCGCCCCCGAACTCCTGCGCAACCTGGTCCGCCAGGCGGCGCGCCGGATGCCGGTGCAGGTCAACGGGGTCGAGGCGAAGGTCGCGGCGCTGAGCGAGAGCGAGCACAAGGTGCTGCGGCTCATCGGCATGGGGATGACGAACGAGCAGATCGCCCGGGAACTCCACCTGGCGGGCGCGAGCGTGAAGACCTACGTCTCGCGCACCCTGGCCAAACTGGAACTGGGCAACCGCACGCAGGCCGCGGTCGTGGCGTACACCCTGGGCCTGGTGGGCCACCCGGCCCCGAACACGCCGCCCGGCAGCCGGGAACCCGGTACCCCCGCCTGACGGGCCGACCGCGCGGCGCCAAGGCTCGGGGCGCCCCTGCGGACCCGGCCCGACCGGCCAGGGGGTGTCTGGCGGGTGTCCGCGGGGGAAGGAGTGGCGTCCGGTGCGTGCTCTCGGCGTGCCGACCGGAAGCCCGCGTACTGGACGTACTCGGGCTTTCGGCCGGTGCGGCGAGAGCGCGTGCCGGACGTCGCGACGCCACGGACATCCGCCAGACACCCCCTACGGGCGGGCGGCCCGGCGGCGGCCCCGGCGGGGGCCGGAACCGGCCGCGGGGCCCGCCTCCTTGGCGGCCTCCGACCGGGTGCGGCGCACACGGGCCGCGGCAGCTCCCTTCGGCGGGGCCCCGGCCGAGGACGGCCCTGCGGCACGGCGGCGCCGACGCGCCGCGCGATCGGCTTGGCGCGCATCGCGCAGCAGGCGGACACGGATCTCCGCGCCGCCGAGGACCGAGCGGCCGACGCTGACGTCGCCGCCGGTGGACTCCGCGAGCCGGCGCACGATGTCCAGGCCCAGTCCCGTGGAACCCTGCCGCTCCCCGTCGTTGCCGCGGCTCAGCGCCGCGTCCGGCTCGGCGATCCCCCCTCCCGCGTCCGAGACCAGGACGATGACGGCGTCCTGCCCGCGGTGCACGTCCACCGCGAACGCCGCGCCCAGCGGGGTGTGGCGGAAGATGTTGCCGAGCATCGCGTCGAGACAGGCCGTCAGTTCGGCCCGCGCCACCGGCAGGTGCACCGGCTCGGCCGCGCCCGCCAGGCGCGCCTCGCGGCCCTCGTCCTCGGCCAGTGCCGACCAGAACTCCATCCGCTCCCGGATCACTTCCGCCGCGTCGCAGCCCGGGATCTCGCCGCTCTGCGCCGCACTGGTACGGGGCCGCTGCTCGCGCGCGGTGCGGATGATGGTGTCGACCTCGCGTTCCAGTTGCTCCACCGCCGCCCGGGTCTGCTCGGCGGCCTGCCCGTCGCCGAGGGAGGCGGCGTTGAGCCGCAGTACGGTCAGCGGGGTGCGCAGCCGGTGCGAGAGGTCCGCCGCGAGTTCACGCTCGGCCTCCAGCAGCGCGACGACCTGGTCGGCCATCGAGTTGAACGCCGTCCCGGCCGCCCGCAGTTCCGCCGGGCCCCCCGCCACGACCCGCGCGGCGAGCCTGCCCTCGCCCAGCTCGTGCGCCGCCCGCGCCAGGCGCTCGGCCGGCCGGACCACCCGTACGCCCAGGCGGTCGGCGACGGCGACGGAGCCGATCAGCAGGGCGGTCGCCACCGCGCCGAGCACCAGCCAGGCGGTAACTACGCCTTCGCCGACCGCGTCCTGCGGTACGAACACCTCGACGACCGCCATCCGGCCGGCCCCGAGGGCCGTCGGCTGCAGGACCACCCAGCCGCCCCGCACGGCGGCCCGGGACACCTGGCCGTTGTCGCGGACCGCGGCCACGTCGGAGGCGGGGGCCCGGCCCTCGCCGATGTCCCAGCCGCTGTCGGGCGCCCCGTGCGGATCGCGGGGCATGTGCACGGCCATCCGGGACTCGGCGCCCGGCTGCGTGGAGGCGACCGCCTTCTCCACCTGTCCGCGGTCGGTGGTGACCGTCAGTACCGGTCCGATGGTGGCGGCCTGCCGCTCGGCGCCGGCGAACGCACGGTCCCGGGCCATCTGTTGCACTGCGGCGCCCAGCGGCACGGCGAATGCCGCCACGACCATCACGGTCACCGCCAGGCACACCCGGACCAGCGCCCATCTCATGCGCTGTGGGCCACCGCTGCCGCGCACGGTCCGTCCGGGGCGGGGGGCTCCAGCTTGATGCCCACGCCGCGGATGGTGTGCAGGTAGCGCGGACTGGCCGCCGTCTCCCCGAGTTTGCGGCGCAGCCAGGACAGGTGGACGTCGATCGTCTGGTCGTCGCCGTACGCCTGCTGCCACACCTGTGACAGCAGCGCGCGGCGGGAGACGACCACGCCCGGCCGCTGCGCGAGGAAGGCCAGCAGGTCGAACTCCCGGCGGCTGAGCTCCAGGGGCGTCCCGGCCAGGACGGCCTTGCGGCGCATCGGGTCGACGCGCAGCTCTCCGACCCGGATCAGCCCGGTGCCTTCCTCGCCCTGCTCGACCGCTACCGGCCGGGACCGGCGCAGTACCGCCGCGAGCCGGGCGGAGAGCTGTTCGACGGAGAACGGCTTGGTGAGGTAGTCGTCCGCACCGCTGTTGAGCAGGCGGATGATCTCCGCCTCGTCGTCCCGCGCGGTCGCGATGATCACGGGGATGTCGGTGATGCCCCGCATCATCTTCAGGGCCTCCGATCCGTCGAGATCGGGAAGTCCCAGATCCAGAATGACGACGTCGAGGTATTGCGAGGAAACTTCCCGCAGTGCTTCCAATGCCGTGCCGACACTGCGGACGGTGTGCCGCGCATCGGAAAGGTGCCGAATGAGCGCCGAACGCACTGCCGGATCGTCTTCGACTACGAGCACACTTGCCATGGCCCGGAGTCTACGCGACATTCCCGCACCGCATTCCTGGAGGGCCGCGCGAATTCCCGTATCCTCTTTTGCCGACTGTGAACCGTCGCGGATAGGCTCCAGAAAATGCGACGAGGATTCATGCACGGATCGGTCTGGCTGCTGGCCATGGGAGTCGCCGTCGCCGTCTCCTGGTGGGGCATACGCAGCGTCATGTCCGGCCCGCTCGGCGACGCCCCGCGCGCGATCGTGCTCGGCGGCTCGCAGGATCCCGCGCCGCCGCCGTCGGAGGGGAAGTCCTCCGGCCCGCCGCCGCCCGTCTCCTCGCCGCCACCGTCCCCGGGTGCCGGCGGGCACTCCACCCCTCCGCCGTCCGGAACTCCGCAGACCCGTCCGCCGGGCGGCGGCACCCCGCCCGCCGCGCCGCCGCGGACGCCCGGGGGCGGGGACGGGGGCAAGCCGGTCCCGGGCACCACTCCCCCGCCGGATCGGCCCACGGGCAAGGTCGAACCCGTCAGCGTCGCGGGCGGCCGGGCGGTGTTCGAGATGGGCGAGAGCTCGGCCTCACTGGTCTCCGCGACGCCGGCCTCGGGCTGGCAGATGCAGACCTGGCACCAGAGCACGTACATACGGGTGACCTTCACCAAGGGGCCGCAGGAGATCTCGGTGTTCTGCGTCTGGCACGACCAGGCACCCCGGATCCAGATCGAAGGCCCCTGAGGCACCTGGGGCATCAGCCGGGGCGGCGCCGCGCGCGTGCGGCCCGATGGGCCTCCAGGGCCCGCAGGTAACCTGCCGAGCGGAGCGCCGGCTCGGCGGCCGGGGCGGGGCCCGGCGGACCGGCGGGCTCGGGAGGAGGCTCGGGAGGCGCCCGTACTCCCTCGGGGCCCGGGAACAGGACGCGGATCGCCCGCACCACCTCGCCGCCCAGCGCCCGGTTGAGGCGGACGGCCAGTTGGTCCGCGGTCAGACCCAGCTGGACCGCGTACGCCCGGGAGTCGGGCAGCAGGTCGAGCCGGCCCTCGGCCTCGGTGAAGGCCACCGCCCGTACGTGTGCGGCCAGCTCCGGGACGACCGCGGGCCACCGTTCGAGCACCCAGTCCGAGGGCAGCGCGGTGTCCCAGGCCCGTTCCGCGACCACGACGGCGACGACCAGCCCCAGTTCGTACGGGTCCCGGCCGCCGGGCACCGCCCGGCCCGGCGCCCGTGCACCGCGGGCGGCCGACTCGGGGTCACGCCCGGCCCGGGCGGCGGCGCGGGCCGCCTGGAGGACGACCCGGGCGAGGTCGCGGCTGCTGTCAGGCACGGCTGCCCACCGCCATCAGCCCGGTTCCGGAGGCCAGCCGGGACGCACGGTGCACGAGCTCCGCACCGTAGAACTCCTCGGCCGCCGCCCGCCCCCAGGCCCGTACGGCCGAGGCGATCAGGGTGGTCTCGCCGCGCAGGAACTCGCCCCGAGCGGTCTCCCGCAGGGCTGTGCGGTCGGTGTCTGACAGCGTTGTCAGCGTTCCCGCGACGGGGGCCGCCTCCACGGCGCCGGAGGCCGCGGTGCCCGCCGTCCGGCCGTTGCGGGCCGCGGCCACCAGGCGGCGTACGGCGAGCCCGCGCGGCCCGCAGGGCGCGGGCGCCCACGACGCCTGGCGGCGCCGGGCCGCCGCGGGCGAGTCCCGCCAGGCGGTCACGGCGTCCGCGCGCTTGGCCGGGGTGTCCAACAGCCGCTCGGCTCCGGCCAGGAGCGTCGCCAGCAGCCCGGAGGGCCGCCGTACGGCGTCCGCCTCGCCGCGCAGGTGCAGCCAGGCCCGCACCTCGGCCGCCGTCCACCCGGCGTCGGCGACGTGGCGCACGATCCAGGCGATCCGGGGCACCTGGCAGCGCCCGAGCCAGCCGATCTCACGGATGAGCTCTCCGGCCAGCTGGTGCCTGCGCCCCACGCTGTTGAGCCTGCTGCCGCGCCCCGAAGCCCGTTCGCCGATCCGCTTCCCGCCCGCGAGCTCGGCCTCAGGGGGAAGGAGAGAACCACCCGCACCGGAAGGACGAGAGGAAGCTACCCACATTGGGGTGCAACGGACATCTCCGCGGGGGCGGCCGGCGTCCCGGCGCCGCGCGGAGCCGCGACGTCCGCCGCCCCGGCGGCTGAGCGTGCGCGCCGCCTTCCGCGCGAGCACGGCGATCCGCTCCCGCCCGGGCCCGCCTCCGTCGATCCCCACCATGCGGCGCCGGACGCCCTCCCCGGCCGTACGGATCCCGAGCGCCCGGTCGAAGCCCTCCGGGATCATCCGGGCGAACTCGCTCGCCCGCGCACCCACCCCTCGTACCCGGCTGCCGCGCCGGACGTAGGCGAGCAACCCGGCCTGACGGAGCATCTGCAAGTGGTACTGGACGGTCCGCTCGCTCACGCCGAGCACGCGCTCCAGATGGGCCACTCCGGGACGGCAGGGCGACAGCCGGCTCAGCTCGCGGGCGATCCGCACCGTGGTCTCACCGAAGCGCGGGCCGTGCGCACGGCGGGGCCGGTAGAGCCCCGAGTCAGCGACCCAGTGCACGGCCTGGAGCCAGGAATAGCCGTCGGGAGCGGTCCGGCCGGCGGTCCCCGAGAGCCACTGCTGCGGCTCGGGAACCCACAACTCCTCGACCGCGTTCACCGGCAGCACCGCCCGGGCGCGGGCGCATGCAACAGGGTTGACCATAGGAGGTCAAACTGGAAAAAGGCATGGATGTAGTGCAAAATGACGAGGCCTTCTGCGTGAACGAGGGCATGACGGAGCAGCCCGGACCCGGCGGTCAGCCGGTCGGACCGTTCCCTTCGGAGGGCTGGACCCCTCCGGTGTCAGGGGATTGCCGCGCGAGGTGAGTGCGAATCACCCCGGCCGGCGGCACCTCCCCGGCGGCCTTGCCGCCGCCTGGCCTATGTCATCCCGACCCCTCGTTGCAGGCGCCTCGGGATGACATACCGCCGGGCTTGCGCGCACTGCGGCGCCGCCGCGCGGACAACATGGCCACGGCATCGGGCAGTTCCGAGATCCACAGGCCGACCGGGATCCGGAACGCGACCCGTCCGCCCAGGCACTTCAGGTCGAACGCGGCCCGCTGGTCGGGCGTCGTGATGAGGTGGACGGAGTCCTCCAGCACCCACAGCGCGGTGTCGGGAGTCGTACCCGTGTCGGTGGCCGCCTGGCGCGCGGCCTCCACGGCCGACTGCTGCCAGAGCTCCAGGTCCTGCCGGGCGCTGCGCGGCCGACGGGTGCCGGGCCAGCCGATCTGTGAGACGAAGGCGTAGACGCGAAGAGCGACGATGTCCTCTTCGAAGTGGGGCTCGCTCAGCACTCCCTGATCCCTGGCCTTCCAGGCCCAGGACTCACTGAGGCCGGCGGCGGCCGCGACCGCGCTGGTGCTGAGTTTCTTCTCGGTGTGCAGGGACATGGAGCGGTTTCTCCGTCACAAGTCTGCGGATCGATACGCGGATCATATTACCGCAGCAAAGGATAAGGACCTCGCGTCACTAGAGCCCCACAGCCGTTTTGGCGGGCATTTTCCGGGGATCACCGCAGCTGCTTTCTAGTGTTACAAGGATCGGAATTCAGTTACACGGATAGTTCGACAGATCGACCGAAACATCGTTGGTTTCAGCGCAATACCCGTCAGGATATCCATCGAGATATCCATCGTTGCAGCCGGTCCGCGGAAGGAGAATTCAGCGGCGGCGGCGCTCGGGCCTCGACAGGGGTCCCTGGGCGTCCAGGCCGTCGAGGAACGCCTCCACTCCCGCCGAGACCACGAGGGTGCCGCGCCGCCCGTAGTCGGCCTCCTGGAGCATCACCTTCAGGCCCGCGGCGAGCGCGTACGCCGACTCGCCCACGCGGTAGGTGGAGGGCTGGGTCTTCTCGGAGTCCCACAGCTGTCCGGCGCCGAAGTCCTCTGCCATGGTGATGAGTTCGGACACCTCGTGGGGCATGTGCCGCAGCGCGGCGTCGACGTAGTGGCCGATCGCCAGGTTGGCGTTGCCGGTCGCGCGGCGGTCCGCGTTCACTCGTGCCTTGAGCCGGGTCAGCACCTCCGGGGCGATCCGGAATCCGTACGACTTCCACTTCGCGGAGCGGAGCCTGGCATCGGCGAAGCTCTCGTGCACCGCGGCGTGGGCCCAGGCCCCGGAGTAGGCAGGATCGGGTGCGGGTGCCGGTGCCGGTGCAGGCACGGGAGCCGGTGCGGGCGCGGGCGCCCGATCCGCGGCTCGGTCGGCCACGCCCTCCGGCCGGGGCCCGACGCACTGCCCGCCGCCCGCGCCGAGGAACGACCGGTCGGCCACCTCCTCCGCCCCGGTCAACAGGTCCGCCACCAGCGAGGATCCGGCGATCCGGAAGTGCGCCGGCGTCTTGCGCCGGACTTCCTTGGGCGCCTGCCGCTGCGGCTCGGGTTTCTCAGACACCGGCGGCCTCGCTCTCGACGCCCTCGATGCGCGCGGGGGTCTCCCACGCGTCGCGGGGCTGGCGCATCCGGGTCAGTACCTGGCACATGAGGTCGCCGTACATCTTCCCGGGGGCGTGGCTGGCGAAGCGGACGACCGCCGGGACCCCGAAGGCGAAGGAGTCGCTGATGCGGTTGTCCAGGCGTATGTCGGTCCGGAAGGGCGCGAGGTCCGCGTCGAGCATTCCGTTGCGGATGTTGACCTCCTGCATGCGCCACTTGGACGGCGGATTGGAGCGGTTGACGATCGCGCCCAGGTACTGCGGGTCGCACTCCCCGCCCGTGCGGTCCTTGACGTACCGCACGGTGCCGCGCGTCGCGGCGGCCCCCTTGAGCGAGGGGTACTCCGGCACGCACACGGTCAGCACGTGGTCGGCGGCCGCGAGTGCGGTGGCCGACATGGAGGACACGGCCGGCGGGGTGTCGATGACCACGAAATCGAACTCGGAGGCCACCTCCAGCAACATCCGCCGCAGCACCGGGGTGGCCTGGTAGCCCTTCTTGTGGATCAGGTCCTGAGCCGCCGTCATCGTCGACTCCTCGCAGGCGAGCAGGTGCACGGAGCCCGCGCCGTCGAACTCGGCGACGAGTTCGCTGCGGTCGAACCAGATCGACGCCAGGTCCATCCGCATGCCCTGGAGCCGGCCCTGGATGACCCAGCCGAGGGAGCGCGCCAATTGGTCCTCGCTGGAGAGGTTCAGCCCCAGGGCCGTGCCGGCCTGCGCCTGGGGGTCGAGGTCCACGATGAGCACGCGCTGCCCCGCCAGGGCCAGGGCCGCGCCGATGTTGACGGTGGAACTGGTCTTGCCGACGCCTCCCTTCTGCGTCGCAACAGCAATGATCTTCACGGGCGCCCTCGAGTGTCTGACGCCGCCCCCGGCGCTCTCCTGTCACAAGAGCACCACCGGGGCAACGATCGCCGACCGCGGCCCGATTCCGGGACTTTCGACGACCCGGAGGGGGCGAATGTCCACGGATGTTCGAGTGACGCGGGAATGTCAAGCAGGACGATAACAGCACTCCTGAAGTACCCCACAGCACCCGCAGGAGACGAGCGAAGGGTGTGACATCCCTGGTCAGAGCAGGTCATTCAGAGGAACCAACGAGCCTGGATCCCTCCGCTTCGCAACGAATCCCACAGCCAATATCGGCCAGAGGAATGAGGACCTACGAAATCCCCGTGCACGGGCCCAACGGCCCTTGCCCGCGCGCACGGTGTCTGCATTTCCAGCCGGCCCGCGCCCGGAGGACCGTTCGACCCGCCCACAAAGGACCAAAGGCCCTGTCGACCGCCGCACGCCCGACGCGAGGCTGCGAGTGAACAGGAACGTCGCACCCGCAATGAGACACGCCCAACGAGCCCCGGAGGAGGACCGTGCCCACACCCCCCGTCCCCCGGCGGCCCGCCGTCCCGCGCAGGACGCCCCACGAGGGCACCGCCCCGCGCTACTTGACGATCGCCGACGCCATCGCCCGCCTGCGCGCTCCCGTCCCCTCCGCACCGGAGATCGCCCGCCTGTACGGCGTCTCCCTGACGACGGCCCACTTCGTCCGCCGCGCCCTGCACACCCGCCGCTCCTCCCCCTACCGCCGCGCCCCGGGCCGCAGCTGAGCGCCGCGTACGAAGACGGGTTTGAGGTGCTGCTCCGGCAGCGCGTCGGGCAGTTGCTCCCAGTCCAGGACGTGCGAGACGACGCGTTCGGGTGAGACCTTCCCGGAGGCGGCGAGGTCCAGGGCGTCGCGGATGTGCGCGCGTACGTTGTCGCGGGCGATGTCGCACACGTACAGGCCGATGCTGCCGCGGGCGATGACCAGGACCCGGGCGCCCCGCCGGGTCCGGAGGTGTGGGGCGACCAGGCGCCAGGAAAGGGACCAGTTGTCGCTGGCCGCGGCCATGGCGACCGGGTCGAGGCCGGCCGGCAGCGGGACCAGCATGGCGTCCGCGTAGGGGACGCGGACCGGGTCGGAGAAGAGTCCGCCCCAGTTGCCGCCGATCGGCGCGCCGTACACGGCCATGTGCGGGACCGAGGTGCAGTGGGCGGTCAGCCCGCCGCGGCAGTGTTCGCAGGTGCCGCAGTTGATGGACCAGGGCACCACGACCAGGTCGCCGGGGGGCCACACCGGTGACGTGGTCGCCTATGTCGGTGACGCGGGCGACACATTCGTGGCCGAGGGCGAACGGCGGGTCGATGCACCGAACCCCTGGACCGCACTGCGGCACAGCTTCAAACCCTCATCGCCGCCACGATCAGAACCTGACCGAGCGGCCGTCGGCCCCAGTCGTCGCGGCGCCGCCGGCGCCCCGAGGTGGGGCGCCGGCGGCTTTCCCATGCGCCGAGCGCGGCGCGGACGGCCTTGGCCTTCTCCTCGGTGAACACGCCGGTGTCGAGGAGGGAAAGGACCGACAGGACGGCGCCGCGCGAACCCCAGCTGCCCTCGTCGATCACGCGGAAGGTCACCCACCAGGTCGGCCACGGCTCCGCCACACCGCAGGCGTCGGCCATGGCGGCCAGGACGCGCTCGATGGCCCTGGTACGGACGTCCTGGCGCCAGTCGCCGTCCATGACCGTCACGTCGATCACCATCGCGTCGGCGCCCGGCCCCGCATCCGCATCCGCATCCGCATCCGCATCCGCCAGCAGTCGGCCGCCGATGGCCATCACGTCGGGCTCACGCTCGGTGAAGTGCACCTGGAACCCGACCCGCGCAGCCGGGGCGAACTGGCCGGCCTTCGGGCACGAGCACGGCGTCCGCCAGTGTCGCGGCCAGCTTGCGGCGCTGCTCCGGGCTCAGGCGGCCCTTCGAACTGTTCACGGCGATGACGGCCATGACTCTCCTTATGACGACTGTTATAAATCGAGCCTGCACTGCGACATAACGAGTGTCATAGCCTGCGCGGATCAGAACAGCCCGCACCAGGTGCGCGGGCCGGGCGGCGGCGCTTGCTCAGGGCGCGCAGCGCCCGGGGGCGGTCTTCGGGTGTCCGCCGCGGAGCGGCGGGGTGGGCCCTGGGGGGGCGGGCCGCGGAGCGGGCCGGTCGGGGGGGGGGGGGGGGGCCCCCACCGCCGGGCACGGAGCGGGGCGGTCCCCCACCGCGCGGGGAAAAGGTGGACACCCCCCCCCCCCGCCCTTCGTCAGCCGAAGATCGGGAGAACGCA
>NZ_JBVJUY010000029.1:51948-106999 GCF_055604165.1 Streptomyces sp. NPDC037242
AACCCATAACCCTACCCCTTTGTTCCATCCCCTCTCTCCCCCCCCCCCTCCCTCCCGGCCCCGACCAACGGCCCCCCCCCCCCCACCGTCGCGGGCCGCGGAGCGGGCCGGTCACCCGCTGCGCGGGAAACGGTTGAACGCTCACCCCCCGGGCCTTGAGCCGGCCGGACGTGCCGGCCCGCCGCAGGAGCGCGGGGCGCGACGGAGGAGCTGAGGGTGCGAACGCGCGAGGGCCTGTTAGGGGCACGACGCTCACTTCGGCGCGCGGCCCCAGCCCTGCTGCCGGTCGACGGCCGCCAGCAGCGCCGGTTCCCATCCGGCGGCCGCGAGCGAGGCGTTGTCGCTAAGGCCCGCCTCGGCCAGGACGGCCAGCTGCACCCCGTGCTCGACACCCTCCGCCCACGCGTCGCGCACCGCCCGGCGGAGCCCGACGCGCGCGGCCCGTTCCGCCGCGGTGCCCGCCTGGGTGATCCGTAGCGTCGACAGCGCCGCCGCCCGGGTGGCGACGAGGTCCAAGAGCGCTGCGGCCTTATCGGCGTCCGGTTGCATCGGGGCCCCGGTCGCCTCAGGGACCACCCCGCGCCGAAGTCGTTCCATGCGCGCCGGCAGAGGCTCCCAACCCGGCTCCCCGGCCATCGCCTCGTTGGTCTCGGCCACCGCCCGGGTCCAGGCACGCGCGAGGCCCCTCGGCTGAAGCGGCGTACCGGCGGGTACCCGCTGCCCGTCGCGGTGGTTGCCGTGCAGGGACACCCACAGCGCGGTGGCGGTGCCGCCGACGCGTGCCATGAGTGCCCGCCGCTCGGGCAGCCAGCGGCGTACCGCGTCCCGGGACAGGTCCGACAGGGCCAGCAGTTCCGTACGGGCCTCCGGCTCGCCGGCACCCTGGGGACGGCGTACGACCCGCAGCTCCTCGATCGTGGGCGAGAGGTCCCCCACCGTGCAGGCGCACTGCTCTCCGGCCCGGACTCCGGTGTCGCAGACGGTCGCGCCGATCGCGAGCATGCGGATCCGGCCCGCGCCGGCGCCCGGGGCGTCGGCGAGCAGGCGGAGCTGTTCCCGCAGCAGTGCGCGCGGCCGCTCGGCGACGGGTTCCTTGTCCTGCGGATCGGGCTGCGGCGGCAGGTCGGCCGCGTCCATGATCCCGAGCGCCTTCACCAGCAGGTGCAGGACCTCCAGCCGGATCTTCGCGCTGTGGCCCGAGTCCTTCTTCGGATCGCGGGCGGCTCGCAGGCGCAGCGCCCCCGCCCCGGCGAGTTCCAGGTACGCCTCGACGTGCTCGCGGGCGAAGAGGTCCGCCGCCGTCGCGTCCTCGCCCAGCGGGTGCTCCGGCCGCTCCAGGGCCCGGCCGTACTCCCCCGCCACCCAGGTCACCTGACGGGCCCGGGACTTGCTCGTGGACGGCCACCCGGCCACTTCGGCCGCCGCCGCCGCGAGCAGCTCCCGGCCCAGCATTCGATTCTCCGCGTCGTCCATGGGCATGAGCATGGGCTTCAGCATTTCACCCCTCGGCAGATGCCTGCGACCTCGGCGCGTAGTGACCTTTTGCCCGGGTATGCGACCAGTAGCAGGAAGGACCCGGTCATGAACGGCAGCGAGGTGATTCCACGCGTGGTCGTGGGCGTCGACGGCTCACCGGCTTCACACGAAGCGCTGCGGTGGGCGGTGCGCCACGCACGGTTCATCGGAGGGACGGTGGACGCCGTCGCGGCCTACGACGTGCCTGCGGCGGACGGCTGGTCCGCGCCGACCATCGATACCGGTTTCGACGAGAAGCAGGCCAGGCAGGACCTGACCGACGAGATCACCACCGTGTTCCTCCAGGTCGGTGAGGTGCCGCTGGTCCAGCACGTGGTGCGGGGGAACGCGGCCGACGTGCTGACGAAGGCCTCGGTCGGCGCCGAGGTGCTGGTGGTGGGGAGCAGGGGCCGGGGAGGCTTCGCCAGTCTCCTGCTGGGCTCGGTCAGCCAGCAGTGCGCCCTGTACGCGCCGTGCCCTGTGGTCATCGTGAGGCAGGGGACGGTCGACGAGAACGCCACGCCGGCGGCGGAGACGTCCTGATGCGCGTGTCGATACCCCTGGTCCTCGACGGTCATCTGCTGATCCCCGCCGACGAGGTCTCGGATCTGCTGCGGCACATCGCGGCGAGGTGGTTGCGGACGACGGATGCCGGAGAGACGGATCTCGACCCCGGGACGGTGGAGGTCCTGGCCGGAGCGCTGGCCGAGGTCGCCGATCAGATCGACGTCGAATGCATCGCCTTCGTTCCGCTGCGCGACGACGCAGCAGGCGGGCCCCCGCCTCCCTGACGGGGGCGCCAGTCCCTGTCAGCGGACCCGGTCCACCCGGGCTTCGTCCCACACGGGCTCCGGGGCCTCCCGTACGACGCCGTCGGACCCGAATACGAGGAACCGGTCGAAGGACCTGGCGAACCACCGGTCGTGGGTGACGGCGAGGACGGTGCCCTCGTACGCCTCCAGGCCCTCCTGAAGTGCCTCCGCCGACTCCAGGTCGAGGTTGTCGGTCGGCTCGTCGAGCAGCAGCATGGTCGTGCCGGCCAGTTCCAGGAGCAGGATCTGGAAGCGGGCCTGCTGGCCGCCGGAGAGCTTCTCGAAGGGCTGGTCGCCCTGGCGCTCCAGTTCGTAGCGCCGCAGTACGGACATGGCCCCGCCGCGGTCCTTGGCGTGCTCGGTCCACAGGATGTCGACCAGGGTGCGCCCCAGGAGCTCGGGGTGGGCGTGGGTCTGGGCGAAGTGGCCCGGCACGACGCGTGCGCCGAGCTTCCACCGGCCGGTGTGGCGGACGTCCTCCCCCGCGAGCAGGCGCAGGAAGTGGGATTTGCCGGAGCCGTTGGAGCCCAGGACCGCGACCCGCTCGCCGAAGAAGACCTCCAGGTCGAACGGCTTCATCAGACCCGTCAGCTCCAGGTCCTGGCAGGTCGCCGCCCGGACGCCCGTGCGGCCGCCGCGCAGCCGCATCCGGATCTCCTGCTCCCTCGGCGGCTCGGGGGGCGGGCCCGCCTCCTCGAACTTCCTGAGCCGGGTCTGCGCCGCCTGGTAGCGCGAGGCCATGACGTCGCTGCGGGCGGCGTACTGCTGCATGTCCAGGACGAGCCGCTTCAGTTGGGCGTGCTTCTCGTCCCAACGCCGCTTCAGCTCCTCGAAGCGGGCGAACCGCTCGCGCCGGGCCTCGTGGAAGGTGGCGAAGCCGCCGCCGTGCACCCACACGTCGGACCCGGCCGGGCCCGGCTCTACGGCCACGATCTTCTGGGCGGCACGGGAGAGCAGTTCGCGGTCGTGCGAGACGAACAGCACGGTCTTGCGGGTCTCGGCCAGCTGCTCCTCCAGCCATCGCTTCCCGGGCACGTCGAGGTAGTTGTCGGGCTCGTCGAGCAACAGCACTTCGTCCGGCCCCCGCAGCAGTGCTTCGAGCACCAGCCGCTTCTGTTCGCCGCCGGACAGGGTGCGCACCTCCCGCCACTGGCACTTCTCGTACGGCATGCCGAGCGCGGCGCTGGTGCACATGTCCCAGACGGTTTCGGCCTCGTAGCCGCGTGCCTCCGCCCAGTCGCTGAGCGCCTGGGCGTACTTCATCTGGGCGGCTTCGTCGTCGACCGTCATGATCAGGTGCTCGGCGGCGTCGACGGCCTCGGCGGCGGCCCGGATCCTGGGCTGCGCCACGGAGACCAGCAGGTCCCGTACGGTCCGTTCGTCCCGTACGGAACCGACGAATTGCGGCATCACGCCGAGGCCGCCTCCGGTGGTGACCGTACCCCCGTGGGGCTTCAGCTCCCCGGAGATCAGCCGCAACAGCGTCGTCTTGCCCGCGCCGTTCGCCCCGACGAGCGCTACGACCGCGCCTTCGCCCACGCGGAACGACACGTCCCCGAGCAACACCCGCCCGTCCGGCAGGCAGTACTCCAGATGTGCGGCTTCCATATGTCCCATGGGGCGGCATTCTTCTTCGTGCCCGCATGACCGGCAACGCAATTAGTGCCGCTGAGCAGGTCCCTGGCCGGGCCGCCCGTCGCGCCGAGCACGCGTTTCGTGGAGGACGTGCGAACGCGGACATCGCATCGACCTGAGCGGGATCGCATAGGATCCCGACTCGCGTTGACACCAGTTCTGGAGTTGAACAGACCGATGGACATGGCCACCCGAGAGATCCGCATGCCCCTGGACGAGGTCGTCGCAGTGCTGCAGGATCTGAACGAGTTCGTGGTCTCCCTCGACCGACTCGGATCCCGTCAGGCGTCCGGAACCGCCGACGAGTCCACCGTCGGCACGTTCATCGCCGACTGGGATGTCTGTCGGCGGTTGGCCCGCGCCCGGCACGTCATCAGCGTCGCGCTGGATGAGCAGCTGAGCGAGGAGGACAACCTCGAGATCGACGCCCTGTGCGAGCAGGGTCGCTTCTATACGGACAGCGTCGGCCACCCCTCCCCCGACCGGTCCAGCTGATACGGCAAGCGCGTCAGGCCGGACCGATCGAGACGGGAATCAGCCCGCCGCGGGCGGGGCGGCGGCTTGTTCCAGGGCTTCCAGGACCGTGTCGCGGAACAGGGTGGCCTTGTAGGCCGTCTGCGGCAGGGGGCGGCAGCGGGCGAGTACCGTCGCGGCCGCGGCCGCGAGGGTCGCGGGGGTGGCTTCGCGGCCGATCAGGGCGGCCTCGACCTCGGGCAGCCGTAGCGGGACCCGAGCCACCCCGCCCGCCGCGACGGCGGCGTGCGTGACGGTGGCGCCGTCCAGCGCGAGCCGGGCGGCGGCCTCGACCAGGGGCCATTCGGCGTGGGCCCGGCTGATGGCCCGGTGGCAGGCGGCGCGTTCGCCGGGCAGCGGCGCGGGCAGCCGGACCGCGGTGAGGATGCGGTCCGGCGCCAGCAGGTGGTCGGCGCGGTGGAGCCGGTCGCCGTCCCCGTACAAGTCGGCGACGGTGCGCGGGGATTCGCCGTGGACCTCGGCCTCGGCGTCGTAGGTGAGCAGGGCCATCGCGAGGGTGGACGGGTGCGGGGTGACGCACGGGCCGTCGCCGCTGACCACGCCGAAGTGGTGGTCGCCCTCGCGCGCGGGGCAGCCGGAGCCGCCCTTCTGGAAGCAGCTGACATGCGGATTGCGGTAGTACCAGCAGCGGTTGCGTTGCAGCAGGTTGCCGCCGAGCGTGCCCGCGGCGCGGATCTGCGGGGTCGCCGCGCTACCGGCCGCCGCCGCCAGGGCCGGCCAGCCGGCACGCACCCGCGGATCGGCGGCCAGCGTGGCGAGCGTGGTCAGGGCGCCGACGCGCAGACCGCCGCCGGGCAGCGGTGTACAGCCGCGCAGGCTGTCGGCGCCGTCGAGGTCGGTGAACGGCCCCGGGGATACGCCGCTGCGCTGGCGGGCGGTGGTGTCCGTGCCGCCGGCGCGCAGTTCCCCGCCGCGGGCCAGGACGGCGGCCGAGAGGTCGGTGAGGGCGGGCTCGGTGCTCACGTACCCAGTCCTTCCAGGAGCCGGTCGGGGCGGATGGGCATGTCGTACGGGCGCCAGCCGGTCGCATCGTGGACCGCGTTGGCCAGGCACGCCGCGGTGGGCAGGGTGGCGATCTCGCCGAGGCCGACGCCGCCGCCGGGGACGTGTTCGAAGCCCTCCTGATGGAAGTGGACGGTGATCTCGGGGGTGTCGCCGATGCCCGGGATGCGGTAGTCCTCAAGGTTGTCGGTCAGCACCCGGCCGGTGGCCGGGTCGACGCGCCGCTCCTCGAACAGCGCGTAGCCGATGCCCTGGATGACGGCGCCCTCGCACTGGCTGCGGGCGAGCCGCTCCTCGTGGATGCGGCCGGCGGCGATGCCGCTCCACACGCGCAGCGGGCGGATCCGGCCGAGCCGCGTGTCCACCTCGACCTCGGCGACCTGTACCGATCCGGTGAAGCCGCGGCCGATGGCGACACCGCCCAGGGTCAAGTTCAAGGGGGTCACGTAGCCGCGGTGGTCGCGGGGCCGCCGGCCGGTCACCCGTACGCCGTGCGCCGTGTCCAGCCGGGCGGCGATGTCGCTGCCGCCGCCGAGGGCGTCGCGGAGCCGGGCGACGGCGTCCGCGGCGGCGGGCACGAGGGAGGGGGTGGTGCGGCTGCCGCCGGAGGTGGGGCCGTGGACGGCGTCGCTGTGGCCGACTTCGGCGCGGACCCTGCCCTCCGGTACGCCGAGCCCCTGGGCGACGGCCCGGCGCAGCACGGTGCGCGAGCCCGTACCCATGTCCTGCACGGCGCAGCGGGCGACGACGACGCCGTCCTCGACGGTGAGCTCGACCTCGGTGACGGGGTCGACGAAGTACAGCCAGTTGGCCGCCGCGACGCCGACGCCGCGGCGGAACCGCCCGGTGCCGCCGCGGGTGCCGGACCAGAGGGGCAGGGTGGCGGCCCGGTCGTACAGGGCGTGGCGTTTGGTGTTGCCGTCCCAGCGGCGGCGCAGGGCGATCGGGTCCTGGCCGAGCTTGTGGGCCATCTCGTCGACGGCCTGCTCCAGGGCCCAGCACATCGTGGGTCCGCCCGGGCCGCGGAACGGGGCGCCCGCGGGCCGGTGGGTGACGGTGTCGAAGTCGCGGAGCCGACGCGGGGCCTTGCCGTACATGAAGCGGGCCAGTGCCGCCACGGTGCCGCCGATCGAGACCCCGCCGTCGCTGTCCGCGTCCATGGCCAGCGCGCTCAGGTCGCCGGCCTCGTCCGCGACCATGGCCAGTTGGATCCGGGTCCCGGGCCGGTATCCGCCGTCGGTGAGCTCCTCGTCCCGGTCCAGCACCACGCGCACCGGGGCGCCGTGCAGCCGGGCCAGCTCGACCGCGGCGACGACGTCTGAGGTCAGTCCCATCTTGCAGCCGAAGCCGCCGCCCACGTGGACGGCTCGCGCCACCACCTGTTCGACGGGCACGCCGAAGCGCTGGGCGGCGAGTTCGGCCGTCTGCTTCACGGACTGGGTGGACACCTCCAGGTGGAGGGCGCCGTCGATCCACTGGGCCAGGCAGGCGTGCGGTTCGAGGGGGGTGTGGGTCTGCGCGGCGGTGGTGTACACGCCCTCCACCACCCGTTCGGGGCTGCGGCCGCGGGCCTCGGTGATACGGCGTACGGCGGTGGCGGGGCGCTTGCTCATGGCGGACGGGCCGCGCCGGTTGCCGCGCCAGCGGGCGGGCACCAGTTGGGGGGCCTCGCCGGATCCCGGCGCCCGTTTGCGCGCCGCCTTGTCCTCGTAGACGAGCGGGCCCTCGCCCGCCCGGGACCGGCTCACGTCGAGGGCTGCGGGCAGCACTTCGTAGTCCACCTTGACCCGTGCCGCGGCCGCCCGCGCGGAGGCCCGGTCCGGCGCGGCGACCGCTGCCACGGGCTGTCCGACGTACCGCACCACGCCGTCGGGAGGCAGCAGCGGGACGAGGGGGAGGTCTCCGGCCTCCAGTGAGCGGACGTGGGCGTGCGCGTGCGGGGAGCGGATGATCACCCCCTCCAGCAGCCCCTCGGGGCGCAGGTCCGTGGTGTATCGGGCCGATCCGTCGATCTTCGCCGGGGCTTCGGCGCGCGGTACCGGCGGTACCTCGGCGCCGGTCGGCGCCGTGTCGTAGTCGCCCGCGCAGGCGGCGGCCACCGCGTTGTAGATCCCCTCGTACGCCCCGCAGCGGCACAGGTGGCCGGCCAGCGCGTCCGCGATCTGCTCCCGTCCCGGCCTGGTCCGGCCGTGGGCGGCCCTCCACCGCTCGTGGAACGCCGCCGCCTCGACCACGAATCCGGGGGTGCAGTAGCCGCACTGGAGGGCGTCCTCGCCGGCGAAGGCACGCGTCACGGGGTGGCCGGACAGGCCCTCGACCGTCGTCACCCGTCGGCCGGCGAGCAGGACCGCCGGCGTCAGGCAGGACACCCTGGGCTCGCCGTCGACCTGGATCGTGCAGGCCCCGCACACCCCGCCCGAGCAGACCAGCTTGGTGCCGGTCAGGCCCAGCCGGTCGCGCACCACCTCCACGGCGGCCGGGTCGTCCTCCACGTCCACCGCGCGCCGGGCGCCATTGACCTCGAACTCCACGAGACGTACTCCTCAGCCGTGGGGCGGCGACCGCAGGGCCTCGCGCTCGCCTTCACGCTCCTTGATATCCCGATCCTGGGATCGGCGCAGTTCGGCGCGCGCACTGCTGATGCCGCGTCGACGCCCACGGGTGGAGCAATTGCCGAGATGCCGTCACCTCGCCGATGACACTGACTTGCCCCCAAGTCGAACTGAAAAGCTAGATGGGAACACATGCGCGCAATCTCGCGTCACCCCAGCCCCCCGAGGTCCTCCCGGTCACGGTCCGCCGCCTACTTCGCCGGCGCCATGATCGGCCTGATCGGCTCCACGAGTTCCGCCCACGCCGCGACCCCCATGGCGATGGCGGACGACGGCACCGTCATCCACGCCTGCGCCAACAAGTACACGGGGACCGTGCGGGTCCTCACCGAACTCGACAACAAGTGCCACCTCTTCGAGACTCCGCTCGACTGGAACAAGGAAGGCCCCCAAGGTCCCCCGGGATCCCAGGGCCCGGCCGGCGCGCGAGGACCCGAGGGACCCGAGGGAGCCGTAGGCCCGCCCGGAGCCACCGGACCCCAGGGGCCGACGGGTACCGCGTCGGAGAACATCTACGTGAACGCGGACGGCACCACCATGGTCCCGCCCCCGCCTGACGTGGTCCGGGTCTGGCGCTACGGCGTGGGTCTGTACGGGATCACGTTCAACCACGGCATCCACTTCTGTTCGCGCAACGCCACCTTCTTCCAGACGCCCCGCCTCTACACCGTCAGCAACGGTGTGGTCGGCGACATGGGGGTCCAGACCTACGACCTCCAGGGCACGCCCGTGGACGCTTCCTTCACCCTGACGGTCACCTGCTGACTCCCACCCGCGCCGTGTCCAGGACCGCGGCGACGGCCTGCGCGAGCTGCGGGATCCGGTGCCCGGGGATCCCCGCGATGTTGATCCGGCCCGCGGTGGTGCCGTAGACGGCGAACCGCTGGCGCAGCTGGAGCATGCCCTGCGCCGTGAGCGGCAGCATCGAGAACATGCCCTTCTGCCGTGCGAGCGCCTGGGCTTGCGGTTCGTGCCCCAGGGCGCCCAGGTGGCTCGTCAGGTCGGTCCGGTTGGCGACGATCCGGCCCCGCATGACCTCCAGCTCGGCCCGCCATGCAGCCCGGAGCCCGTGGTCCTCCAGGATCGTCGTCACGACGGCGGCGCCGTGCTCCGGCGGCATCGAGTAGAGCGTACGGGCGGCGTTCTGCAGGGCGGTCTCCGCGTTCCTCAGCGCCCGGCCGGACGTGCCGAGGACGATGGCGCAGCCGGTGCGGTCGGCATAGAGGCCGAAGTTCTTGGAGCAGCTGACGGCTATCAGCATCTCGGGCACGCGCGCGGCCAGGATGCGGGTGGCCAGCAGGTCGGCCTCCAGCCCGTCGCCGAGCCCGTGGTAGGCGAGGTCGACGAACGGGACCCAGCCGTCGCGGGCGGCCAGTTCGGCCATCGCCTCCCACGCGTCCATCGTCGGGTCGGCTCCCGTCGGGTTGTGGCAGCATCCCTGGAGCAGGACGACGTCGTTGCGCCGGACCGCGGCCAGCTCCCGCAGCACTCCCTCGGCGTCGAAGTCGCCCTCGGCGTCGCGCCAGCCGTAGGTGCGCACCTTCAGCCCGGCGGCCTCCAGGATGGGCCGGTGGTTGACGTACGCCGGGTCGCTGATCCACACCGTGGTGCCGGGGCGCGTCCGGAAGATCAGGTCGGCCAGCAGCCGCAGCGCGCCGGAGCCCGCGACGGTCTGTACGGTCACGGCCCGGTCGGCCGGCGCCTCGGGCCCCAGGACCATCGTCTGCATCGCGCGGTTGAAGCCGGTGTTGCCGGAGAGTCCCCGGTACTCCTTGGACTCGGCGCGGTCCGCCAGGCGCGTCTCGGCCTCGCGTACGGCGGCCATGACGGGCGTACGGCCGGTGTGGTCGCGGTAGACGCCGAGTACGAGGCCGAGGCGCTCGGGCCGCTCGTCGGCGGCGAACTCCGCGGTCAGGTCCCACAGCGGGTCGGTGGGCGGCGGCGGGAGGAGCTCAAGCATGTGCGGGAACCTTGGGTCGGGGGCGGCGGTTGGCGAGGACGACGCCGACGGTGATGAGGGGAACGCCGATCAGCACGGCGAAGGTGGGCGTCTCGCCGAGCAGGGGGATGGCCAGCAGGACGACGGCCACGGGGCTGAGGCTGCCGCCGACGGAGCTGCGCTCGGCGCCGAGCCTGCGGATGGCGACGGCGTACAGCAGACCGGCGCACAGCCCGACTCCGAGACCCTGCACGACGAGGAACAGGGCGATGTCGCTGCCCGCGGCGTGCGCGATGCCCGTCGGGAGCACCCCGGTCAGGACCAGGAGCCCGATGACCGCGAAGGAGGGCAGGCACAACAGGCCGATCGATCCGACGGGGTCGAGGTCCACGTCCCGCAGGCCCACCGTGTACAGGGCCCACAGTCCGCTGGCCACCAGGAGCGTGCCGGCCCCCTCCAGGACGTCCGCGTCGACCGGGACGACGTAGCGCCAGACGAGGGCGGCCACGCCGACCGCGATCAGGGCGAGCCCGGCGGCCTGGGTGCCGCGCGGTGCGCTGTGCCCGCGGGCGGCCATCAGCGCGGAGACGAACAGCGGGACCATCCCGGGCACGATCGAGCCGACGAAGGCCGCCGAGGTCAGGGAGCCGCCGTGCATGGCCGCCAGGAAGAACGGCACCCCGGCACCACAGATGATCTTTACGGCGGGGCCCGGCCGGACGGCCGCGATGCGGTGGCGCCTGCGCCACAGCGCGGGGAGCAGGACGACGAGCGGGACGCCGAAGCGCAGCAGGGCGGCGTCGGCGGGCAGCAGGGTGGAGGCGCTGAGGGCCCGGGCGCTGAGCGCGAAGGCGGCCCAGATCGACACGGTCACGAGCAGTGCCAGTACGCCCTCGGTCTGCGGCGAGAGGCCGAACCGGCCGGGGTTTCCGGCCGGCGGGGCCGCCGCATGGGGAGGCGCGGTCGCCCCGGTGGTGTTCGTCGCGACCACGGATATTGCTCCAGCCGTATGGGTCCGGACCGGTCTGGTCCGTCCCTGGCAACGCTAGGGCTTCGGCCGGGGCAGCCGATTGCCAGTTCTGCCTCTCGGACATACGTTTGGGGCAGAATCTGCCAAGGATCCCCCGGGATCCACCGAGGAGTGGCCGTGGACGCAGTCGATCTGCAGATCATCAGGGAATTGCAGGCCGATGGGCGCCTGAGCAACCAGGACCTGGCCGACCGGGTCCGGCTCTCCCCTTCGCCCTGCCTGCGCCGGGTCCGGCGCCTGGAGGAGGCGGGTCTCATCCGCGGCTACACGGCCATGGTCGACCAGGTCGCCTTCGGGCTCCCGGTCACGGTCTTCGTCCGCATCCGCCTGGAGCGCCACACGCCGGAGGCGGTCGCGCTCTTCGAGGAGCACGTCGCGGTCATCGAGCACATCCAGGACTGCTACCTGATGGCCGGGAGCAGCGACTACCTGCTGCGCGTGGTGATCGAGGACCTGGCGGCGTACGAGGCCCTGGTCCGCCACCGGATCCACGCCATCCCCGGCATCGCCTCGATCGAGTCGAGCTTCGCGTACGGCAGCGTCAAGCAGTCCCGTACGTACCCGCGCCCCGCCCGGGGCGGGACCGGGCGCCCGGGGGGTCCGGCCAACCCTGCGACTTGATAGGCAAGTGGGCACTTGCCTATCCTGTGGGCGTGGCCGACGACCTCTTCAAAGCCCTGGCCGACCCGACTCGCCGCACCATCCTCGACGAGCTCGCGGAGAAGTCCGGGCAGACGCTGTTCGAGATCTGCGCGCGGCTGAGCATGAAGCATCAGCTCGGCCTCTCGCGCCAGGGGATCTCCCAGCACCTCGCCGTGCTGGAGGCCGCCGGACTCGTCGAGACCAGGCGGGAGGGCCGCTGCAAGTTCCACGACCTGAACACGGCCCCGCTGCGGCAGATAGCCGAGCGGTGGCCCGTCCCAGAGCCGTCCGCCCCATCCGCCCTGTCCGACCCGTCCGACCCGTCCGCCCCGTCCGAACCGGAAGAGAGCGCCCCATGAGGATCCACCTGACCAGCGTCTTCGTCGACGACCAGGCCAAGGCCCTGCACTTCTACACCGAGATCCTCGGCTTCGTGAAGAAGCACGACGTCCCGGTGGGAGAGACGGACCGGTGGCTGACCGTCGTCTCGCCCGACGAGCCCGGCGGCACCGAGCTCCTCCTGGAGCCCCTCGGCCACCCGGCCGCCAAGACCTACCGCGACACGCTCGTCGAGGACGGCATTCCGCTCGCCCAGTTCGCCGTCGACGACGTGAACGAGGAGTACGAGCGCCTGCGCGGCCTCGGCGTGCGCTTCACCCAGGATCCGCTCGCCATGGGCCCCGTCACCACCGCCGTCTTCGACGACACCTGCGGCAACCTGATCCAGATCGCCACGAAGCCGCAGTAGGCGACCGGACCGGCCCCACCCCGCCTGCCGCCTCCCCCATCCGGGCACCGTCCGAACCCGTCCGGCATGGCGCCGGGCCCTGCGGCGGCCATCGGTGGATCCTGGCGCCGATGCCTCCGACCCCGCAGGAGAGGCTGAGGCGAACGAGCGGACCGAGGCGCTCATCGCGGAGCTCGACGAGAAGCCGCTCGACGCGAAGGGCGGTGCGAAGTTCGGCGGACGGGACCTGGCGCTCGCGCTCGTGAACAACCTGTACGCACCCGTGCAGTGGCCCGACTTGGCCCGTGGGCTCGGGGCTCTGGTACGCGACCGGGAACCCCTCGGGGCTGCTCGAATCCGCCGAGCCCGAGGCCGACAACGAGGCCGCGGCCTGGGCTGCCGTGAGCTGCGCCGACTACCCCGACCGGGGCTTCGGCGGCGACCCGAAGGCGTTCCAGCAGCAGCTCGACGCCCTGCGGCCCGAGTTCCTCGGCGTCTCCAGGATCGGGTTCGCCCGCTCCGACTGCGCGAACCAGTACATTGAGCGCTTCCTCCTGGAGGGCAGGCTGCCGCACTCGACGGCGGCGTGCCCCGCCGAGGAGGTCGACGCCGAGGGCCATGAGGACGTCCGGCCCTCGGGGCACTCCCGGGGCACTCCCGGGGCACTCCCGGGACGCGGCCGGCCGGTGACCGGTGACCGGTGACGACGGAACCGTGACCACCGCATGAGCGAGCTGTAACGGTCTTCGCGCGTACGTGAATCAGCGGCCGGAGCGGGCATTCTGACGAGACCGATCCCAGTACGTCAGCAGCCACGGGGGCTCACGATGCGCACCTTCCGCCAGACCACCCACGCCCGGACGCTCGGCGCCCTCGGCCTCGCCGCAGCCGCGCTCCTGGCCACCGCGGCCTGCGGGCCGAGCGACGACAAGGCCGGCGCGACCCCGCCGCCGAAGTCCTCCGCCTCCCCGTCCGCACCGCCTGCCGCCTCGCCCTCCGCGTCCGCGCCGTCCTCCCCCAAGCCCTCCGCGTCGTCCTCCCAGCCGGGCCGTCCGGGCGAGGCCGAGGGCGACCCCACGGGCATCGACGGCAACTGCCCCGACGAGAACACCCGTGTCACGGTGGAGTGGGCCGTGCCGCCCGCCAAGGACGACTCGAAGCTCCTGCTGACCGTCAAGAACGTCGGCGACCAGCCCTGCACGTTGAAGAGCCACCCGGTGCTCCGGCTCAAGGACGGCAACGGCCGGCTCGTGGGGGTGTTCGCGAGCTCCAAGCCGCAGCAGGAGGTCACCCTCGCCCCGGGCAAGGAGGCGTACGCGGGTCTGCTCCTGCGCCAGAGCAACAAGGAGGTCAGCACCTTCGTGAAGAACATGGCGCTCGCGCCGCACGGCCAGCGCCCCGACAACAACACGGGCGAGGGCGTGCTGCTGCAGATGCCGCAGGGCGGTGTGTACGTGGACGACAAGGCCCGCGTGACGTACTGGAACAGCAGCTCGGAGGCTGCCGTGTCACCGCTGTTCGCCCACTGAGCCCGCTGAGCCCACTGAGCCCGCCGAGCCCGCGCTCACGTCCTCACAGCCGCCGGTCACGGGGTCCTCGGGCCCCGTGGCCAATGCCTGCTTCCAGTGCTCCCGCTCGCCGGCGGGGCCACGCTGGGCCGGCTCGGCGTACCAGGCCCACGCCTCGGTGCCCGCGGTGCCCGTCGTAGATCCGGACTGGACCGCGATGACGTACTGGCGGCCGGGTTCCAGGACGGCGTAGCGGTCCGGGTCCTCCGTGGCGTACCGGCCGGGGGCGCCACCGTTCTTCACGCCCTGCGTGACGTACAGGGCGTCTGCGAACTCGCCCTTCAGGGCGTCGAGGGTCCTCACCCGGGTCGTGAGGTAGGCGCTCCCGCCCTCCTCCCGATAGCGGGTGTTCGCGACGGCCTCTACGACGGCCACGCCCTTGGACTTCGCCGCGACGACTTCGTCCCGGCCGAGGTCCGGGCCGCACACGGCGTGTGTCCGGGGCCCCTGGGCGGCAACGGTGAACCACGCCGCGCCTGCGGCGAGGGCGCCGGCGGCGAGGCACCCGCCGATCCATACCTTCACTCTCACGATCAGCCCCACAGCTTACGGTAGTTGGCCCTGTCGACGTCGGTCGGCACGTCGGGGTACTGGACGACCTCGGGCCACATCACGGATTCCACGGCGCTCTTGCCGCTGCCGGACTTGTGGCACAGCCCGAGCGCGTGCCCGAGTTCGTGGGCCGCGACCATTCGCCGGGTGGCCGGGTCGTAGGTGTCCATCCGCGCCTTGTTGAAACGGATCAGGTCCGTGGCCGCGACGCCGGGATGGCGCGACCAGACCCCGGCAGCCGTGTTCTTCGGGTCGGAGAAGTCCTCGTAGTTCAGGTCGTTGACGGTCGTGGCGGAATCCGGCGCGATCTTGATCTTCGCGCCGGAGTACGACCACACCCGGTTCGCGTGCTGGTACTCGGCCTTGTACTTGGTGCTCGCGGTCCACCGGATCTCGCCCTCGTCGACCGAACTGTCCTCACGCGTCTCGGTGGCGTCGCTCCCGGACCGCGCGGTGCAGGGCGCCGCAGCGGCGGCGCGCGACGGGGCGGGGGCGGCGGCTGGGACTGGGGCCGGAGCGACGAGCAGCGCGGCGGTGAACGCGGCGAGGCCGGTGACGAGGTTCCGCATCCCATCAACGGTAGAGCAGCCCCGGCCGAGGACGATCGTTTCAGCACGGACCCCGACCAGACGGACCGATCAGACGGACCGATCAGACCGACCGATCAGACCGACCGATCAGTGGGCGACGTTCTCGGCCAGGTACTCCTCCCAGGTCCGCTTGCCCACCGCCCGGTCGGGCGCGGTCAGGGCGCCAGAACGGAAGCCCGCACCGATCTTCCCCGGAATGAAGACCGGCAGGACGCGACGGCGCTTGCCCGCTGCTCGCAGCCAGTCCTTCGCCAACTGGTCGGCCGAGTACACCGTGGGCCCTGCGAGGTCCGGCACCCTGCCCCAGCCTCCGGCCGGGGGCGCCCCCTCGCCCGGCTCCCCCAGGGCCAACTCGATCAGCCGGTCCGCTACGTCGCCCTGGTTCACGGGCTGGCAGACGGTGCCGGTCGGCACGATGACCACCGGCAGCTTCGACAGGACCCCGAAAGCCATGTTCAGCAGCTCGGGAAACTGGGTGGCCCGCAGGTTGGTCCAGCCGATGCCCGAGGCCTCCAACAGGCGCTCGCCCTCCAGCTTGATCTGGTAGTAGGGGTACGGGATGCGGTCGATGCCGACGATAGAGACGTTGACGATGTGCCCGACCCCGGCGCGCCTCGCGGCCTCCAGCAAGTGCTTGAAGGCCGGGATGTCGTTCTTGAAGTGCCGGATGTCGGTCGCGCAGTGGATGACCGTGCCGACGCCGGTGAACGCCTCGTCCAGCCCGGTTCCGGCTGCCAGGTCACCGGTGAACCAGTCCACTCCCGGGTCGTCCGGCAGCGTGGCCTTGCGGGTGAGGGCCCGCACCGGCAGCCCGGTGCGGCGCGCCCGCTCCAGCACCTGGCGGCCGAGCACACCTGTCGCACCGGTCACCATGATCGCGTCGTTCTTCATCAGTCACAGCCCTTCTCGTGTTGCCGTCACCCATGAAGAACCGACGACTCATGCGTGCTGTGACAACCCCGGGAGCTGTTTTTCAAGGAAGGCCAGTTTGTCCGGGTTCCGAATGATCCGGACACCGGTGACCCCTCCCTCGCCGGCCTCCAGCGCACCGAACGAGGTCAGCTCGCCGCCCTCCCAGCCGAGCACCACCGGAGCGCCGTTCACCTCCACGATCTCGAGGCGCACCCCGTTCACCCACCGGGCGAACAGACCCGCCAGGAACCGGGCCACCATCTCCCGGCCGACGACCGGCCGGCGCGCCGCGCTCACCTTGCCCCCGCCGTCCGACCACGCGACCACCTGGTCGGCGAGCAGCGCCTCCAACTGCTCCATCGCCCCCTGCGCCGCCGCCTCCAGGAACCGGGACAGCAGTTCCCCGCTCAGCTGCTGCGAGGAGGCGAACCTCGGCCGGCCGTCCGCCAGGTGCTGCTTGGCCCTGCGGTAGAGCTGCCGCGCGTTCGCCTCCGAGCAGTCGAGCACGCCCGCGATCTCCCGATGGCTGTAGTCGAAGGCGTCGCGAAGCACCACCGCGGCCCGCTCCGGCGGCGTCAACCGCTCCATCATCACCAGTACCGCCAGCGACACCGCCTCCCGCTGCTCCGCCGTCTCCATGGGCCCGAGTGCGCCGCCGTCGGTCCGTACGGGCTCCGGCAGCCACGGGCCGATGTACTCCTCGCGCTGGGCCCGCGCCGAGGTCAGCCGGTTCAGACACAGGTTGGTGAGCACCTTCGCCAGCCACGGCCCCGGCGCTACGACCTGGCCCGCCTCGGCCCCGTGCCACCGCAGGTAGGCGTCCTGTACGGCGTCCTCCGCCTCCGTCGCCGACCCCAGCATCCGGTACGCCAACGAGAACAACCGGGGCCGGTGCGCCTCAAACTCCTGTGCCTTGTACATGGGTCCTACGCTAGGGCCTGTGTGAGGTTGTGATCAGTCGGCGGGTTTGAGGAGGTCGTCGATCCAGATCATTTGCGGCGCGGAGGTGGAGGCCGGCGAGGTAGCTGTCCGGGGTTTTGTCGTAACTTCGGAATTGATCACGACATCACACAGGCCCTAGAAGTCGTGCTCATTCACCCCGCGGGATGACAACGCGCATGTTTCTGGACAAATAGGTCCAGTCCGGGGCGGCCGCGGATCCCGGGCTGACCGCCCCTATCCTGCGCGGACCGGGGATCAAGACTGGTCCACGGCGGGGAGGGGATCAACAGGCATGCAAACGGTCGACAAGGTGGCCGCATCGCAGGTGCGGCAGTGTCCGGAGTGCGGGGCCACCGTCTCCGTGCAAGCACGGTTCGTGAGTTGGTGCGCGGCCTGCGATTGGAACGTGGATCCGGCCCCACCGGAACCGGACCGGGGCCGCCTTGCGGTGTTCCGCCGGCGCCTGGCCATGCGCTACGGGCAGCAGCTCGCGGAGGAGATCGGGCGGAATGGGCATGCGGCCGACCAGGTCGGGCCGGACAGGTCGACCGTCCTGGCTTTCGGCGTCTCCCTGCTGGTGCACTCGGTCACCGGGGGCCTGCTGCTGGCTGCGGGGGCGCTGATCATCGGCGGGTGGCACACCCGCATCTTGCCCCTCTTCGGCGTCGTCCTCCTGGCGATCATGGCGGCGCTTGTGCCCCGGCCGCGCCAGTTGCCCCGGCACGCGCCGGTGCTCTACCGGGCCGACGCGCCGCGGCTCTTCGAGCTGATCGACGAAGTAGGGGCGGCCGTGGGTACGACCGGGGTGCACGCGGTGGTGCTCGACACCGCGCACAACGCCTGGGTACGCACCTACGGGATCCGCAACCGGCGGGTGATGTGCCTGGGCGCCGGGCTGTGGGAGGTCCTCTCGCCCCAGGAACGCGTGGCCCTGCTGGGCCACGAGCTCGGGCATTTCGCCAATGGCGACGTCCGCTCCTCCTTCGTGACGCACGGAGCGCTGCGGTCGCTGGCCCACTGGTACGCCATCCTGCGCCCGCAGCCCATGGTGAGCCTTGTGCACCTGTGCCTGAACGCCCTGGCGTTCCTGCCGCGCTGGTTGGTCTACGGGCTGATCGTCCTGCTCGACGGCCTGACGATGCGGGCTTCGCAGCGGGCCGAGTACCGGGCCGACGCGGGCGCGGCCCGAGTCGGCTCGACCGAGGCGGCCATCAGGCTGCTAGACCGGCTGTTGATCGGCGACGCGGTAGAGGCCCACCTGCAACGCGAGTCGATATCGGCGCCCCAGGCCCACGACCGCGCATCGCGTGAAGCCGCCGAGCAGGCACTATGGGAGCGCCTGGCCGCACGGATCGACTCCATACCCGAGAGCGAGTACGAGCGACTGCGCCGTGTTTCGGCCCGGCGCGGGCACAGCATCGACGACACCCACCCACCGACCCACCTGCGCCGCCGCTGTCTGGCCTCGGCCGACCCACAGCCGGCCCGGGTGCTCTGCGGCCCCTCCCGGGCGCAGTCGATCGCGGCTGAACTGGCACCCGCCCGCGCCTGGCTGGCCCGTACAGTGATCCGCTACAACGCCGACTAGGGCCTGTGTGATGTCGTGATCCATTCCGAAGTTCCGTTCTGTTCGCGGGGTGGAATCCGGCAGGACTGTGGTCGTGACGCGCAGGCAACTCACCCATGCTCAACGGAACACCGTCGAACGACTGATCAACAAACTCAAAGCCTGGCGAGGCATCGCCACCCGCTACGGCAAAACCCCGGACAGCTACCTCGCCGGCCTCCACCTCCACGCCGCAATGAGTTGCCGCGTCAGGCGGAGCAGAATTCGGCCGCCAGTAGGCCGCTCAGGCTGTACAGCTCCCAGAGCGGCCAGTCGCCGTTCATGTTGAGCACGATGGCGTGGCTGCCGTCCGCCGTGGAGTAGAGGTAGCTGAGCGAGCCGAACCCGCCGCCGTTGTGCCCGTACAGCACGACGGTGGACCCGTCCGCGCAGGTGATCGTGCGACGGGTGAGGCCGAGTCCGTAGTCGGACTGGACGGCCTTCCAGGGGCGGCTCGCGTACCAGTAGCCGGATGTGGCCTTGTCGCCCGAACTCACCGTGCTGATGGCCGGGTTGACGATGCACTCGGGCCAGGACCGGGCGGGGTCGCAGGGAACGCCGGGGATTTGGGGCCCGGGCGCGCCGGTCACGGCGGGGTTGAGGTCGGTCATCATCTGCGCGAGCTGCGCCGGGGGCAGGAGCCGGCCGCCGAGCAGGGCGCGGATGAAGGTCATCAGGTCGCCGCTGGTGGACACGATGGCTCCGGCCGCACCACCGATGGAGGGGTTCCAGTCGGCGGCGGGTCGGGACAGGTGCCCGAACACCCCGCGTGGTCGCAGGTAGTTGGTGAAGAACTGGTCGTGGGGCGTCGGCAGGGTGGGCTTGGATCCGGGGAGCACAGTGCGGGTGAGGCCGAGGGGATGGATGACACGGCGGGTCACCTCGTCGGCCCACGGATTTCCGGTCACCCGCTCGATGACCATGCCGAGCAGGATGTAGTTGGTGTTGCTGTAGTGCATCCCGGCACCCGGCGCGAACTGCGGTCCGTGGGAGGCGCCTTCGTCGACGAGTTGCTGGGCGGGATAGTCGGGCAGGTTGGGGAAGCTGCTGGCGGCGCTGGCCAGCACCCCCAGGTCACCAAGGTAGTTGAAGACGCCGCTGGAGTGCTGGAGCAGGTTCCGTACGGTGATGGGCGGGCTGCCGGGCGGCGGGTTGAAGCACTGCCCGGTGCCCGGGTTGCAGCCCGCGACGGGGTTGGTCTTCAGGACGGGGCCCAGCAGGCCGAACACGTCGTCGTCGAGGCGGACCCGGCCCTCGGCGACGAGCTGGAGCACGGTCGTCGCGGTGAAGATCTTGGTGATCGAGGCGGCCCGGAAGGGGTTGTCCGGATTGCGTACGGGCGTTCCCGCGTCCGTGGCTCCGGTACCGGTCCAGGACACGCCGTCCTTGTAGGTGCGTGCAATCACTCCGGGGATACCGTCGCCGCCGACGGCGGTCCCCGCCTCGGCCCGCATGGCTGCGAGGAGGGGTTCGTGACTGTCGTGCGCGGCGGCCGGTGTGACCGGCACACCCATGACCGCGACCAGAAAGGCCGCGGCGACCGCCGCGAGGCGACCCCGTGTGCTGCGTATTCTGCTCATGCCTCTCATGGCACTCCCCCGTGTCGACACATCCGGGCGGCCCCGCCCGGCAGCGGCGAAACTACGCACGCCGGGCCGACAAGGGAAGAGCCGGGTAACGGACCGGCGTTCCACCAGACCCCGGGTCAGCCCAGGTAGTCGCCGACATAGTCGGCAAAGGCCTCCGGCGTGAGGACGGTGACGCCCAGCTCCGCGGCCTTGAGGGCCTTGGAACTCGGCTTGCCGCTCGGCGAGGGCGCGCAGACCAGGTACGTGGTCTTGGAGTTGACGCTGCTGCCCGCCTTGCCGCCGGCCTTCTCGATCAGGTTGTTCATCTCCGAGCGGCCCAGGTTCTCCAGCGCGCCGCTCATCTTCCCGGTGACGACGACGGTGGCGTTCGCCAGCGGGCCGTCGCCGGCCGCCTTCGGCTCCTGTGGTTCGGTCATGTTGACCCCGGCAGCCGCCAGTTTGTCGATCACCTGGGCCAGTGCGGCGACCTGTTCGACGATGACCGGGGCCTTCTCCCCGCCGATGCCGTCGACTTCCTGCATCGCCGTGGCGTCGGCCCGTCGGATGGCGTCCATCGTGCCGAAGTGGGCGGCGATACGGCGGGACATGCTGCGCCCGGTACCGAGCACGCCGAGAGCGCAGAAGACGCGGCTGAGCGGGCGGGATCTGGCTGCCGTGATCTGTTCGGCCAGCTTCGCTCCGCGCTTCGCGCTGCCGGACGCGGCGGTGAGCTGGTCCCCGGTGAGGGTGAACAGGTCCGCGACGTCCGTGACGTCACCGGAGGCGATCAGGGCGTTGACGTACGTCCTGCCCAGGCCGTCGATGTCGAGCATGTCGCGTCCGGCGGCGTAGTCGATCAGTGCGGGCAGCGCGCAGGCCGTTCCCTTCGCGCAGCGCCACCGCTCCTGGTCCTTGTTGATCTCTCCACCGCAGTTGGGGCATGCCGTGGGCAGCGGCACCTCCTGCGCACCGGCCGGGCGCAGGCCGATGACGGCGGCCTGGACTCGGGGGATGATGTCGCCCGCCTTGTAGACGGTCACGGTGTCCCCGAGGTGGAGGTCGCGGCGGCGGATGTCGGCCGGGTTGTGGAGGGTCGCCCGGGTGACCGTGGACCCGTCGATGTCGACCGGTTCGAGGAGGGCCGTCGGGGCGAGCACTCCCGTTCTGCCCACGTCCCAGACCACGTCCTTGAGTACGGTCTGCCGCTCGACGGCGGGGAGTTTGTAGGCGATCGCCCAGTGCGGGAACCTGGTGCCGAATCCGGCCGCGGCCCGCTCGGCCGCGTCGTTCGTCTTGATGACGACCCCGTCGATGCCGAACGGCAGGGCGGGGCGCATCGCGGCGATCGCGTCGACCTTGTGCTGTGCCTCGGCAAGGGTGGCGACCACGTGCAGGCCGGCCGGTGTGCCGGCCGTGGTCTGCACACCGGCCTGGGCGACGGCGGCCAGGACCTCGGCGTGCGCGGCTGTGGAGGGCAGGAAGGCGACTCCGTCGAGCTCGACCGCGCCGTAGGCCCAGAACGTCATCGCGAGCCGGTATGGACGGTCCTTCGCGCGCAGGGTGCCGGCCGCCGCGTTGCGCGGGTTGGCGAACACCTGCGCGCCGTGCGCGGTGCGGACCTCGTTCGCGGTCTCGAACTGCTGCTGGGTGAACAGGACTTCACCACGCACCTCGAACGTGGCCGGTACGGGGAGTTGCCCGGGCAGCCCTTCAAGGGTGCCGATGACGTGGCTGACGTCCTCGCCGTGGGTGCCGTCGCCGCGGGTGATGACCTGCTCCAGCCGCCCCGCGCGGTAGCGGGCGGCGACGGCGGCGCCGTCCATCTTCGGCTCGACGGTGAACCCGCCGGTGGGTTCACGGCCCAGGCGGCGCTGGAGCGAGGCCCCCCAGGCGAGGAGGCCCGCCGGGTCGAAGACGTTGTCCAGGCTGAGCAGCCGCGTGGTGTGCGCGATGTCGCCCGCCGGCGCGGCACCGTCCCCGACGAGCATCGTCGGGGAATCCGGTGCGACCTCGGCCGGGTGTATCCGCTCCCAGGCCAGCACGGCGAGCCGCAGCCGGTCGTAGGCGGCGTCGTCCATCGGGCTGTCACCGTCGCCGTAGTACGCGGCCGAACCCTCGCGCAGGCGGCCTAGGGCAGCCTCGTAGTCCTCGCGGCCGGACATGACAAACAGCGCCTCATCGGCGGGGAAGTTCTCCATGGGAATGATCCTCGCCCAAGGGTCTGACAACGAGGGGCCCCAGGGCGGTGCCTGCCGGGCGCCCTCCACCCGCACGCCCGATGGGCTCACGTTCGATCGGCTTGACGCGGTCTTCGGCCGGTATCTGGCGATCTGGGACGACCTGAGCCGCACCTGGCTGGAGCACCGCCGGGAACCCGCGCCGTCACCCCGGGCGTAGGGACGCGTATCGGCCGATCCTCATGATCGACATCACTCTCCACGCAGCGACTGCTGCCCCGACTGCCGTGGCATAGTCGCGGCGAGGCGGCCGGCCGGCCGTGCGCGAGCAGACGGGGGCAGGCAATGGGCACAGAGGCGTTCGAGGAGATCACCACCGAGGAGGAGCTGCGCGCGCTTCTCGGCGAACCCACCCCCGCGGCCGTCGGCAAAGAACGGCAGACCCTCCACGACCACCACAAGCAGTGGCTCGCGGCGTCCCCGCTCTGCCTGATCTCCACCTCCGCCGCCGACGGCACCTGCGACGTCTCGCCCAAGGGCGACCCGCCCGGCTTCGCCAAGGTCCTCGACGACACCACCCTCGTGATCCCCGATCGCCCCGGCAACCGCCGTGCGGACAGCTACCGCAACGTCCTCACCAACCCCCACGTCGGCCTGCTCTTCCTGATCCCGGGCCGCGGCGACACCCTCCGCGTCAACGGCCGGGCGCGGCTGCTCCGCGAGGCGCCCTTCTTCGACGACCTGACGGTCAAGGGCCACCGCCCCACGCTCGCCCTCCTCGTGGAGGTCGAGCAGGTCTACTTCCACTGCTCCCGGGCCTTCGTACGATCCGCCCTGTGGAAGCCGGCGACCTGGAACCCCGAGGCGGCCCCCTCCAGGGCGAGGATCTCGAAGAGCCTGGAGCGCACGCACGAGTCCTTGGAAGAGCTGGAGCGCTACTACGGACCCTCGTACGAGAAGAAGAACATGTACATCTGACCGTCGCCGGGCCGGCCGGGCTCAAGAAGCCCTGTCGGCCCGGGGACCGGTGCGGTGCTGCGCGGCGGCTCCCAGTACGCACAGGACGCTGACCAGCAGCGCCCAGGCGCCGAACTTCTGCATCGACACCGGCTGCCAGCCGTCGAGCTGGTACGGGTAGCGCCAGGCGCCGGCGTAGGTGGCGATGTTCTCCGCGACCCAGAGGAAGAAGCCGATCAGGACGAAGCTCACCGGCATCGGCATCCAGTAGGCGTGCTTGCCCACGGTGTAGTGCACCCGGGCGGACGCGGTGGCCACGACCAGCAGGACGGCGAGCGGCCAGCGCAGATCCGGCAGCCAGTGGTGGCTGATGAAGTTCACGTACAGTGCGCCGGCCACCGCCGCGGTCGCCGCCGGGCGGTATCCGCTCAGGTCGATCCTGAGCAGTCGCCACACGGCGCATATGTAGCTGCCGACCGCCGCGTAGAGGAACCCCCCGTAGAGGGGAACGCCACCGAACTTCAGCAGCGCCGGCTCGGGGTACGACCAGGAGCCGAGGGCCACCTTCACGTACTCGAAGACCAGGCCCAGCAGGTGGCAGCCGGCGATCACCGCGAGGTCCCGGCCGCGCTCCCAGCCGATCAGGTAGAAGCACAGGCTGAGCAGGACCCCGTATCCGAACAACAGGTCGTACCGTGCCACCGGCAGTTCGGGAAGCACTCCGGACAGGCCCACCCCGGCGAGCAGGGCCGCGGCGAAGGCACAACTGGCCGCCTGGCGCAGGCCGAAGCGGACCAGCTGGCGGATGGCGTGCGCCAGCCGCGCGGCGATGGCTGCGGCTTTCGCGGTGGGCATGCTGCCTCCTTGCGGATGAGGCGGGCGCCGCGACGACCGGCGCGGCCTACTGCGTACCGTAGGCAGCCCACCGCCCGAGGGTGAACCCGGCACCCTCCTGCCGGACTTCCACGGCGCCCGCCCCGCCGAAGTGTGCGGGTATGACCAGTTCCCTTTCGGCGGCGGCCCGTTCCAGGATCCGGCGTCGGCTGGCCACCGCTCGCTCCGCGTCCATGCAGAAGCAGCTGTTGCAGGCGGGCGTGAGGATCTGGACCGGGCTGTGCAGGAGATCGCCGACGAAGACCGCCCGGTCTCCCCCGGACGTGAGCCGCAGTACGGACGAGCCGGGCGTGTGGCCGGGCGCGGACTCCAGCGTGAGGTGTTCGTCGATGCGGTGGGCGCCGTCCCACAGGACGGCCTGCCCGGCCCGGTGGACGGGCGCGATGCTGTCCTCGTAGATCAGCCGGTCGTCCTCCCGCAGGCCGTTCCCGTACGCGTTGTCCGGGCCGAAGTGGAAGTCGTCCGCTGCCGGGATGAGGTACTGGGCGTTCGGGAACGTCGGCTCCCACCCTCCGTCCACACCGGTGGTGTTCCAGCCGACGTGGTCGCCGTGGACATGGGTGTTGATCACGACGTCGATGTCCTGCGGCCGGACACCGGCCCGCGCGAGCCCGCCCAGGAAGTCGCCCTGCCAGTGGTGGAACTGCGGCGAGCCGGGCCGCTCGCGGCCGTTGCCGACGCCGGTGTCGACCAGGACGGTCCGTCCGCCGCTGCGCAGGACCCAGGTCTGGAGGGCCACCACCGCCCTGTCGTTGTCCGCGTCCCAGTGGTCGGGCGCCAGCCAGTCCTCGTTGTCCTTCCACACCTCGCCGCCGGACTCCGGAACCAGGCCGCGCGCTGGTACGAACGCCCCTTGCCACTCGATGACTCGGATGACCTCGACGTCACCCAGCATGATGCTCTGCCTGCTCTCGCTCTTCATGTCCTCGACCCTAGGACGGGCGGATTGAGCTGCTCAATGCCTGTTGGCCTCATTCGGATACGCGACCGTCTCATCGCGGATGCTGCGGACGGATATCCTGGCCCGATGGACGTGGTGAGCGACGCGGTGTCGGCGATGCGCATCGGGCAGCCCTCCTCGAACCGGGTGCGGGTGGGCGGCAGTTGGTGCACACGACTCGCCCCCTACGACGGCGCGGGCTTTCACGTGGTGTTGGAGGGCAGCTGCTGGCTGCTGCCCGACGGCGGCTCCCCGGTCCCGCTCGGCGCGGGCGACGTGGTGCTGCTGCCGCACGGCACCGGGCACGTGATCGCCGACGCCCCGGCCGATGCCGGGGCCGTGAGCCGGGCGGTCCCGTTCGAGCGGTGGCTCGGCGGGAACGGGCCGGACCCGGCCCGAGCCGCCTCGGGCCACGTGGAGATGCTGTGCGGCAAGTACCGGCTCGACCGCAGTCGGATGCACCCGCTCATGGCGGAACTGCCGGAGGTCGTCCATCTGCCGAACCGCGCGGGCACCCATGTCGAACTGCGCGCCGCCGTCGACCTGCTGGGCCACGAGGTGGGCACACAGAGGCCCGGCGCCTGCGTCGCGGTGCCGAGCCTGCTGGACCTCCTCCTCGTCTACATGATCCGCTCCTGGGCGGCCCAAGGGAGCGGCACTTGGCCGACCGTACTGGGCGACCCTGTGACGGCCGCGGCCCTGCGGGCGCTGCACTCGGACCTGGCCGCGCCGTGGACCAACGACCGGCTGGCCGCCGAGGCAGGCGTGTCCCGGGCCACCCTGGCCCGCCGCTTCACCACCCTGGTCGGCCGTCCACCGATGGCGTACCTCACCTGGTGGCGCCTGACCTTCGCCGCCACCCTGCTCCGCGACACCCCGCACCCCCTGGCCACCGTGGCCCGCCGCGTCGGCTACAGCACCCCGTACGCCCTCTCGCATGCCTTCAGCCGGGAATTCGGCACCACCCCGGGCCAGTACCGGGCATCGGCGGCGCGCTCGAAGTCCTTGCCGGGGCGGCCGAAGTCCCCGACGATGCTCTGAGGCCCCGGCCGTCCGGATCCGCCGGGCCCGGTCAGGACGACGCTGAACAGGGGAAAGAGTGAAGACACACCGCATTCCGAGGATGTTCCGGGTAACGAGATCGGCGTCGGCCTCGGCTCTCGTGCCGCTCCTCGTCGTTGCCGGGCTGTTGCTCGGTCCCGCGGCGACCACCGCGGCAGCCGCGCCGGTCGCCCGGCAGGCGGCCGGCGCGGCGACGGCGTTCGCGCCCGGCGCCCTCCCGGCGACGGGCGCCGGTTCGGTGACCGGTGTCAAGGCTCCGGTGTCGTACCCGGAGCAGGCCGTCGCCGGGGACAAGAAGTCCAACAAGAGCAAGAAGAAGAAAAAGAAGAGCGGCGGGCTCTTCAAGAAGCTCCTCATCATCGCGGTCGTCGTCATCGTGCTGCTCGTGGTCGTGTACGGCATCCGCCGCGCCCTGCGGCGCAGGTCACAGCCCTAGGGGGTGTCCGGCGGATGTCCGCGGGCCCGGGTCGCGGTCGGGGCCCGGGTCGCGGTCGGAGTCAGCCGTTCGGGACCTCGTCCACGAAGGCCGTGCCCGCGGTGCGGTAGGCGCCGACCCTGGCGGCCACCTGGGCCGGGCTGAGGACCTGGTCCTTGACGTGCAGGACGTAGTCGACCTTCTGGTCGTAGGCGCGGGGCGACGAGCCCGGCTGGCCGTTCAGGTCGATCAGCCACTGGTTGAAGTTGATCGACATGGGCCGCTCGGGCAGGTACCTCGCGTCGTGGGTGCCGAAGACCTGGCCGTCGACGTAGTAGGTGACGGCGTTGTTGTCGATGGTGAGCACCAGGTCGTGCCAGCCCGCGTAGCTGATCCGCGATTCGGTGTGCTGGTTGACGGCCTCCCACGGGTCGGGGCGGTACGTCTCCCAGGACGTGGTGTAGAGGATGTTCGAGGGCTCGCCCCAGCCGCCGTTGGGCAGGTACTCGAAGTCGTACTCGGCGTAGTCGTCGGCCATCGGGGCCTTGAGGTCGTTGATGGTGAAGAACGTCTGCACGAGGTGGTCGCCGTCCGGACCGTACTTGGGGGCGTCCGAGAACTTCACCCGCGCCGCGTACGTGCCGTTCTTGAACTTCGTCGCCTTGGTCAGGACTTCGGTCTGCTTGGTGCTCTCGCCCGATCCGGCCGTGGAGGTCTCCATGTTCATGATGGAGTTGCCGCCCTCGGCCGCGAAGGTGACGTTCTCGGGGGACCAGGCCGCGCCCGGGACGCCGGGTCCGCCGGGGTTCGAGCGGACGCTCCAGCCGTGGGCCGCTATCGCCGGGTCCGTGGAGGAGGTGTACGTGAAGTCGTCGAAGAGGGTGGCACCGGCCGGCCCCGGGTCGGTCGGGGTCGGCGTGGGGTCGGTCGGAGTCGGGGTCGGCGTCGGGTCGGGGACGTTGCCGCCTGGCGCGGTACCCCAGACGGTGGTGGAGCCCAGCTGGGCGGTCACCTTGTCCCAGTCCCCGTACGCCGTGCGCGATCCGTCGAAGGAGTAGTCGTCGGACTGCCGCAGCGTCTGCCAGTCGGCGCGGTGGAAGCGCAGTTGCATGTCGCCGGTGTCGGCGCCGGGAGCGAGGGTGCCGGCGCCGGCCGTGAAGGCGATCTCCAGGTACCGGTCGGCGGTGGCCGTCGGGCTGGCCAGGGTGCCGAAGGTACCGGTGATGTTCGCGCAGCCCCGCACCGCCCACGAACAGGCGTACCGGTACTGGGTGTCCGGGCCGTCGGCCTTGAAGTAGTAGCGGAACTTGACCTGGTTCAGGGAGACGGCGGCCGAGCCGTTGTTGACCACCTTGAACCAGGGCTCCGCCTGGTCCGCGGTGGCCCCGGTGGCGCTGGTGCGGTACTGGACTGTGACGGAGTCGGCCGCCGCGGTGGCCGGCAGGGCGGTCAGGGCGGCCGAGCCGAGGCCGGCGGTCAGGGCCACGGCCACGGCTACGGCCGTACGGCGGTTGTGGGTTCGCATGATGCGTTCCTCTCAGGGTGGGGGGAGTAGAGGGATCGGCCGCGCACGCCGAGGGCGGCGAGCCGGGTCTGGTGGTGGCCGAGCCTGCGGTGGAAGTCCGGCCAGTCGCGGTACGCCGACCAGGCGGTGTCGGCCAGGGCACACAGCCTCGGGAAGGCCAGGTAGTCGAGCTCTGCCGGGGTGCGCGCGTACTCGGTCCACAGCTGCGCCTGGGTGCCCAGTACGCGGCGGGCGGCCTCGGGTTCCCACTGCACGGGGGCGGGCTCGTTGTCGTAGACCCCGCGCAGGTCGAGCACGCCGTCCTGGCCGCGCGGCTCGCGGGGGTCCGCGGACTGCGGGTAGTCGAGGTAGGTGGCGCGGTACGGGGCCATGATCACGTCGTGTCCGCGCAGCGCGGCGGCCCGCCCGTGTTCCGCATCGAGCCAGGCCATGGCCGTGAAGGGGGCGGGCAGTTCGGCGCCGGTCCGGGTCCAGCCGAGCGGACGGCGGCCGAGACCGGCCAGGTGCGCCGCCACAGTGGCCAGGAACCAGCCGTGGAGCGCGCCCGGCCCGGCCAGCCCCGCGGTGGCGATCCGCGCGCGGGCGGCAGGTGAGCGCTCCCATTCGGCGTCGGGGCATTCGTCGCCGCCGAGGTGGACGTAGGGCCCGGGGAACACGTCCGCGACCTCGTCCAGCACGCCCCGGCAGAAGTCGAGCACGGAGTCGTGGACGCCGAAGACGTTCTCGCAGACCCCCCAGCGGGTCCACGGCTCCAGCCGGACGCCGGGCCGGTTGCCCAGTTCGGGGTAGGCGGCGAGGGCGGCGCGCGCGTGGCCGGGCATCTCGATCTCGGGCACCACGCTCACCCCGCGCCGGGCCGCGTACGCGACGAGTCCGGCCAGCTCCGCCCGGGTGTAGGCGCCCTCGTGCGGGATGCCGTCGCCGGCGCTCTCGGCGCGCCGGCCGCCGATCTCGGTGAGGCGGGGGTAGGCCGCGACCGGCATCCGCCAGCCCTGGTCGTCCGTGAGGTGCAGGTGCAGGACGTTGAGCTTGTGCAGGGCGAGCAGGTCCACGAAGCGGCGTACGTAGGCCACGGGTTGGAAGTGCCGGGCCACGTCCAGCATGGCCCCGCGCCAGGCGAACCGCGGCCGGTCGGTGATCCGTACGCACGGCAGCGACCAGCCCGCGGCGGGCCTACGGTTCCGCGCGCCCTCGGCGGCCAGCGCCTCGGGCGGCAACAGCTGGCGCAGGGTCTGGATCCCGCGGAGCAGCCCTTCGGGCCGGGCGGCGCGCAGCAGGACCGCGTCGGCGCGGACGGTGAGGGCGTACCCTTCGGCGCCGAGGTCGCCCTCCCCCGGGGCAAGGAGGAGGGCGACCTGCCCGTCGGGGCGAGGTGGCAGGGCCAATCCGGTGGCAGGGGTGAGCAGTTCGCGCAGGAGTGCGGCTGCTGCCTCGGCGCCGGGGCCGGTGCGCAGTCCGGTGCGGTGGTCCAGGGTGAACCGGCCGGGCAGGACGACGAGCGAGTCGGGGCGAGGGACGAGCGCGAGATCGGGGTCGGGGGCTGGCGCTGGGACTGGGCGGGCTGCGGCGTCGATCACGGCGGCGGGGTTCCTCACCTGGTCGCGGGGACAACTCGACTCACACACAGCAGAGTTGACCAACTAACCAATTGGTCAGCCGAGTGGCTCGAAGGTGACACGACCCGCGTTCGCCGTCAACCCCGCACACCCCAGGGAAATCCAGCAGACGCCTCGCATCCACCCCGCCTAAGTGGTTAGATACACATGACCAGTTGGCCAGCTGGCGGACATCCAGAACGAAGTAGGGGCGGGCCATGGCGAAGGACGCGTCCGACGCGTCGGGTTCGGTACTCAAGCGGGAGCGGGTCCGCGAATACCTGCTGGGCCTCATCGACGTCCGGCGGCCCGGCGACGCCATCCCCTCCGAACGCACCCTGTGCGCCACCCTGGAGGTCTCCCGGCCCACCCTGCGCGCCGCCGTGGACGAGCTCGTGGCCACCGGCCTGCTCGTACGCGAGCACGGCCGCGGGATGTTCGTCGCCCCGGCCAAGATCACCCAGGAGCTGGCCGCCGCCGAGGCCGCGTTCGCGATGCGACAGGCCGCCGGGCACTGGTCCAGCCGGGTCCTGGAGCACTCCACCGCCGCGGCGGGCGCCCGTATCGGCCGCCGGCTGCGGATCTCCCCCGGCGCCCAGCTCCTCTACGTCGCCCGGCTGCGCCTGGTGGACGGGGCCCCGATGGCGATCGAGCACCTGCACATCCCGGCCGATCTGGTACCGGGCCTGACCCCGCAGGAACTGGAGGCCGGAGACCTCTACGAGCACCTGCGCGACCATCACGGCGTGTACGTGCACGAGGCGCAGCAGTCCATCGAGCCGACGGTGGTGAACGAGGCGGAGGCGGGCCTGCTGGACGTGCCGCTGCTCTCCCCCGCCCTGCTCATCGAGCGGCTCACCACCGACTCCACCGGCCGCCCGGTGGAGTACGTGCACTCCGTCTACCGGGGCGACCGCTACCGCATCGTCTCGCGCCTCGCCCTCGGGGCGAACGCGGACGCGTTGCCGGGAGGCGGTCGGCCGGGCGGCCACCATCCGGGGATCCCGCCGGGCGACCTGGGCCGCCGAGCGGTCATCACCTCCACGACCATCGGGGACGTCCATACGAGCACGTGAGGTGCCGTGCCGTGCGCGTTTGGCGCCGTGGACGCACGGCCTTCGCCGAGCGTGTCGAGCATCACAGGGGCAACCCATATATATGCCCGCTATTGGATGGTTCACGCAGTAGACAAAGATCAACAAGAAGGCTTCGATGGTGCGGTCGAGCGAACCTCTTGAGGCAAGCCGGCCATTGGCCTTGACCACGCCACGAGAAGGGGGCCGCGCTCGGTCCGGACGACCGTGCCTGTCGTAGTCGGCACGCAGTCGCCGCGAGCCCGACCCAGGCCAGGTCCGCCCCGGCCCTCGCGCACTCGCGCACCCGATCCATTCAGTAAGGATGCTCCGCATGTCTGTTCTCCGCCCCCGTCCGGCGCGGGTGGCCGGCCTCGTGGGGACTGCGACCGCAGTCACCGCCGGCCTCGTCGCCGTCGCCCCGGCCTACGCCCTCACGGGCCCGGAGGCCCCGGCCGGCCAGTACGCCTCCGTCGTCAAACTGAACGTCGGCGCCGAGGCGAACGGCCGTGCCTGCACCGGCACGCTCGTGGACGAGTGGTGGATCGCCACCGCCGCCAGCTGCTTCGCCGCCACCCCGGGCGAGCAGGTTCCCGCCGGGAAGCCCGCTCTGCCGGCAACCGTCACCCTCGCCAACGGCGAGACCCGCGCAGTCACCGAACTCGCCCCCCGCGCCGAGCGCGACCTGGTCCTGGCCCGTCTCGTACTGCCGGCCAGGGGCGCGACCACGACCTCGGTCTCCGCCACGGCCCCCGCAGTCGGCACGGACCTCGGCTCCGCCGGCTTCGGCCGGACGAAGACCGAGTGGGTGACCGGCAAGCTCCACACCGGCACCTTCACCATGAACGCCACCGACGCCACGACCCTGACCATCACGGGCAAGGGCACCGACGCGATCTGCAAGGGCGACACCGGCGGCCCGCTCCTGAACGCGGCCGGCCAGCTCGTCGGCGTCAACAGCCGGTCCTGGCAGGGCGGCTGCCTCGGCACCGACCCGGCCGAGACCCGTACGGGCGCCAGCGCCGCCCGCACCGACGACCTCGCCCAGTGGATCGCGAAGACCACCGAACCGCGGCGTTCCGCCGCCGTGAACGAGATCGGCGGCAGTGACCAGGTCCGCTTCGCCGACTGGGACGGCGACGGCAAGCCCGACTACATCAGCATCGCCGGCGACGGCGGCGTCAGCGTCTGGCTGAACCGCGGCCCCAACGCCTGGGAGACCGTCGGCAAGATCGCCTCCGGTACGACCACCGACCGCTCGCGGGTGCGTCTCGCCGACTTCGACGGCGACGGCAAGGCCGACTACTGGGCCATCAACGCCAACGGCTCCGTCAACGTCCACCTCAACCAGGGTGGCGACGGCCACGGCGGCTGGAAGAACCTGGGCATCATCGCGTCGGGCGTCACCACCAACCACAACCAGGTCCGCTTCGCCGACTGGGACGGTGACGGCCGTTCGGACTTCATCACCATCGCCGACAGCGGCGCCGTCAGCGTCTGGCTGAACCGCGGCCCCAACGCCTGGGAGACCGTCGGCAAGATCGCCTCCGGTACGACCACCGACCGCTCCCGGGTGCGCCTGACGGACTGGAACGGCGACGGCAAGGCCGACTACTGGGCCATCAGCGCCAACGGCTCCGTCAACGTCCACATCAACAACGGCGGTGACGGCCACGGCGGCTGGCAGAACGTCGGCTCGGTCGCCTCGGGCGTGACCACCGAGCACCTCCGCGTCCACTTCGTCGACTTCAACGGCGACACCCACACCGACTACCTGCTCCGCGGCACCGGCACGAGCACCGCTTTCAGCGCCTGGCTCGGCAACGGCACGCCGAACGCCTGGAGTGGCATCGGCCAGATCGCCAGCGGCGTGTAACCACACCGGCCACCGCCCTTCGGGCGAGGCACGGTTGTGACCGGCCCCGGACCGCCCACGGTCCGGGGCTTCGGCGTCGCGGGGCTGGGCCCTTACACCAGGAGCCGCTCCAGGCTCGCCTCCGAGAAGAACTCCGCGGGCGAGGTGACCCCCGCCGCCACCCTGGCGAACCCGTCCATGGCCGGACGGCTGCGCGATACGGCGGCGAGCAGTTGCTGCATCTCGGGTGGCGGTGGGTCCAGTGCGGCGAGCTGGGCGGTGAACTCGTACATCGGCATGACCTGACTGTCCCTGCGCTCCTGGTACTCCTTCATGGCCGTGTCGAAGGTCCGCCTGCCGGTGAAGGTCTGGTCGAGGGCCCGCGCGCACAGTTCCGCGTCCCGGAAGGCGTCCTGGATGCCCTGTGCGGTGATGAAGTCCTTGAGGTACCCGGCGTCTCCGACCAGCGCCCAACCGGGGCCGTACGGTCTGCGGAAGAAGTTCGGGACTGCCGTCCCCACGAGGTGTTCCACCCGCGTGGCCGACGCGGCCCGTTCGGCGAAGGAGGGGACCATCGCCATGGTGGCGAGGTAGCCGCCTTCGATGTCCTGCCGGTTCGCCTGGAAGTCGCGCATCGGCAGCCCGCAGATGACGACGGTCCGGCCGTCGTTCGTGGGCCAGGCGGCAAAGGCAGTTCGGCCGTCCACTCCCGGGCGCGGCGCAGATCGAAGACCTCGTGGCAGGCGGCGATCACCGCGCAGTAGGCGAGCCCGGACACGACCGGGGACACCTCGCCCGCCGTCACCGCGACCATGGCCTCGTCGAGGAGCCGTACACCTTCCTCGGCCCGTCCGAGCCGGATCCGGCATTCTCCGATGGACACCATCGCGAAGTTCATCAGCTCCGGTTCCCCGAACCGCGTCGCGAACGCCAACGCCCGCTCGGACACCGACTCGGCGTTCGCCATGTCCCCCGCGAGGTAGCTCTGGAGCCCTTGCAGCGCCAGGAGGTACCCCTCTTCCACGCAGTCGGGCTGCCCGGCGTCGAGGAGCCGCTGCGCCCGCGCCATCCAGCCGGCGCCACGGGACCACTCGCCGCTGAGTACGAGGTCGAGCCCCAGCCAGAACACGCAGCGGACGGCCCGCGGTACATCGCCCCGGGTCAGCCACGCATGGTGGGCCCTGGTCCACAGGTCATCGCTCTCGGGAGCCTTGCCGATCAGGTGCGCGGCGAGTGCGAGCCGCTCCAGGCCGTCGGGATCGAGCGGCTGGTGCCGATCGGCCTCCGACAGGATCGCGAACACGTCCCCCCACGCGTGCCGCGACCATGCTTCGTCGGCGGACTGCAGCTCTGCGGCTGGGCTCATGCATCGAGTCTCCCAGCACCCCGACGGGCGCCCCAGGAACCACACCGACACGCCCGCCAGGGCGCGAATCGGCGGTGCAGCGAGTCTGCGCCTGGACCGCCCGGTCGAGGTCTCACGGATCATCAACCTGGGCGGCAACGAGGTCGCCGTCCCCAAGCTCGCACGACAGCGGACGCCCGGCCGGATTCCGGCCGGGCGTCTCGTGCTTCCTGGAGTCCGGCGGGTGTCAGCCGAGGAGGGGGACGAGTCCGACGGCGAACACGGCGTAGAACACTCCGGCGACCGCGAGGCGGGCAGGGGTGAGTTTGTGGGCGCGCATGGTGAGCAGGAGGTAGGCGATCGCGGCCATGGTGATGATCCCCGACCACAGCAGGGCGCCGTCGAAGTGCCAGCTCGTGAAGAACAGGCCGATCCCGCTGGGGACCGTGGCCTGGATCATCATGGCTCCGGAGATGTTGGCGAGTGCCAGCCTGACCTTGCCCTGCCGGATCCAGATGACCGCGTTCATGATCTCGGGGAGTTCGGTGGCGATCGGGGACAGCAGCAGGGCCGTGACCGTCGCGGACAGCCCCAGCATGGGACCGATCACATCCAGCTGCTTCACGAAGAAGTGCGCGGCGAAGAAGATCACGACGAGTGCGGCCAGGGTCTGGACGACCACGGCCCACGTGGCCGGAGAGGCGGCCCCGGGCTGGAGCTTGAGCGGCTCCAGCTCCTCCTCCTCCTCCTCGTCCGCGCCGTCCGCACCGTCGGCGCGACTGCTGCGTATCTCGCGGACGAAGTAGACCGCGTAGGCGGCGAAGAACAGGACGCCCAGGGCGGGCTTGAAGGCGAAGGCGACCAGACCGAGCCCGACCTTCACCATGAAGATCGGCAGGAACCACTTCTGGTCCCTGGCCAGGCGCTTCATGTCCTTCGCGTCACCGAGCGCCTCACCGCTCGGCGGCAGGCCCACGCTCGGGCCGGCGCCGCCCGCGAGGACGGCCGTACGGTCCTTGCGGCGCTTGAGTACGAGCATCGCTCCGGTGACCCCGTACGCGACGGTGGCCAGGGCGAGCGGGCCGCCCATGGCGGCGCCGACTCCGATGTTCCTGGCCTCGTCGGTGGCGCCGGTGGTCACCGCGACCAGGGTCACCACGGACTCCGGCAGGGCGGTGCCGAAGGCGGCGAGGATCGTGCCGACCGCCATCCTTCCCACGTTCAGGCGTTCGCCCAGCCACTCCACCGCGTTGACGAACCACTCGCAGGAGAGGTAGATCGCCACCGCACACGCGATGAGCAATACGAAATGGATCACGGGTCTCGTCCAGCCTTCCCGCGTCGGCGGGGCTTCGAGGACGACCGGCGTGGGAGGCGCGGCAGACGGCTTCGACCCCGCCGACACGCTGACTTGCGTCGTCGACAAATGGGCCGAAGGTCTCGCCCACCCGCTCATCGAGAACGCGGGCCCGGCCACCGGGAACCCGGGGGCTCCAGTGTGTCGACGACCGGTATCGCAGGGCTACTCCCCTTCGCAGTCACCACCCTACCTGGCTTCCCCCGGAGTCCAAGATCGATTGTCAGTGGCGGGTGGCAGGATCGAAGTATCGATTCGGAAAGCGGGGGAACCGTCATGGCCGTCATGCCCGGAAACCAGAACTACATCAACCACGTCGCTCTCGTGTTGGACGCCAGCTCGTCCATGTCGCACCTGAGCGGCAAGGTCGTCGAAGTCGCCGACCAGCAAATCGCCTATCTGGCCCGCCGGTCGCAGGAGTTGGACCAGGAGACCCGCGTCACGGTGTACGTCTTCGCCGACAAGGTGGAGTGCGTCATCTACGACAAGGACGTGCTGCGCATGCCGTCCCTGAAGCAGATGTACCGGGCGGGTGGAATGACCGCCCTGCTGGCGGCCACCTTGAAGTCGCAGCGGGAGCTGGCGCAGACGGCCCAGCTCTACGGCGACCACAGCTTCCTCACGTTCGTACTGACCGACGGTCAGGAGAACGCGAGCCATCGCTGCCCCGACGCCCCGGCCCGGGACCCTCGTGCGCTGGTGCAGGCCGTGGCCACGATGATCGAGACGCAGGAGGACAACTGGACGCTGGCCGTTCTCGTACCGGACCAGATGGGCAAGCGCGAGGCCATGCAGTGCGGCTTCCCGAAGGACAACATCGCCATCTGGGACGCCACGAGCACACGGGGCCTCGAGGAAGCCGGGCAGGTCATCCTGAAGGCCACCGAGGACTTCATGGTGGGCCGCAGCAAGGGCATCCGGGGATCGCGGGCGGTGTTCTCCACCGGCGGGGAGACGGTCAACAAGGACGCGATCGAGGCGGCCGGCCTCACCCCGGTCAGCCCGTCGCAGTACGAATTGATTCCCGTGGCCCGCGAAACGGCGATCCGGGACTGGGTCGTCGAGTCGGGGCACACCTACCGAACCGGGTGTGCGTTCTACCAGCTCAGCAAGACCGAGAAGATCCAGGCGCAGAAGCAGATCGCGGTACTGGAAATGAAGACGGACCAGGTGTACACGGGGCCGCAGGCCCGGGCCCTCCTCGGCCTGCCCAGCACCGAGGTCCGGGTCAAGCCGGACCACAACGACGACTTCACGATCTTCGTGCAGAGCACCAGCGTGAACCGGAAGCTGGTTGCGAACACGCGGCTGCTGCTCATGACCTGACGCCCTGGAAGCCCTGCCGGTCCACCCGGCGGGGCTTCCGTGGCTTCCATCGTCTCAGGAGGCTTCGATTCCCCAGGCGGCGGCCCGGGCTGCGGCTGCCGCACGGTTGGGGAGGCCGAGTTTCGCGAGAATGTGCTCGATGTGGGTCCCTACCGTGCGCGGTGTGATGTACAGCCGCTCGGCGATCTCCCGGTTGGTGCGGCCGGCGGTCAGTTCACCCAGCACCTGGAACTCCCGCGGGGAGAGTCCGCCGGGCCGCCGCACATCCGCGGCCTCCTCGGCCGGCGGGCCCTGGTGGGGGGCGACGGCCGCGGCGAGGGCCTCGGTCAGCAGCGTCACCACGGCGCGCGCCGGATCGGGCGCGCGCCGCGGCCGACGGGTGCTGACGTTCAGCATGCCGACGTACCGGCCGTCGGCGGTGAACAGGCACTGGGCCACGCCGTCTTCGATACCGAGGGGACGCAGCACCTCCTGGAAGCCCGGGGAGGCCTCCAGGAGCTGCCCCGGGACGTCCCTGAGCCAGAGACCTCCCCTCGCCGGGCTGCGGAGCACGGGGAACACCGGGTCGTGGTGGAGGCGGGTCTCGATGTAGGCCGTGGCGTCATCCGGGTAGCTCCCGGCCAGCGTGGTGTGCCGCCTGCGCAGCGGATCCCACCGGGTCAGGGACGCGTGGTCGTACTCCATGACCTCCGCCAGCGCCGCCAGGACCGGTTCCACGCCGGTCGCGCCGCTCGTGGCGCTCCGCGCGGCCTCGCGGACATGGACGGCCGCGTCCAGGATGTCCGCTGTGCTCCGCTCCTCTGCCATCCCACCAGGATGATCATGTACCCGGAGTACGTCAATCGCGCAGGGTGTCGTGCACCACCTGCCCGTCGACGACGGTGAGGACGACGGGCATCTGCGGGATGTCGTGGGGATCGGCGATGAGCAGGTCCCCGTCCAGCACGCAGAGGTCGGCGACCTTGCCCGGCTCCAAGGAGCCCTTCCAGTCGTCGGCGAAGTCCTGCCAGGCCGCGGCGATCGTGTAGGTACGGATCGCCTCCGCCAGGCCGATGCACTGCTCGGGGCCGCTGACCCGGCCGGCCGCCTTCGACTCCCGCAGCATCATGGTGGCAACGCCTTGGCGCCAGTCCGGGTACGTGACCGGGGCGTCGGACCCGCTCGCGACCCGTACGCCGGCTTCGATGGCATCGCGGTAGGGCCATGCGTAGGCGGCCCGTTCCGCGCCGACGAACTCCTCCTCCATGTCGGCGACGGTCCACTTGATGGTGGGGTTCATGTTGACGCCGAAATCGTGGGCGGCCAGCACCTTCATGCTGTGCGCGGTGAGGAAGTCGCCGTGGATGACGTAGTGGCGGGCATCGGGCCGCGGGTGCTCGGCCATGGCTGCCGCGAAGGCGTCCGCGACGGTGTCGATGGCCCGGTCGCCGGTGACGTGGACACCCAACTGGTGCCCTGCCGCGTGTGCGTGGCGGATCATGGTGTCGATCTCGGCGGTCCGCTCGGTGTCGCTCTCGCCGCCGACGCACAGGGAGCCGCAGCCACCGCCGACGTACGGCTCGTGCATCCAGGCCGTCTTGTTGGGGACGATGCCGTCGGCGAAGATCTTGACGCCGTGGATGGCGAGGCGGCGCGGATCGGCGTCGCCGGACTCCCCGAGGGCGGTCAGGGCCCGGCCGAACTCCTCGGCGGTGCCTGCCATTCCGGTGGGCAGGAGCAGGACACCGACTCGGGCGGTCAGTTCGCCGTCGGCCAGCAGCCCGCGGTAGACGTCGAGGGTCTGCGTGCCGAGCGCGCCCCGCATGATGCCGTCGCCGCCCGGGCCGAGTCCGGGCTCGGTGTAGCTGGTGATGCCGAGCCGGGCGAGCGTCGCGAGGGTCGACCTGATCGCGTCGGTCCGCTCCCGCCGGCTGAGCGGCGGCAGCGCGTTCTGCACGAGGGCCTGGGCCCCCTCGTGGAGCAGCCCCGTGGGCTCCCCGGCTTCGTCCACGACGATGGCCCCGCCGGGCGGCGCGACGGTGTGCCGGTCGATTCCGATCAGCTCCAGCGCCTTGGAGTTCACCCACGTGGCATGCCCCGAGAAGGAGTACAGGACCACGGGGTGGTCCGGGCTCACGGCGTCGAGGTCGCGCCGCGAGGGCAGCCGCGACGCGTCGGAGACGCACTCGTCGAGGTATCCGGCGTCCCAGCCGTGTCCCGTGATCCACTCCCCGTCCGCAACCCGCTCGACGGCCTCCCGTACCGTCCCGGCCACGTCCGCGAGGGAGGACACGGCGGGATGGCCGAGTTCGAGGGAGAGCGGCGGCGTCGCCATGCCGAAGGCGCACCCGTGCAGGTGGGAATCGTTGATACCGGGAAGCAGCGTCGCTCCCCCCAGATCGACGATGCGGGTGCCGGGCCCGATGAGCGGCGTGACGTCGTCCCGCCCGCCGACGGCGCTGATGACCCCACCGGTCACCGCCAGGGCCGAGGCGATGGAGAAGTCGGCATCGACGGTGACCACCCGCCCGCCGACGAACACCAGATCCGCATACGTGTCCATAGAGGGTCCTCTCAGAAACCGGGCGCACCACAGCCACCCGCGAACGATCTCCCGAGGACTATGGCCGCGCCCCCACCCCCCGCACATCGGTCATCCCACCGATACGCACAGGGGTCCGCCGTCCGCAAGCGACCGCGGCTCCTAGGCGGCCTGCCCGAAGGGGCCTCGACTCGCGCGGGAGAGGCGTCAAGTTCCGCCCTTGCGGGAAGCCTGCACGCGAACGCCACGGTCGTCGCCGGAGGAGATGGATGACGTGCGCACTTTGACCTTCGTTGTCGGTACGGGCCGCAGCGGTTCGACCGCGCTTTCTGGCATCGTCAACGCGCACCCGGACGTGCTCAGTCTCAACGAGCTCTTGTCGTCGGTGCAGAGCCGCGGCTTCCCGGAAGGCCTCCTGGACGGTGGGGAGTTCTGGCGGCTGCTGGCCGACCCCAATCCGCTGTTCGAGGGGATGATCCGCAACGGGGTGCCGATGCCGGAGTTCGTCTACACGCGCCGTCCCGGACGCTTCGCGACCGACACCACGGGCATCCCCGCTCTGTCCCTGATGGTGCTCCCCCACCTGACCGATGACCCGGACGGCCTGTTCGACGAGCTGGACAAGCAGGTGCGCGGCTGGCCGGACCGAACCGCCGCAGGCCACTACGAAGCCCTCTTCGGCCTGCTGTGTACGCGATTCGGGCGTTCGGCGGTGGTGGAACGGTCCGGCTATTCACTGGAGCGGGTGCCGCTCCTGCGCAAGGCCTTCCCGCAGGCGCGCTTCGTGCACCTGTTCAGGGACGGGCCCGACTGCGCGCTGTCCATGAGCCGGCATACGGGGTACCGGCTGATCTTCCTGCTGCGGGAGATCCTCGCCCGGACCGGCGCCGAGCGCGTCGAGGACCTGACCGAGGACCAGGTCCGCTCTCTGCCGCCCGAGCTGTCCCAGCTGCTGGGCGCGCGCTTCGATTCCGCGCTGGTGCTGGACCGCGACCTGCCGTCGGCGGGCTTCGCGGCGCTGTGGTCGCAACTCGTCGTCCAGGGCGTCGCCCATCTCAGCGAGTTGCCCGAACCGCTACGGACCACGCTCGCCTACGAGGATCTGCTCGACGAGCCCCGCAAGGAGCTGGCCCGGCTGGCCGGCTTCATCGGCGTCGAGCCACTCCCCCGATGGCTCGACGCCGGGGTCGCGTGCCTGGACGGCAGTCGGCGGGGCGCATCCCGCCGACTGCCCGCAGCAGAGCTCGCGGCGCTGCGAGAGGCTTGCGCCCCCGGTGCCGCGGCCCTGGCCGACAGCCGGGGGTAGGCGCGCGCCACCGGACGCGTCGTCCGGCTCGCCCTTCCATGGCCCGCCTTCGGCGGGGGCGCGCGGTGCGTGGGCCGGACGGGTGGACCGGGTGTGGCGGCGTTCGCGTGTGCTGGCGGGCGTCGTACCCGTGGAGTCTCATGGACTGCTGCGGTCGGCGCGAGGAGACGAGGCACCGAATGAACGAACACGCTCGCATCGACGTCCATCAGCACGTGATCCCGCCCGAACGCAGCCGGGCGATCGCCGACCGGGCCGCTGCCGTCGGCTGGCCGGCACCCGCTTGGGACTGGCAGAGCGCGATCGCGATGATGGACCGCCGCTCGATCGCCACCGGCATCCTCTCCTACGCGGCTCCGCTCGGGCCTCCCGACGACGTCGAGGGGGCCCGAGCCGCAGCCCGGGACGTGAACGAGTTCACCGCGGAGCTGGTGAAGGACCGGCCCGACCGGTTCGGCAACTTCGCCGTCCTTCCCCTGCCGGACGTGGACGGGGCGCTCGCCGAAGCCGCCCACGCCTTGGACGAGCTGGATGCCGACGGTGTGATGGTCCTGTCCAACGCCTACGGCCGCTACCTCGGAGACCCGGACTTCGAGCCGCTCTGGGCCGAACTGGACGCACGCTCGGCGGTGGTCCTCGTCCACCCCACCGCGCCACCGGGTGCGATGGTCCCGGGCCTGCCCAGCCCGCTGGTGGACTTCCCGTACGACACCGCCCGCACCGCCCTGCACCTGGCCCTGGCCGGGGTGCCGGGCAGGTACCCCGGGCTGAAGATGATCCTCCCGCACGCGGGCGGCTTCCTGCCGTACGCCGCCCACCGCTTCGCGGCCGCCGCCCGGCTGCGTCCTGGCGCCGCCCCCGAGGACCTCCTGGCCGAGCTGCGGCGCTTCTACTTCGACACCGCGTTCTGCGCGGGCCCCGCCTCGCTGCCCTCGCTCCTCGCCTTCGCCGAGCCCGGACACGTCCTGTACGGCAGCGACTTCCCCATGGTGCCCGAGGAGTGGTGCAGCGGCTTCGACGACGGGCTGGACGGCTACCCGCACTGGGAGGACGGGCAGCTCCACTCGATCGACCGGGGCAACGCCGAGGTCCTCTTCCCTCGTCTCGCACGGGCCTGACCCGCCCCCGTTTCGATGCCCGGGACCTGCGAGGATCCCAGTCATGGAGAGCAAAGACGCGGGGTGGGCCGGGCCGGTGGTCGAGACGGTCGCGGGGCAGATGGTGGGCGTGCCCATCGTGTGCCGATACTGCGACTGGGACCGGTTCGAGGTGTCTCTGGGCGAATGCTTCTGCGAGGGCTGCTGCCTGCCGCTCGGCATCCAGGACGGAGACGTGTACCCCGGCGCCCCCGAGTGGGAGCTTGTGCCGCCCCACGCGTCGGCGGACACGGTCAGTTGTCCTGCGGCACACGATGTGTTCCACGTGGCCGTCGCGTACACGTTCGCGCCCGATGGGCGGGTCCACAGCCTCTCGGTCGACCTGCGGTGTCCGGTGGACGGTGAGCGGCACCTGCTGATCGACAACGCACGCGTGGTGTTCGCGTCGGACAGGTAGGGGCACCGGCGGGGCAGCAGGTGCGCGGCGACCGTCCACTGCACGGGCGATCCCTCGTCGCACAGCCCCAAGGCCACTGACACTCGGCCGTGGCTTGCGGGGTCGTGGTGGCTGTCCCATAGTCCGAGGTATGGACGCGCGCGAAATGGCGCTCCGGCAGGCGTACGGGCATGCCGTCCGTTGGCTGGCGAGCCTGTCCGACCGGGGGGTTCCCGCGCGCGCTTCGGTCGAGGAGATCGTGCGCGCGCTCGGTGTCACACTGCCCGACGGCCCCAGCGCGCCCGCCGACGTCGTCGACCTGCTGGCGGCGGCCTGCGAGCCGGGGCTCACCGCGTTCCCCAGTGGCCGCTTCTACGGCTTCGTGGTCGGCGGCACCGAGCCGGCCGCGCTGGCGACGGACTGGCTGGTCAGCGCCTGGGACCAGAACTGCGTGATGCGCGCCGCCTCGCCCGCCTACGCGGCGGTGGAAGAGGTGGCCGGCGCGTGGTTGCTCAGCCTGCTCGGCCTGCCGGGCAACAGCGCCGTCGGCTTCACCACGGGTGCCACCATGGCGAACTTCACCTGCCTCGCCGCCGGGCGCGACGCGGTGCTACGGCGCGCCGGCTGGAACGTCGCGCGCGACGGGCTCACCGGCGGGCCCGCCGTCCGCGTCGTCGCCGGCGAGGACCGCCACATGGCCGTTGACCTGGCGCTGCGCTACCTGGGGCTCGGCGAACCCGAACTGGTGAAGGCGGACGGTCAAGGACGTATCGATCCCGAAGCCCTACGTCACGCCCTGGCGGCCGGCGGGCAGGGCCCCACGCTCGTGATCCTCCAGGCCGGGGACATCCACTCCGGCGCCTTCGATCCCTTCGTCGAGGCGATCCGCGCGGCCCGCGAAGCAGACGCGTGGGTGCACATCGACGGCGCCTTCGGCCTGTGGGCGGCGGCGTCCCCGGCCTACGCACACCTGGCGGCGGGCTGTGCGGACGCCGACTCCTGGGCGACGGATGCCCACAAGACCCTCAACGTCCCCTACGACTGCGGCCTCGCCATCGTGCGTGACCCGCTCGCGGTCCGCGCGGCGATGGGCCTGCGCGGCGACTACCTGATCCAGGACGAGCAGGGCGACCCCATCGACAAGGTCCCCGAACTCTCCCGGCGGGGCAGGGCCTTCCCCGTGTGGGCCGCGCTCAGGTCCCTCGGCCGCTCGGGCGTGGCCGACCTCGTCGAGCGGCTGTGCCGCCACGCCTCCGCGTTCGCCACCGGCATCGCGGGGATCGACGGCGCGACCGTCCTCAACGAGGTGGTGTTCACCCAGGTCTGCGCCGAGTTCGGCGACGACGAACGCACGGAACGGGTACTGACCCGACTGCTCGAAGACGGCACGGCCTGGATCAGCGGCTCCACCTGGCGGGGCCGGCGTGTCATGCGGATCTCGGTGAGCAACTGGTCGACGAACGACGACGACGTGGCGCGCACGCTGGATGCGATCCGGCGCGCATCCGCTCGCGCCTGATACGGCGGCTCTCGGCGGCCAGGGGTGTTCAGGCCGTCGGTCACTCACGGCGGGCGGAGTTGAGCCGTGCGGCCTGGCGCGTCAGGTGGTCGCGTTCGGCGAGGTTCGGGGCCTTTCGGGCCGCCTCGGCGTACAGGCCCGCCGCCGTCACCAGGTCGCCGTCGCGCTCGTGGAGGTACGCCCCCACCGCGGCGTGGCGCGGCACTGTGCCGTCCACCTCCGCGAGCGCCGCCAGACCGGCGCGCGGACCATCGGCCTCGCCGACGGCGACCGCGCGGTTGAGCCGGACCACCGGGCTGTCGGTCAGGCCGGCGAGCTCGTCGTACCACTCCACGATCTGCACCCAGTCGGTCGCCTCGGCGGTCGGCGCGTCGGCGTGGAGTGCCGCGATGGCGGCCTGGGCCTGGAACTCGCCCAGCCGGTCGCGGGCGAGGGCCCCCTGCAGGATCCCGATGCCCTCGGCGATCGCCCCGGTGTCCCACCGGCCGCGGTCCTGCTCGGCGAGCGGCACCAGGCGCCCGTCGGCCGTGGTTCGAGCGGCGCGCCGGGCATGGTGGAGCAGCATGAGGGCGAGCAGCCCCGCCACCTCGGGATGGTCGAACTGGGCCGCGAGCTGCCGGGTGAGCCGGATGGCCTCGGCGGCGAGGTCGACGTCGCCGGAGTAGCCCTCGTTGAAGACCAGGTAGAGCACGCGCAGCACGGTGGCGACATCGCCGGGCTGGTCGAGCCGTACGCCTGAGACGGTGCGCTTGGCCCGGCTGATGCGCTGCGCCATGGTCGCCTCGGGCACCAGGTAGGCCTGGGCGATCTGGCGGGTGGTCAGCCCTCCGACGGCGCGCAACGTGAGCGCGACCGCCGAGGAAGCAGTCAGCGACGGGTGGGCACACAGGAAGTACAGCTGGAGCGTGTCGTCCACCGCGGGCGCCGGCCCGGGCGCCGGCTCCTCTTCGACGCGGTCCTCGCGCCGGCGGCGGGCGGTGTCCGCCCGGGTCGCGTCGAGGAACCGGCGCCAGGCCACGGTGACCAGCCAGCCCTTGGGGTCTCGCGGCGGGTCTGCCGGCCAGACGCGGACCGCCTCGACCAGCGCGTCCTGAACGGCGTCCTCTGCCGCCGCGAAGTCGGCTCCGCGGCGGACGAGGACCCCGAGCACGCTCGGCGTGAGGCTGCGGAGCAGGCTCTCGTTCACCTCGGGGCTCACTCCGTGATGGTGGGCGGAGCGGCCAGGAACGGGCGTACCTCCAGCCACTCGTGGATCGGCTTCCCGCCCGCCCCGGGGGCGGCCGACAGCTCTCCGGCCAGCTCGACCGCGCGGTCGTAGCTGTCGACATCGATCACCATCCAGCCGGCGATGAGGTCCTTGGTCTCGGCGAACGGGCCGTCGGTGACGGGCGGGCGCCCCTCGCCGTCGTACCGGACCCACGCGCCCTCGGGGGCGAGCGCCTGGCCGTCGACGAACTCGCCCGTCCCCTCCAGTCGGGCCGCGAAGTCGTTCATGTACTGCACGTGGGCCGAGATCTCCTCTTGCGTCCACTGGTCCATGGGGACGTCGTTGACCGCGGCCGGGGCGCCCCGGTAGTGCTTGAGCAGCAGGTACTTGGCCATGATGTCTCTCCTCGGTGCGAGTGCGAGTGCGAGTGCGGCCCATTCTGGCCGCCTTCACTACGGGGACGGAGCCAGCCACGGCTTCTCGACATCGTCGGGCGAAATTCTTTTTCGGATCTCTTGGACGGGACGGGACCGGCGCGCCCGCAGGTGATCCGATCGATCTCCCGGCCCGTAAGCTGCGGCCTCTGGGATCGATGCCCTTCCGTCACGGTTGTGAGGAGCCCTTGATGACCACCACGCGGGACTTGTTGATCGTTGCCATGGAGACGGGGTCCGGTGCCCCTGTCGAGCAGGGCGACCTGTCGCTCGCGCTCGCGGGGGCCGAAGTGATCGACCTCCTCTCCGCCCGGGCCGTCACGCTGGACGGGGACCGTCTCGTGCCGGGCCACCAGCCGGAGCCGGCCGATCACCTGCTGGGGGAGGCAGCCGCGTCGCTCGTCCGGGAGGCGCCCTACGAGACGGTCAGTGACTGGCTGTGGCGCAGGGGCCGCGGTCTGTCGGCGGCCTACCAGGCCGCCCTGGAGGCGGAAGGGCAGCTCGTCCGCCAACCCCGGCGCGGGATCTCCCTCCGGGCCGGTCAGCTGGTGCTGGTCGATTCGCCCGTGCGCAGCCGGGCGGCTGACCGCTTGGCGTCCGATGAACCCGTCCTCGTCAACCTCGTGGAGGCCGTGGGGGTCCGTGGCGAGCGGACCGCGGACTCGCCGGACGTGACGGACGACGCCGTCGCGGCGGTGCTGGCCGCCGTCAATGCCGCGGTGGTGGAACTGGCCTCCGTACGGCAGCGCAAGGCCGTCGAGGAGGCGGCCTTCGACAACATCTGGCGGGGCGGCGCCGGGTAGGTCCTCCTGGCATGACCGTTCCGGGCTGCGCGGCGAATTGACAAGGGGGGCAGGGCGGTTGGGCGAGACGGACCCCGCGCGTCCTGGAGCGGCTGCGTGAGACACGGTGGCACCGGGACGGGCTCGGCGCGGACGGGGCGGCGGAGGCTTCCGCGGTACTGGAGCGGTACGCGCGCCAGTACCGCGCCGAGATCGCGCCGTCCCGTCCCCACCCGGACCGGTGCCTGTGTCACGCCTGCCTCGCCGGCGAGTCCGGGTCGCCGGTAGCTCCTTCGAGCTCCTGGTAACGGCCTCAGGAGGGTTTGGCCGACGTGAAGGCGGTGACGGTCACCTTGTTGTCGCACTCGGCGAAGACCCCGTCGTCCATGGCGATCTGGTGCGCGCCGGCCCCGGGGACGCCGAGGACGAGCGTGGGGAAGGTGACGGGCGTGGCGCCGGATACGCAGTAACCGTCGGCCTCACCCTGGACGTTGACGAAGGTCAGCTTCGTCCAGGCACGGCCGCCTGGGGCCAGGGACACCGTGGAGGCCGAGCCGGTGTGGGTGGTGGCGAGCGGGACGTTCCGGTCGGGGGAACCGTTGCCGGCTCCGGCGACCGTCGGGAATCCGCTGAGGGTGCAGGCGTGCGCCGAGGAGTTGGTGACCGAGACGATGGCGGCGCCCGTCCCCGTGCCCTTCGGCCGGACTTCGGCCTGGTGGGCCTCGGATACCTTGACCTGGTCGGCCTTGCAGGGCTTCGCGCCGCCGCCCGAGCCGCCTGCGGAGGAGGATCCGGCGGTCGGCGTCGTGGACGGCGACGGCGGCGCTGACGCCGTACCCGCGGGCGGTGCCGCCGGCGGGGCCTGCGCGCCGTCGTCCCCCGACGGGGTGCAGCCCCCGGCCAGGACGGTGACCGCCACCGCTGCGAGCAGTGCTGCCGCGGTCCGGCCGATGCCTGCTTTGTGCTTCATGAGCTCTCCCGAGGTCCACGACCGATCCCGCACCGGCACGCATCGCAGAACACAGCGGCGTGTCGCGCCCGGTTCTGCGGGCCGCGGCGCTGTGGCGGTTCCGTGACGCGTCCGGGACGCACTCACGATCACCGGCGCCGGGCGGTGACCGTCGATGCTCCTTCGGGAGAGGGGAGCCGCCTCCGGGGCGTGCGTCCCGTGGCAACGCAGTGGCGTGTCCACTGTGCGGACGGTCACCTTGACGGCCTGCGGAGCTTAGGCCAGCCTTACCTTGCTCGCTCCCGGCTGGTGTGGGCGCACCCCCGCGAAAAGATCCCTGGAGCAGCCCGATGTCCACCGCCGACGCCACCTCGACCCGCCGAAGACCAGGTGGGCAAGCAGAGCTCCTCCAGCTCCCCTCGTGGTGCGGGACCGCGGCGGCATCCCTCGCCGTATGCCTCGGGTGGGCAGTCACGACGTGGATCGCCGTGCACCTGCGTGCCGATGCCACGCTGCACACTGCGGCGCTGTTCGTGCACCTCGCCTCCCTGGTCGTGGGGTTCGGCGCGGTACTCGCCATCGACTACTACGGCGCCCTGTGGCTCACCGGCCGCAAAACCCTGCGCGAGGTCCTCGACTTCACCGCCCCCCTGCACCTGCCCGTGTGGGCCGGCCTGGGCGGTCTGCTCTTCAGCGGGGCCTTCCTCCACCCCGATCTCGGCTCACCGCTGACGTGCGTCAAACTCGGCCTCGTCCTGGTGCTCTCCCTCAACGGTGTCCAGGCCTCCGCACTGCACCGCCGGCTGGCCGCCGTCGACGGCCCCGTCCCCCGCCCGCTGATGATCCGCTGCGCGGTGACGGCGTCGGTATCGCAGGTCGCCTGGTGGGGCGCCGTCGCCATCGGCTTCCTGAACAGCCAGCACTGAATCGGACGGCACTGGATCAGACGGCGCTGGATCGGACGGCGCTGGATCGGACGGCTCGCTGGGCCAGCGTCTTGTACATGTGGACGTCCTCGGCGCCGCCGGGGATCCCCAGCGTTCTGCCCGTCTCGACGTACCCGTGCCGCTGGTAGAAGGCGGGGGCCTGGAAGGTGAAGGACGAGACGCTCGCGCGGTCGCAGCCGCGCCGCCGCGCCTCCTCCTCCGCGGCGAGGAGGAGTCTGCTTCCCCAGCCGTCCTTGCGGCTGTCCTCACGGACCCAGAGCATCTCGATGCCGAGCAGCCCGCCCCACGTCCAGGCGGTCAGCCCCCCGATGAGCTCGCCCGCTTCGTCGACGGCCTTCACCGACAGCTCGCCCTGGTCGGCGGCTGTGGTGCCGGTGGCAGGAAAGTTCAGCTCGTCCAGCCCTCTGGACAAGCTCTCGTTGAGTTCGGGGTCACCGTGGCCGATGCGCAGCGCTGCGGCAGTGTGATCATGCGCCATGTGCCGAGTCTGGCACACGGTCCGCAGGTGGCACAGCGGTCCTGCGGTGCTTGATGTTGACGGCCGAGGCCTTGGCCAGCGCCAGGGGACTCAAGAAGCGCAGCGGACCCATCAGGCGGGATCCGAAGAAGTACATGTGCCGCGCCATCGACTCGTCGCGCGCCGCCGCCGAGAACATCAGCCGCTCGCCGGGATTGAACGGCCGCGCCTTGGCGAAGTCGACGGCCAGGTTCTGGTGGCCGCGCAACCGGCGCCGGTGGGTGCGCGAGTACGCCGCGAGCGAGCGGTCGAGGTCACCCCGACCGGCTGCGGCCGAGGCGACCGCCTCCGCCAGCCACTGCGCGGACTCCAGGGCCCACCCGCATCCCACGCCCCACAGGGGGTCTCCGGTCATGGCGGCGTCGCCGATCAGCGCGACGCCCGGCGCGGTCGGTTCACGGCTGATCAGCGGGTAGTTGACGGTACCGATGATCTTGGTGATGCGCTCGGCGGAGTCGACGGGCGGCGCCTCGGGCAGGGCGCGTACGAACTTGAGGAAGCTGCCCTCCAGGTCCTCCCGGAACTCCGGCAGCCGCTTCTTGTCCGGGAGTACCGCGAGGACCGTCACCCCGTCGTCGTTCGGAAACGCGTACGCCATGTCGGGCTCGAGGAACCAGGTCTGGCCGATCCCGCCGGGCAACGGGAGATTCCGGAAGTGCGCGATATAGCCGAACCGCGTGTTCTCGTGCTGCCGGGTGGGCACCTCGGCGAGCTTGGCCACGTCCGAGTCCTTGCCGTCGGCGCCGACCACCAGGCGGGCCCGTATCTCGCGCCCGCCCTGCGGTGTCGAGGCGCGCACGCCCAGGGTGCGCCCGGCTTCGCGGACCAGTCCGGTCACGTGGTGACCGAGGAGCAGGTCGACGCCAGGGGTCTGCGCCGCACGGGATCTGATCAGCGGGTCGAGGGTGCTGCGCCGGACGTTGTACGCGTACGGCAGCTCGGGGCCCGTCGGGGCGGCCTTCGGCTCGATCCATCCCCAGCGGGTGTACCAGCGCGCCTCGTTGCGGACGGCTCCCGCGTCTTCGAGGGCGGGGACGAGGCCGAGTTCGTCCAGCACCGGGTAGGCGTTGGCCGTGATGGAGTGGGTGCAGAGCACTTTGTACGCTTCGGAGTCCGAGCGGCGCTCCAGCAGGGCGACGCGGACACCGCGGCGAGCGAGCAGGATCGCCGCGGCGCTGCCGGCGAGGCTGGCTCCGCTGATGACGACGTCGTAGTCGTATCCCGTGCTCTCAGACTTGGTCATGTACTGGTCGCTCCCTTTGGGGTGTGGTGCCGTTCATGGGAGTGGTGCAGTGGTGGCGCAGTGCCAACTCTGTCAGGCACATGACCAATTGTAGGGAGCAGAGCTTCGGATCGGGCCGTGTGTGATCAGTTGGTGCCCGCCTGCGCGAAGGACGGGCCCACCGTGTGGTGCGCGGTAGGCCCGTCCCTTGGGGCGGAGTTGTCGTTGCCGAGCGGTGTTCCTAGGCGGTCGAGGTCAGGATGCTGCTCCCCGGTTCACCGGCACCGGCCTGCGGCGTCCGGAGCTGGTGTACCCCGCCGCCCTCGGCGTCCTCTGCCCTGCGCGGTGCGAGTTGGGCGCTGCCGGTGACGATGAGGGCGAGCAGGACCGCGGCCGCTTCGCTTTGCAGGATCCGGGCGGCCTGCCTCAGGCGGCGCGGGTCCGTGGCGGGAATGGACAGGGCCACGCACTCGGGGTTGGGGCCCGCGGTGATCGGGACCGCCGCACACACCGTGCCGAGCGCGTACTCCTGCATGTCGAGCAGCGGGGCGTTGGGCTGTCGCGTGTCGAGCTGGTAGAAGAGGGCCTGCTGGCTCGTGATGGTGCGGGAGGTGAACCGGACGGGTTTGTGCCGGGACAGGTGGTCCTTGCGACCGTCGTAGCCGAGCTGGGTCAGCAGGGCCTTGCCGACCGCGGAGGCGTGCGCGGCGACCCGGAAGTCCACCCACTCCTCCACCACCGGTGCGGCGGGGCCGTCGGCGTACTGGGTGATGGAGACCTCGCCGTCGGTGTAGCGGGCGACGTAGACGGCGGCCCCGACCGCGTCCCGGACCCAGGCGAGGGTTTCCCGCAGGCGCCCGCGCCCGTTCTCGTTGACCGCTTCGGTCAGGAGCAGGGCCGTACCGGCGACGTAGGCGTCGGGTCCGATCGGGGTGGCCAGGTTCGCCCGGATCAGCTGTTCCATGGTCCGGGCCAGGATCAGCTGGGGCAGCTGGGTTTCGCGGGCGATCTGGATCAGGCTCACGCCGCCCGAGTAGCGGTTGATGACCTCCAGGACCCGTAGCGCCTGGTGGACGGATTCCAGCGCGGCCGGTGCCGGGCGCCCTTCGGGTGAGGTGCGGGCGGCGTGTGTCAGCTGTGGCTGCTTCAGCGCGTCGAGCGTCCACACGCTCGCCTCGGTCGTCAGGTGCAGCGGGTTGAGACGTGCGTGCTGGGCGATGGCCACCGCGATCTGCGGGGCGGGGAGGGGGACCTCTCCGAAGTCCGGATCCTCCGACCAGAGGCGCGCGGTGACGGCGCGGTGCAGTCGCGCGGGCAGCCGGTACGGGGGCCGGCTCGCGCGCCCGGGTCCGGTGGCGAGGGAGGTGAGGTCCTGGGTCGTGATGGGCGGGGAGGTCCAGATGACCGAGGCGCCCAGTGCGTCCTCCAGGTCCGCCGGCATCGGCGGCAGCGGCGGCAGGTGCTCGTCCGGGGACAGCGCCTTGACCTGGCACCCCCAGTGGCGGGCCGTGGAGACTTCGGCGCGGGTGAGGTGGTGGAGGTAGAGGCACTGGGCCGCGGTCTGCGATCCCGCCCCGGCCGCGTACTGGAACCAGAACTGCGCGCCCTCCATCTGATCGGCCAGGTGCAGGAGGCATCCGAACAGCAGCGCCGAGTCCACTCCGTGGGGCCATGAGCCCGCATCCAGGGCCAGTTCGGCGAAGGCCCTGCTCTCCACCAGGGACCAGGCCAGGTCGTCCAGGCACCGTGCGGCCCGTACGTGGCAGGCCGCATCCAGTACGAGGTCGTCCGACGCCACCGGTCCCGCCACCGGCGCGAGCCCCCGGCCGGCGACTCCGATCGCCGAGCGGGTGCGGTCGGCGGCGATCCTGCGGGCGATCCGGCGCCGGGCCGCGCCCTCGTCGTAGCCGGCGTACTCCTCCACCAGAACCTGCGCCTCCTCCAGTGCGGCGTCCAACTGCTCCCACATCACGGCGTCGCGGTCGCGAGTCTTGTCGCTCACTGGTTCTTCTCCTCTCCAGGCGCCCAGGCCACCCCGAGTTTCTGGGACAACGTTCGACGTGCTCCCCGGATGTGCGAACGCACCGTGGCCGGGGAGATCCCCATCATCCGGGCGACCGAGTCGTAGTCGTAGCCGAGCAGGAACGCGAGCAGGACCACGTCGTAGTGCCGCTCGGGCAGACCCGCGATGGCCGCGTACAGGCCGAGTTTGGACTCCAGCAGCTCCATCCGCTCTCTGGAGGAGCGGCGCAAGGCGGCGAACCAGGCCGTCTCCACCATGGCCCGCGGCCTGCCCAGGACCGCCAGCCGCCGCTCGACGTGCTCACGCAGCACGGCCCATGCGAAGCCGTGGAGGCTCGCCTCCTTCAACGCCTGGCGCCACACCTTCAGCAGGAACGTGAACACGTCGTCGACGATGTCCTCCGCGTCCTGGCGCGAGCCCAGTTGAAGGTGCGCGTAGCGCAGGTAGGCGCGGTGCTGTTGGGAGTGGAACGCTGTGAATTCCACCGGCAGGACACCAGCCAGCTCGCTGGAGACCGCCTGGTCCCCCGATGGGTCGAAATCTCCTTCGCTCACACACTCCCCCATGGCTGCAATTCGCCACCCGCAGGGACGGCTCGTACCAAACGGTCACAAGCGGAAACACGGAGCGCAGTGGCGACTATCAGGACGGAGGCGACCAACTCAACAACATTCATGCCGACGCGAAACCTTCCAGTGACGTGGACGGACCGGACGGGGCCTCGCCCCGGCTCCGGCAGCCGTGGGAGCACCAAGTGCTCCCACACACCACCCCATCGAAAAACACGCCCGATCGTGCACGCCGGTACCCAAAAATCTTTCGCAAAGGTCGCATCCGCTTCCCTTCGCGCCCCCACACACCCGCGCACGCCCCGGCGCAAGGTCCTCATACGCCCCGTGCCCGGACTGCCGGCGCCTCGTCGCGGGCCGTTCGTCAGCCGCGCCCGCCTGCCGTCATGCGCTGACCGGCGTCCGCCGTAGAGGCGTTCAGAGCGCTGCCGGGTCCCCCGCCTGGAGGTGCCGGGCAGCCTCGGCGGCGGTGTAGGAGGGGGAGAAGGCGAACGCGCGCGGGGACGGCCCGTGTTCACGCAGGTCCGCCAGCCGCTCCAGGGCCTCGCTGACGGTCGGGAGGTGGCCAGCGGGGACCCACCAGAGCACCAGGTGCGCCTCGACGTGCTTTTCGAACCATTCGCGGCGCCGCCGCATCACTTCCAGGTGCCCGCTGCGGTAGGCGAAGTCCCACAGGGCCTCCTGGTTCTCCCACACGGACAGGTTGACGATGACGTGCTCGCCCGCCGGCCGCAGGCCGGTGGCATCGGGCGCCCCCTCCTCCACGAGCCGCCATACGAAGCCCGGCGCGCCGTCGGCGGCGGTGTTGACCGGATCAAGCATCTCGACGAACGGCGCCACGCGCGGGTCGTCGAGCGGGTAGCGGAGCGTGGCGACGTTGAGCTGGGCGAGGTGGGCGGCGGCGTGCGCGGATGCGGATGCGGATGCGGTCATGGCCTCATCCCAGCACGGCCCGGTTTTCTATGTCAATCTTCATTGCTTTTAGAGCTCTCGACCACTACACAGCACTCCCCCGGCCGGGCATCCATGCGGGCGCGAACGGGACCGTCCGCGCCCAGCAGCCCCTCCAGCAGCGCGAGGTTCATTCCGCACACGAGCGGCGGGAAGCGTTCGGCGACGGCATGGAAGGGGCAGTTGCGCATACGGACGACGGCTGCGGCCTCCCCGCCCTCGCCCCCGATGTCCTCCAGGTGCGGTTCGTAGCCGCGGGCGGCCAGCACCTCCATGGCCTCCTCGAGGCCGCCGCAGGGCTCCGCCGCGCCGCGCAGGGCCTCACCCCGGCGGCGCGCTGCCGCGCAGAGCCCGGCGTCCAGCCCGGCCTGCTCGGCGACTTCGGCGAGCAGCTCGGCGGCGGTTCCGTAGTCGCGGGCGGGCAGCGACACCGACCGCTCGACCCGCGCCCGCGTGTACACCTTGGCGGGACGGCCCGCTCCCGGCCCCGAGCGGCCCGTCAGGCGGCGGCTCCCGCTCTCCAGCAGGCCGGCTTCGGCCAGCCTGTCCAGGTGGTGCGCGGCGAGGGTGCGCGCCACCCCGGCCGCCTCGGCCGCCTCGTTGCGGCCGACCTCACGGCCCTGCGCGGCCACGTACTCGTACAGGCGGCGGCGCACCGGATCCTGCAGCAGTGCGATCACATCGATGTCCTTCACACGGCCATTCTATGAACAACCCGCGTTGGAGATAGAAGGGCCGCAGCCGTGCGGTTGCACCGGTTACTTCGGATCGCGGTTGAAGGTCGCCTTCGACCAGTAGTAGCCGAGTGCGGAGAGAGCCAGGCACCAGGCGACCGCGAGCCAGCCGTTGTGGCCGATCTCGGTGCCGAGGAGGAGGCCGCGCAGGGTCTCGATGGCGGGGGTGAAGGGCTGGTACTGGGCGATCGGCTGGAACCAGCCCGGCATCGCGCCGATCGGCACGAAGGTGCTGGAGATGAGCGGGAGGAAGATCAGCGGAAGCGCGTTGTTGCTGGCGGCCTCCGCGTTCGGGCTCACCATGCCCATCCCTACGGCGATCCAGGTGAGCGCCAGGGCGAAGAGTGCGAGCAGCCCGAACGCCGCCAGCCACTCCAGGGCGGTGGCATGGGTGGAGCGGAAACCGATGGCCACGGCGACGGCGCCGACGAGGGCCACGCTGGCGATGGATTGCAGGACGCTGCCGATGACGTGCCCGATGAGGACCGAGCCGCGGTGGATCGCCATCGTCCGGAAGCGGGCGATGATGCCCTCGGACATGTCGGTGGAGACGGACACCGCCGTGCCGATCGTGGTGCTGCCTACGGTCATCAGCAGGAGACCCGGTACGAGGTAGGCGATGTACGCGGAGCGGTCCGCACCGTCGCCGCCGATGCCGGCGCTCATCACGTCGCCGAAGATGTAGACGAAGAGCAACAACAGCATGACCGGGGTCAGCAGCAGGTTCAGCGTGAGGGACGGGTAGCGGCGCGCGTGCAGGAGGTTGCGGCGCAGCATCGTGTTCGTGTCGCGTACGGCGAGGGAGAGGGAAGTCATCGGAGCTCCTCCTTGCGCTGGTCGGTGGCGCCGGTGAGGGCGAAGAACACGTCGTCGAGGTCGGGGGTGTGCACGGTCAGCTCGTCCGCCTCGACGCCTGTCGAGTCCAACCAGTCGAGGATGGAGCGCAGCTCTCGCTGAGTGCCGTCACTGGGGATCTGCAGCGACTGGGCCTCGTCGTCCCGGGTGGCCTCGCGCAGGGCGAGGGCGGCGGACCGATAGGCGGAGGGGTCGGTGAAGCGGAGCCGGACGTGGCCGCCGGGGATCAGGCGCTTGAGCTGCTCGGCGGTGCCTTCGGCGGCGATCCGGCCGTC
>NZ_JBVJUY010000030.1:0-105139 GCF_055604165.1 Streptomyces sp. NPDC037242
CCGGAGGCCAGGAACCCTCGGCCGGAGGCCAGGAGCCCCGGACCCGGAGGCCAGGAACCCTCGGCCGGAGGCCAGGAGCCCCGGACCCGGAGGCCAGGAACCCTCGGCCGGAGGCCAGGAGCCCCGGACCCGGAGGCCGGGAGCCCTGGACCCGGAGGCCAGGAGCCCTGGACCCGAGGTCAGGGGCCCGGCCCGGAAGCCAGGAGCCCTGGGCCCGGCAGCCAGGAGCCCTGGACCCGGAGGTCCGGAACCCTGGGCCGGAGGCCTGGAGCCCCGGCCCGGAGGCCAGGAGCCCCGGCCCGGAGGCCAGGAGCCCCGGCCCGGAGGTCCGGAGACCCGGGTCGGCGGGGCAGGAGGCCCTGGGCCGCCGGGCGGCCCCCGGGCGGGTCAGGTCGTCCAGTCCAGGATGATCTTGCCGCTGCGGGCGGTCGCGGCCTCGTCGAAGGCGGCCTCGAAGTCGCGGTGCGAGTAGCGGCCGGTGATGACCGGGCTGAGGTCGAGCCCGCCCTCCAGCAGGACCGTCATCGCGTACCAGGTCTCGAACATCTCACGGCCGTAGATGCCCTTGATGGTGATCATCGAGGTGACGACCTTCGCCCAGTCGACCGGGAACTCCTGGGCCGGCAGGCCGAGCATCGCGATCCGGCCGCCGTGCGTCATGTTGTCGATCATGTCGCGCATCGCCTCGGCACGGCCGGACATCTCCAGGCCGATGTCGAAGCCCTCGCGCAGGCCCAGCTTCGCCTGCGCCTCGGCGATGGAGGACTCGGCGACGTTCACCGCGAGGGTCGCACCCGCCTTGCGGGCGATCTCCAGCCGCTCCGGGCTGACGTCGGTGATGACGACATTACGCGCACCCGCGTGCCGGGCCACGGCCGCCGCCATGATGCCGATCGGGCCCGCGCCGGTGATCAGCACGTCCTCGTTGACGAGCGGGAACGACAGCGCGGTGTGCACGGCGTTGCCGAACGGGTCGAAGATCGCCGCGACGTCCAGGTCGACCGCGGTGCGGTGCACCCAGACGTTCTGCGCGGGCAGGACGACGTACTCGGCGAACGCCCCGTCGCGCCCGACGCCGAGCCCGACCGTGCTGCGGCACAGGTGGCGGCGGCCGGCCAGGCAGTTGCGGCAGGTCCCGCACACCAGGTGGCCCTCGCCGCTGACCAGCGCGCCGACCTCGATGCCGCGGACGTCCGCGCCGAGCGCCGCGACCTCGCCGACGAACTCGTGGCCGAGCACGAGCGGGGTCTTGACCGCGCCCTGCGCCCAGCCGTCCCAGGCACGGATGTGCAGGTCCGTTCCGCAGATTCCGGTGCGCAGCACCTTGATCAGCACGTCGCCGGCGCCGTACTCGGGCTCGGGAACGTCCATGAGCCACAGGCCGGGCTCTGCCTTGTGCTTGACGAGTGCCTTCATGGGGGTGGCTCCAGGCATGCGGAAGGAAGCACCGCGGGCACGATTGCCGCGGTGACGTGCGGACAAGCACCAATCTGCCCACCTGCGGGTGATCAGTCCATCGAGGATTTCTTAAGCGGGTCCACAGGCCAGCTTCACGCCTATGCTCCTCAGGTGACGGGCAGGCGGCCGGGGCTGGGGCCAGGGCCGGAACTGGGGAGGTGAGGGGCGTGCCGAGTCTGCGCAGCAGGGCGCTTTCGGTCGCGCTGATCGCGGCGGGCCGACGAAGACGGCTCGCGAGCGCCGAGGCGGTAAGGACCCGAGTGGCCGAATCGTCCCGCCGGCCGGCGTCCCATCTGCCTCCGCGCTCGCTGGGCCGGGTGGCGGAGGTCTCGCGGACCTTCGTCGGAGCCTGGCCCGTGTACGACGCCTCCCCGCGCGGCGCCGAGCCGACGGCCCAGGTGCTGTACGTGCACGGCGGCGGGTACATCAACGAACTCGTCCGGCCGCACTGGTCGATGATCCGGACCCTGGTGACCGAGGCCCGCGCCCGCGTTGTCGTACCGGCGTACATACTCGCCCCGCGCGGTACCGCCGACCGTACGGTCCCGGTCGCCGCCGACCTGCTCAGCGGCCTGATCGCGAGCGGCGGCGCGGGCGGCACGGTGCTCATCGGGGACTCCGCCGGGGCCGGCCTGGCCCTGGCCGCGGCGCAGCGGCTGCGCGACCGCACCGGGGCGCAGCCCACCCGGATCGTCCTGATCTCGCCGTGGCTGGACGTGACCATGAGCCATCCCGACCAGGCGGCGATCGAGCCGGCCGACCCGATGCTGGCCCGGCCCGGGCTGCGCGAGGCCGGCCGGCTGTACGCGGGGAACCTGGCGGCCGACGATCCGCAGGTGAGCCCGTTGCACGGGTCCTTCGCGGGCCTGGCCCCGCTGACGGTGTTCGCGGGCAGCCGGGACGTCCTGGTCACCGACAGCCGGGAGCTGCTGCGGCGGGCCCGCGCGGCCGGGGCCGAGGTGGATTTCCACGAGGAGCCGGGACTCCCGCACGTGTACCCGCTGCTGCCGGTGCCGGAGGGCCGGGCGGCGCGCGAGCGCATCGTGGCGCTGGTCCGCGCGACGGCCGAGGCCTGACGGGCGTTCGCGTCAGGCCACGCAGTTCATCAGCGAGCTGACCGGCGCACTGCGGTAGCGGGCCCAGTACGTCTCGTCGCGGACCTCGCAGGCCGGCGGGGTACGGGTGGGCTGCCAGGCGACCGTGGTGAAGCCCGCGTCGACCGCGGCCTCGGCGAAGTCGGCGTGGGCCCACTCGCGGCACTCGAACGCGACCGGTGGGTCGGTCTCCAGCCGCGCCCGGAGCAGCGGGGCGTCGCCGCCCGGGGTGCGCTCGACGATCCGGATCCCGTACGGGGACCAGTCCACGTGCGGGAAGGCGCCCGGGTTCGGCACGATCGCCAGCAGTCGTGCCCCCGGGCGGAGGTTGGCGCGGACGGCCCGGAACATCGCGTGCAGGGCGGCCCGGTCGTGCGCCTGGTTGAACAGGTACACGGCGGTGGCCAGGTCGAACGGCCCGAGCTGGGGCAGTCCGGCCGCGTCGGCGACGTGGTACTCGACGACGCTGCCGGGCTCCCCCGTCCCGTGCGCCCGGGCCCGGCTGATGCGTTCGGGGCAGCTGTCGACGCCCACGGTCCGGCGGGCACCGCCGCTCGCCAGCAGCCGTGTCGTGGAGCCGTGTCCGCAGGCCAGGTCGAGCGTGTCGAGGCCGCGGACCCCGCCGAGGGCGTCCAGGGCCGTACGGAGCATGAAGGCGTCGGCCACCGAGAAGGCCACCGGGGGCGCTGACGTGTCGTACTGCTGTCGCATGTTCGCAAGCCTGCCCGCATCTGGCCGCCGAGAGGGGCCCGGCGCCCGACCGTCCCCCGGACGGGGGAGGCGTTCGGGTCAGTCCGTACGGCGTGCGGGGCGTACGGGGCTCAGCGCGACGAGCGCCGGCCGCGCGGGCCCGCTGTGGCAGGCCGGGGCCGAGGAGCCCGCGGAGGGCCCGGCGGGCGCCGCGGGCCGGGAGGCCGGGCAGGCGCGCGAGGCGAAGAAGCACCCGGCGCAGTCCGGGGCGCCGATCTCCTCCCGCCTGAGGCGGCCCTTGCGGACCCAGTACCCGGCGAGGTCGGCGGCTTCGGCCCGGCTGATGCCGAGCCGGGCCGCGATCTGCCCCAGCCCCTCGCCCGGCGCGGCCTCCTCGAACTCCCGCAGCAGCCTGCGCAGCGTCCCGGGCCCTTGCGCGGCGCTCACCACAGCACCCGCGCGATCTGGAAGACGCCGGTGGCCAGCAACCAGGCCGCGGCCAGTTGCAGCCCGAGCCCGATGAGGGTCAGCCGGGTGCCGATCTCGGCGCGTTGAGCGGCGACGGTGGCCATGCAGGGCGTGTAGGCCAGGACGAAGACGAGGAGGGCGAGGGCCGCGGCCTCGGGGTGTCCGCCGGAGGACTCCGCGAAGGTGGCGTGCAGGCGGTCGCCGAGTTCGGGGCCGCGATCCTCCTCGGCCGAGTAGGTCTGGGCGAGGGTGGAGATGACGCCCTCCTTGGCGATGAGTCCGGTACCGAGCGCCGCGGTCGCGTGCCAGTCGCCGAAGCCGGCCGGTGCCATCACCGGGGCGACGGCGCGGGTGACGGTACCGAAGACGCTCTGTTCCACTTCCGTGCTGCCGAAGCCGCCCGCGCCCGCTGCGGCGGGGACGGCCATCAGCAGCCAGACCGCCGCCGCGGTGGCCACGATGATCCCGCCCGCGGTGCGCAGGAAGGCGCCGAGCTTCTGGAGGACCTGGGCTCCGGTGACGCGCAGCGTGGGGAGCCGGTAGGGCGGCAGTTCCAGGACGAGCGGCTCCTCCTCCATGTCCTTGAAGAGCAGGGGGCGCAGGAGCAGGCCCATGCCGACCACCAGCAGCACGGAGGCGACGTACAGGAGGAAGACGACGGTGCCGGAGTTCGAGCCGAAGAAGATGCCCGCGATCATCACGTAGACGGCGAGGCGGGCGGTGCAGCTCATGTACGGGATGAGCATGCCGACCAGGAGCCGGTGCGAGCGGCGGCTGAGGATCCGGGTGCTCGCGAAGGCGGGGACGTTGCAGCCGAAGCCGACGACGAGCGGGAGGAAGGCGCGGCCGGGCAGCCGCAGGGTGCGCATCAGGCGGTCGGCGACGAAGGCGGCGCGGGCGAAGTACCCGGAGTCCTCCAGCAGGGCCAGCAGCGCGAACATGATGATCATCAGCGGCACGAAGGTGAGCAGCTGGCCCACCCCGCTGATCAGGCCGTTCACCAGCAGGCCGGTGAGCCAGCCGGGGGCGTGCACGACCGCCAGCAGCCGGTCGGCTCCGCCGCTGACCGGCCCGGAGACGAAGGCGCCGAGGCCGTCCTGGAGGGGTTTGGCGAGGGTGGTGGTGGCCTGGAAGACGCCCCACATCACGGCGAGGAAGAACGGGATGCCGAAGGAGCGGGAGAGCAGCAGCCGGTCCACGCGGTCGGTGAGGGTGGGCCGGGCCCGCGCGGGGCGGGGCGCGGCGCGCTCGATGACGGCGTGGGCCCAGGCGTAGCGGGCTTCGGCGACGAGGAGTTCGGCGTCGGCGTCCTCGTCGGTGGCCGCGAGCCGGCCGGCGGCGAGGCGTGCGCGGTCGACGAGCCCGGCGGGCACGGCGGCGCCCGGCTCCTCGCCGCAGAGCAGGCTCACCGCCAGCCAGCGCGGCGGGTACGGGTGCGGGGCGTGCGCGGCCTCCCGTACGAGGGCGTCGAGCTCGGCGTCGACGGGCGAGGCGGCCGACCAGGCACCGGGCGGGCGGGCACCAGCCGGGCGGGCGCCGGTCAACGGGGCTGTCGCGTACGAGGCCGTCGGGTACGCGGCCGTCGGGTACGCGGCCGTCGGGTACGCGGCCGTCGGGTACGCGGCCGTCGGGTGCGGCGGGGGCCCGGGCAGCGCGTCGGCCACGGTGTCGGCGAGCAGGTCGAGCCCGGTCCCGGTGCGCCCCTCCACCGGTACGACGGGCAGCCCGAGTTCCCGGGCCAGCGCGCCGGGGTCGAGGGCCGTACCGCGCCGCGCGGCGACATCGGTCATGGTCAGCGCGACGACGACCGGGATGCCGGTGTCGAGGATCTGCGAGAGCAGGTAGAGGTTGCGCGCCAGGTTGGCCGCGTCGAGGGCGAAGACCACCGCGTCGGGCCGCTCCCCGGCCGGCGCGGTGAGCACGTCGCGCACAAGTTCCTCGTCCGGGGAGTCGGGCAGCAGGCTGTAGGAGCCGGGCAGGTCGGCGAGGCGCAGCCGGGCCCTGCCGAGGGTGCGCCACTCGCCGCGAGCCACCGAGACCGTCTTGCCGGGCCAGTTGCCGACGCGCTGCTGGGCTCCGGTGAGGGCGTTGAAGAGCGTCGACTTGCCGACATTGGGGTTCCCGGCGAGGGCGACGAGCGGGGTGCCGGCCTCCCGCACCGCCGTCGTCGTGGCGCCGCCGTCGGGGGCGTGACAGCTCATCGGACGCACCTGAGCCGGCCGGCGGTTCGGGAGTCCAGCGCCACCCGGGTCTCGCCGAGCCCGACGAGCAGCCCGCCGGTGGCGCCGCGCGCGATCACGGTGACGTCGGCGCCCGGAACGAAGCCGAACTCGAGCAGCCGTCTGCGGCCGCCCCCACCCAGGCCGGCACCGGGGTCGATCCCGGTGATGCGTACGGTCGTCCCGGGACGGCTGTCGTTGAGCGACGGCACGAGCACACCTTCTTCGGCGAGGCGGATCTACTTAGGCAAGGCTAAGCAGCCGCCGGGGCGCCCGGGAGACGCTCAAGGTCCCTGATCAAGCGGGTCTTTCAGCCCTACGGTCCCGACCCGGCGTCGGCCGTTCGGCCGGGTCCGGCGCAGGCTGCGACGCCGACCCGGGATCCCGCCGGTCCGGGGTCCGCTCCGGCCGGAGGAGTCCGCGGGCGCAGCGGCGCAGCCAGGCGTGCGCCGGGTCGGCGTCGTGGCGCGGGTGCCAGGCCATGCCGAAGGGCAGGGGCGGCAGTTCGAGCGGGATCTCGAAGGTCCGCAGCCCCAGGGCGGTGGCGAGCGGGGCGGCCTGACTGGTGATCAGGCCCACGAGGTCGGTGTCGCGCAGTACGAAGAGGGAGGCGGGGAAGGTGCCGACGCTGCCCACCACCCGCCGGGTCAGGCCCTGTTCGGCGAGGGCCGCGTCCACCGGACCCTCCAGGCGGCCGCGCCGGGAGACGATGAGGTGCTCGGCGGAGGCGAACCGGCGCGCGGTGGGCGCGCCGCCGCCGCGCAGCAGCGGATGGCCGGAGCGGGCGACGGCCAGCATCGTCTCGTCGGCGAGGTGTTCGACCCGCACCTCGGGCGAGCGGGTGTCGATGACGCCGAGCTCCAGATCGGCGACGCCCTCGCGCAGCGCCGGGACGTCCACGTGGCTCTCCGCCAGGAAGCGCAGCCGTACGCCCGGTGCCTCGGCCGCGACCCGGCCGAACAGCGCGGCCCCGTGGACGGCGGTGAACGACTCGTTGGCCAGCACGGTGAAGGTACGGGTCAGCGTGGGCAGGTCGACCCGGCCGCCGGTGAGGAAGAGCGCACGGGCCCGCTCCACGACGGCCCGTACCTCGCCCTGCACGGCGAGGGCGTGCGGGGTGGGCACCATGTGCCGGCCGGCCCGGACCAGGACGGGGTCGCCGAGGGCCTTGCGGATGCGGCCCAGGGTCCGGCTCATGGCGGGTTCGGACAGGTGCAGGCGGGCGGCCGCCCGGGACACGCTGGACTCCTCCAGGAGGACGTCGAGGGCCAGCAGCAGGTTCAGGTCCAGGCCGGAGCCCGAGACCGAGCCGGATCCGGATTGCGTCACACGCATTCACCCCATGCATAACTTGCACTGGAAAGCAGGTCAGGCCAACCCTACGGTGGGAAACCGGGGACGGCCCGTGCCTCCCCTCCCCCTTCCACCGCCGACTCCCAGGAGGAGCCGTGCTCCACCACGCCCGGAAACAAGCCGGATCCGCAGCGGCCGCGGCGGCCCCTCCGGCACCCGCGCTGACCCGGCCCGCCCTGCTCGCCCTCTGCGCCTGCGTCCTCGTGGCCCAGGGGATGGTCGCCGCCGTCAACCTGCTGATCCCGCAGCTCGCCGCGTCCTCCCTGCACCCGGGCCCGGGCCAGCTCCTGTGGGCGGTCGACGCGTACGTCGTCGTCTTCGCCGCGCTGCTGATCCCGGCCGGGGCCCTCGGCGACCGCTACGGCCGCAAGGGCGCCCTGCTCGCCGGGCTCGGGCTGTTCGCCGCCGGCGGGGCGCTGAGCGCGCTGGCGGCGGACCCGGCCGTACTGATCGCGGGGCGCGGGGTGTGCGGGGCGGGAGCCGCCCTGATCATGCCCGCCACCATGTCCGTACTGGTCCACCTGTCGCCGCCGGCGCAGCGCGGCCGGGCGCTGGCCACCTGGACGCTGGCCGTGGGCCTCGGGGGCCTGGCGGGCAATGTCGGGGGCGGGCTGGCCGCCGAGTACCTGGGCTGGCGGGCGCTGTTCTGGGCGGTGGTGCCGCTCGGCGCCGTGCTCGTGCTCGCCGTCGCCCGCACCGTGCCCCGCACGCCCGCCCGGCCCGACGCCTCCGTAGACCCGCTCGGGGCGGCGCTGCTCGCCGCCGCGCTGCTCGCGGTGGTCCGCGCGGTCATCGAGGGGCCCTCGTACGGCTGGGGCTCGGCGCGCGTGCTGTGCTCCTTCGGCGCGGGCGCGGTGCTGCTGGCGGCCTTCACCGGATACGCGCTGCGCGCCGCCCGGCCGCTCCTGGATCCGCGGGTCTTCGCCTCGCGGAAGCTGCGGGCCGGGGCGCTCGGGATCGGCGCCGCCTTCTTCGGACTGTTCTCGCTGTTCTTCGTCAACGCCCAGTACCTCCAGTACGCGAAGGGCTTCTCCCCCGCCCGGACCGGCTTCGCGATCGTCCCGCTCACCGTCGGGATGGCCCTGCTGCCCCGCTTCGGCGCCCGGCTCCAGGAGCGCACCGGGCCCCGGCTGCCCGTGGGCGCCGGGCTGGGTCTGATCGGGCTGGGGCTGCTGCTGGTGTCCACCGCGGACGCGGGCACTCCCTACCCCCTGTACGCCGGGTACCTGCTCGTACTGTCGGCCGGGGCCGGGCTGTGCGCGCCCCCGCTCACCCTGACCGTGGTCGCCGAGCTGCCCGCGCACCAGGCCGGGCTGGGCTCCGGGCTGAACACCGCTGCCCGCGAGATCGGCGCGGCCCTGGGGGTGGCGGTGGTCGGCACGGTGCTGGCCTCCCGTTTCCACGGGATCCCGCGGGGCCCGGCCGAGACCGCCGCCTTCACCGGCGCCATGGGGTCGGCGCTGCGCACGGTGGCCGGGCTGCTGCTGCTCGCCTCGGTCGCGGTGGTGGCGGGGTACCGCGGGCGCAAATCCGCGGATGGGCCGTGCGGGCGGGCGGCCCGGGAGGCATCCTGAGGGAGTGACGGCGAGACCGGACAGCGGCGGCCCCGCCGCGGACGCCATGGCCCGGGTCCTCGCGCGGGCCACCGTCGATGCGGTGCAGGCCGTCGGCGGGTACGCGGGCGGGGTCTACCTGCGCTCCGGCACCGCCGGGCTCCTGCGCATGGCGGCGCTGACCGGGTTGCCCGGACCGCTGTTCCGGCCGTGGTGGCGGATGCACGTGAACCGCCCGTACCCGGTCGCCGAGGCCTACCGCTCAGGGCAGTCCGTGCACCTGCCCGACGCCGAGACGGCCATGCAGCGGTTCCCCCAGCTGATGGCCGGGCTGCCGTTCCCCTTCGGGTCGCTGTACGAGCCGGTGACCGCCGGGCCGGAACGGTTCGGGGTACTGCTCGTGCTGCGCGAGGCGGCCCCCGGGGTGCCGGTCGCGGCCGCCGACCGGGAGCGGATGCGCGCGGCGGCGCACCACCTGGCCAGGGACCTCGCCGCACTGGACGCGGACGGGGTCCCGGTGTTCTGGGAGGGCGACCCGGTGAGCGCGCCCGCGCCCGCTACGGCCCGGGGTGCCCGTCAGGCGGTGGACCGGCTGGCGCAGGCCGTACTGTCCGTGGACCGGGAGGGCCGGATCGGCTTCGTCAGCGCCACCGCCCGGCAGCTGCTCGGAACGGAACCCGGCGAGCTGCGCGGGCGGGTGCTGTGGGAGGCACTGCCCTGGCTCGGCCATCCGGCGTACGAGGACCACTTCCGGGCCGTGTTCCTGGCCCCGGAGCCGGTGCACTTCCCGGCACGGCGCGGCGGCCCGGCGGCCGGGGACTGGCTGTCGGTGGGGTTGTACCCCGGGCCGGACGGGGTCACGGTCACCATTGGCACGGCCGAACAGCCCGCGTACGCCCCCGAGTCGGTGGTCCGGCCGGGAGCCGGGCTCGGTTCGCCCGCCGACCGGGCCTCGGCGCTCTACCGTCCGGTGGCCCTCGCCATCGCGCTGACCGAGGCAGTGACGGCCCGTCAGGTGTCGGCGGTGGTCACCGATGAGCTGCTGCCCGCCTTCGGCGGCCGCCAGTTGGCCATCTACCTGCTCAACGAGCGGCATCTGCACCTGGCTTGGGAGACCGGGTTCCCCCAGGGCTTCCTGAGCCGCTTCGACGGGGTGGCGCTCGACGTGCGGCTGCCCGGCGTGGAGACCCTCACGTCGGGTCGGCCGATGTTCTTCGAGTCGATGGAACACCTGGCGGCGGCCTATCCGGGGATCCCGCTGGACGCCCACGTCGGGGCCCGCGCCTTCCTGCCACTGATCGCCTCCGGCCGGCCGGTGGGCTCGTGCATCCTCGGCTTCGACACCCCGCGCGGGTTCAGCCCGGAGGAGCGTACGGTGCTGACCGCCCTGGCCGGCCTGATCGCACAGGCCCTGGAGCGGGCGCAGCGCTACGACAACGAAGCCGCGCTGGCCCGCGGACTACAGGCCGCGCTGCTGCCGCACCGGCTGCCCGTGCTCGACCACGTGGTGACGGTCGGCCGGTACCTGCCGGGCACCGCGGGCATGGACGTGGGCGGCGACTGGTACGACGTACTCGACGCGGGCGGCGGACGCCTCGCCCTGGTCATCGGGGACGTACAGGGCCACGGGGTGGCGGCCGCGGCGACCATGGGCCAACTGCGCAGCGCCGTAAGGGCCTTCGTGCTCAGCGGGCACGACCCGCAAGAGGTGGTGCGCGGCACCAACCGGCTGCTGATCGACCTGGACCCGGGACAGTTCGCCAGTTGCTGCTACGTGTTGCTCGACCCGGAGACGGGCCTGGCGCGAGCCGTGCGGGCCGGGCACCCCCAGCCGCTGCTGCGCCATCCGGGCGGCCGGACCGAGGTTCTGGACCTGCCGGGCGGGGTGGTGCTCGGCATCGACCCTGAAGCCACTTACCCCGTGACGGAGTTGCACCTGGCGCGCGGGGCGGTGCTCGCCCTGTACACGGACGGGCTGGTGGAGGCCCCGGGGGTGGACATCGACGAGGGGGTGGAGCGGCTGCGGGCCGCGCTGGCCGAAGCCAGCCCGGCCCCGCTGACGGAGACCGCCGACCGGCTGGTGAGCGAGGCGGGCAACGCCGCCGACCGGCCGGACGACATCGCGCTGCTGCTGGCCGCCCTCACGGAGGCCGCACGCGGGGAGGCCGGGGCGTGAACCCGCGTCACGGCAACGAGCGCGTGAGCCACGCCACTTCGCCGTTCTCCTCCGTGGAGACGCGATCCCGCTCGAAGCCGAGCTTCTCCAGGACGCGCAGCGAGGGCGTGTTCCACGTGCCGACGGTCGACCAGAGTCGTGTGCGCCCGGTCGCGATGGCGGCATCGAGCACCGCGCGGGCCGCCTCGGTGGCGTAGCCGCGCCCGTGCGCGTGCTGGAACAGCTCGTAGGCGATTTCGGGCTCCTCCACGGTGGTGCGGCCGATGATCAGCCCGCAGTAGCCGATGAAGTCGCCTTCGTCACGGCGCTGGATGGGCAGCAGGGCGAACCCCGTGGTCTCCGTCGCGGCCAGCAGCTCCGCGATGGCCGTCCGGATGCGCTCGACCGGGGGCTTCCCCTTGCCGCGTTCGGCGAGGAGGGCGCAGAAATCGGCGGCATCCGACTCCGCCCAGGGCCTCAGGATCAGCCGCTCGGTCTCGAGGTGGAACGCCATCGTCTCGTAGGTCGACATGCGCCCACTCTGCCCTACGGATCATCACGCGCCACAGCCGTGCCCGGCCTCAGCAGTTCTTCCCGGCCTTGCCGGCGGTCGCGCGGGCGTACGCGTCACCGGCGAGCAGCGCGTCGGCGACCATGTCGGGGGTCACCGGGAACGGCATGTTGTGCGTGGTCTCGCCCTCGGCGGTGGCCGCGCGCCCGATGGCGAGGAGCTCCTCGCGGCCGGGGTCGCCGAGGCCCACTTCGGCGAGGGTGGTCGGGAGGCCGACGGACCGGCTGAACCTCAGGTAGGTGTCCAGTTCGTCGGTGGGGGCGCCCTCCAGGACCAGTTGGGCCAGGGTGCCGATGTTGACCTTCTCGCCGTGCATCATGCCGTGCGTGCGGTGGGAGACGGTCAGGCCGTTGTGGATGCCGTGGGCGGCGGCGAGGCCGCAGGACTCGAAACCGAGCCCGGAGAGCAGGGTGTTGGCCTCGGTGACCTTCTCCAGGGCCGGGGTGACCACGTGCTGCTCGGCGGCGAGCCGGGCCTGCGTGCCGTACTCCATCAGGGTCTCCCAGCACAGCCGGGCGAGGCTGAGGGAGGCCTCGGTGGCGAGGCCGCCGGCCATGGCGGTGCGGTGGGCGGCGACGCAGACGCGGGCCTCGTACCAGGTGGCGAGCGCGTCGCCCATGCCGGACACGATGAAGCGGCTGGGCGCGCCCGCGACGAGTGCGGTGTCGACGAGGACGAGGTTCGGGTTGCGCTGGAAGAACGAGTAGCGCTCGAAGGCGCCGTCCTCGGTGTAGATGACGGCCAGGGCGCTGGTCGGCGCGTCCGTGGAGGCGACGGTGGGGGCGCTGACGACGGCGATGTCCCCGCGGGCGTGGCCGACGGCCTTGGCGGTGTCGATGGCGGTGCCGCCGCCGATGCCTATGACGACGTCGGCGCCGGCCGCCTCGGCGACGGCCGCGACCCGGTCGATCTCCTTCTGGGTGCACAGTCCGCCGAAGACCTCCTTGGTCAGCTTGACCCCGGCGGCGGCGAGGGACTGGGTGACCGCGGTGTCGACGAAGCCCCAGACCCCCTTGTCGGCGAGGACGACGGCGTTCTGCCCGAGCCGCGCGGTGTGCTCGCCCAGGTCGTGCATCGCCCCGGCGCCCTGGACGTACTTCGGCGGGCTGATCATCATGCGCGTACCGACGGTCTTCACAGTGAATCCTCCTGAATGCGAATTCATTTCCGCTTGCTCATTCATCTCTATCACGGATCCCGAGGGCGTCCGCACAATTCACAGGCTCCTCGCGGACGGGCCTTTCCGCGGTCTCATCAGGGACCAACGACCCGTGCGATACCCGATGCGAACAGGGGTAACGTTCCCGGTAGGCGCCCCGGAAGCAGGGATGGACCGGGCGACGGCGGCAGGTTTAATACCGCCCTCCCATTCCACTTTTCGCTTTCCGGACCACGTTTCGAATTTCAGGAGAGAGGCCCTCGTGAAGAAGCTCATCAATTCCCCGGAGAGTGTCGTCACCGACGCCCTGCACGGAATGGCCGCCGCGCATCCGGAGCTCTCCGTGGAGGCGGAGCGGGGCATCGTCACGCGGAGCGGCGCCCCGGCGGCCGGGAAGGTCGCGCTGCTGTCCGGCGGCGGCAGCGGGCACGAGCCGCTGCACGCCGGGTTCGTGGGACGCGGCATGCTGTCGGCCGCCGTGGCCGGGCCCGTGTTCACCTCTCCGGTGCCCGACAACATCGCGCGCGCCACCTGCGCCGTCGACGCGGGCGCGGGCGTCCTGCACATCGTGAAGAACTACACGGGGGACATCCTCAACTTCACGATGGCCGCCGAGGACTGCGAGGACGAGGGCGTCAAGGTCGAGCAGGTCGTCGTGGACGACGACGTGGCCGTGGCCAGGGACGCCGGCGGACCGGGCCGCCGCGGCACGGGCGCGACCCTGTTCGTGGAGAAGATCGCGGGCGCGCTCGCCGAGGAGGGCGCACCGCTGGCCGAGGTCGCGATGGTGGCCCGCAAGGTCAACGCGAACTCCCGCAGCTACGGCGTGGCTCTGTCCTCCTGCACCACCCCCGCCAAGGGCAGCCCCAACTTCACGCTCGGCGAGGACGAGATCGAGCTCGGCATCGGCATCCACGGCGAGCCCGGCCGGGAGCGCCGCACCCTCATGACCGCCGCCCGGACCGCCGAGGCGATGCTCGACGCGATCCTCGCGGACCTCCCGGATGCCGCAGGAGCCCCGGTGATCCTGCTCGTCAACGGCCTCGGCGGGACCCCGCCGATCGAGCTGTACGTCATGCGCGCGGAGGTCGAGCGGGTGCTCGCCGGGCGCGGGGTCACGGTCGCGCGCTCGCTCGTCGGCAACTACGTCACGAGCCTGGACATGGCCGGCTGCACCCTCACCCTGTGCCGCGCCGACGACGAGCTGCTGCGGCTGTGGGACGCGCCGGTGGACACCCCGTCCCTGCGCTGGGGCTGTTGACCCGCCCGTCCCCCGGCCGCCCGGCCGGCTCGATCCGCCCGGTCCGCCCGATCCGCTAGACCGCTCGACCGCTCGACCCGCCTGAGGAGCCACCACCATGACGACCACGCACCCCGAGACCGCCCCGGTGCTCGACACCGCCTACTTCCGCCGCTGGCTCGCCGAGAGCAGCCGTCTCGTGAACCGCGACAGCGAGCGCCTCACCGAGCTGGACGCGGTCATCGGCGACGGGGACCACGGGGCCAATCTCGTACGGGGCTTCGGCGCCGTCGGCGCGGCCGTCGACGAGGCGCGGCCCGCCACCCCGGGCGCCCTGCTGACGCTGGCCGGCACCACGCTCACCAACACCGTCGGCGGGGCCTCAGGACCGCTGTTCGGCACCGCTCTGCGCCGCACCGGCAAGCTGCTGGGCGACACCCCCGCGCCGACCGCCGCCGAGCTGGGCGCCGCGCTGGACGGGGGCCTGCGCTCCGTGCAGAAGCTGGGCGGGGCCGAGGTCGGCGACGCCACGCTCGTGGACGCGCTGGCCCCGGCGGTAGCGGCGCTGTCCGCCGCCGCCGAGGCGGACCTGCCGCTGCGCGAGGCCCTGGCGGAGGCGGGCCGCGCGGCCCGCGCCGGGGCCGACGGCACCGAGGGGCTCGAAGCCCGCAAGGGCCGGGCCAGCTACCTCGGCGGGCGCAGCGTCGGCCACCAGGACGCCGGGGCCAACTCCGTGGCGCTGCTGATGGAGGCCCTGCGTACCGCGGTGGACGCCCCCGACGCCCCCGACGCCCCGGACGCGTCGGCACCGGCCCCCGTCGGGCCGGCCGGCGCCGCGTCCCCGGCGGAGCGGCCCGTGCCGAAGACCCGTACCGGCCGCGTCGGCGTGGTCCTGGTCTCGCACAGCAAGGCGGTGGCGCAATCCGTGGCCGGACTCTCGCGCGCCCTGCTCGGCTCGGTCGAGCCCGCCCCGGTGGCGGTGGCGGGCGGCACCCCGGACGGCGGGATCGGCACCAGTGCGGAGCTGATCACGGCCGCCGCGCGGACGGTGGACGAGGGCCAGGGCGTGGCGGTGCTGTGCGACATGGGCAGCGCCGTGCTGACGGTCAAGGCCCTGCTGGGCGAGGAGCCCTGCGAACTGCCCGCCGGCACCCGCATCGTGGACGCGCCGTTCCTGGAGGGCGCCGTGGCCATCACGCTGACCTCGGCGATCGGCGGCGACCTCGATGCCGTGCTGGCCGCCGCCGATGACGCGCGTGCCTACCGCAAGCGCTGACCGGGGGCCGTCGGCCCGGCGCCCTTGAGCAGCAGGGAGTCCAGCGGTTGCGGCAGCCCCTGCGGGGCGGCGGCCGAGCGGCCGGCCGCGTCGGCGCTGCCGCAGAGGGCCTGGTCGCGCAGGGCCCCGAGGGCCGCGTCGACGGGGTGCGGCACCGGGCGGCCGTTCGCGTCCTGGCGCTGGTAGCCCATCAGGTTGAACCCGACGGCGAACTGCCGCCGGCCGTCGGCGCTGGACATCGCCTGGGTGCCCGCGCCCCAGACCGCGCCGTCGTGGCCCCAGACCGGACCGCACGGTGTGTCCATGGTGTAGATGCCGAGTCCGTAGCGGATCAGCACGGTCCCGTTCCCGTCCTTGACGGGGACCGTGGTGCGCATCTCGCCGAGCAGGTCGGCGGGCAGCAGGTCGCCCTGGAACAGGGCCCGGTAGAAGGCGTTCAGGTCCTGTGCGGTCGAGACCAGCGCCCCGGCCGTGCCGGCCATGGTCATGTCGTACTCGGAGTAGTCCCGCGGCGGGTCGATCAGCCCGCCGAGGTTCTCGTACATCTTGGAGTGGGGGCCCTTGATCCGCGGGTCGGTGCCGGGGAAGTAGGTGTCCTTCAGCCCGGCCCTGCGGATCACGTTCCTGGTGATGACCTGTTCGGGGTCCTCGCCGGTGACCTTGCGCAGCAGTTCGCCGAGCAGCAGGTAGTTGGTGTTCGAGTACGACCAGTCCGTGCCGGGTTCGAAGAGCTGCGGGCTGCCCACCCCGTACCCGATGAGCTGCGTGGGGGGCAGGGTGCGGTAGCGGAAGTCGTCCAGGCTCTTGGGCGAGTTCTCCTTCAGGGAGGGGAAGGCCTCGGCGATGTAGTCGGCGATGCCGCTGGTGTGGTTCATCAGCATGCGCACGGTGACCTTCCGGCCGCGCTCGCCCGGCAGGAGTTCGGGGAGGTAGTCGCCGACCGGCGCGTCGAGGTCGATCCGGCCGCGGGCGCTCTGCTGGAGCACCGCGACGGAGGTGAAGGACTTGGTGATGCTGCCGACCCGGTGGCGCATGTCGGGCCGGGTGGGCCGCCCGGTGTCGGTGTCGGCGACACCGGTGGCGCCGCTCCAGCGTGCACGGCCGTCGCGGACGGAGCCGTAGGCGCCGTACATGCCCGCGTCGCGCACGGCGTCCAGCCGCTGGGCGAGGGCCTTGCGGTCGAGGTCCCCGGCAGGTGCCGTGGCCGAGACCCCGGCGCCCTGCCGGTCGGGGGTCGCGGCGGCGGTGGCGGCCGGGACGCCCCCGGCTAAGAGGACCAGTACGACGGCGGCCACGGCCGCCGTCTTCTGTGCCCGGCGTCGTCGGTCAAGGCGCGTGTGCTGCACCGGAGTCTCCCCATGTGTGCATGCCCCGTGGGGCCGTTGGCGATCTTGTCTGCCAACGATTCTTCCGAGGGCCGGGGGCGCTCCCATCGTTCCCGGGGACGATCCCGGCGCGCGCGGTGTCCGCCATGAGTTGCAGGCCCGTCTCCCCCAAAGGGGTCGCCCGGCACCGGGCGGCTCTCGCTCACCCGCAGTGATGAGGCGTGTGCGGACATGCGGTCCGTCCACGCCGTCCGCCCCTCGGCGTCGGCAAAGCGGAAGGAAATTCCCGGGGCGCTACCTGCGGTTACCGCACCCACGGATTCCGCAGCATTTACGCGGCCTTAACACTCCGGACGGCCCGGGAACGGGCGCCGGACGATGGAATCCGCACGTCAGCAGCTCTTGACCTGCGGATCCGGTGGGGCTTCCATGACGGCCCGGGAGTCACGGAACAACTTGCTCACCACCGCCTCGGAGGCGATACCGCTCCCGCGCTCATTCACCGCATCTGTCGATCGGAACCCCGCACGATGACTGACACGATCAGCGCCCCTCAGGCCCTCGCCCCCGCCACAGGGCCCATCCCGCAGAAGCTCAAGCGCTCCATCGGCGTCGTCGGCGGAACCCTGCTGACGCTCTCCTGCGTGACGCCCGCCTCGACGCTCTTCGTCGTCGTGCCCGACCTGTTCTCCAGCCTCGGCACGTGGACCGCCCTCACCATCGCCATCGGGTCGCTGCTCTGCGTCGGCGTCGCGTTCTGCTACTCGGAGCTGGGCACCCTCATCCCCAGCGCCGGCGGTGAGTACGCGATGGTCTCCACCATGGCCGGCCGGCTCGCCGGGTGGCTCGTGTTCGTGCTGTCCCTGCTGGTCGTGATGATCGTGCCGCCCGTGATCGCCATGGGCACCGCCGACTACCTCTCCCCCGTGGTCGACATACCGGCCCCGGTGGCCGGCGGCGCCGTGATGCTGCTCGCCACCCTCGCCGGCCTCCTCGACCTGCGGGCCAACGCGTGGATCACCGGCATCTTCCTCGTCCTGGAGGTGGTGGCCGCCGCGCTCGTCGCCGTACTCGGCTTCGCCCACAGCGAGCGGGGCGCCGACGCCCTCGTGCAGGGCTCCGTGGCCGCCGAAGGCGGCGGCACCTCCACCGTCACCGCGATGATGGTCGTCTCCGGGCTCGCCATCGCCCTGTTCATCACCCAGGGGTTCTCGACCGCCGTCTACCTCTCCGAGGAGCTGGAGAAGCCGCGGCGCAACGTCCCGCGGACCGTGCTCGCCACCCTCGCCATCTCCACCGCCGTCATCCTGGTCCCCGTCATCGCCATCACCATGGGCGCCCCCGACCTGGACGCGCTGACCGCGGGCGACCTCGGCGGCATGGTCACCGCCTGGTCCAACTCGGCCGTCGGCACCTTCGTGAGCCTCTGCGTCGCCCTCGCCATCGTCAACGCGGGCATCGTCATGGTCATCCAGAACTCCCGGGTGCTGTTCGCCTCCGCCCGCGACAAGGCCTGGCCCGCGCCGGTCAACCGGGCACTGTCCAAGCTCGGCCGCTTCGGCTCCCCGTGGGTGGCCACGCTGCTGGTGGGCGTTCCGGGTGCGGCGATGTGCTTCGTCAACCTCGACACCCTGTACGGGGTCACCGGCGTCTCGGTGACCGGCATGTACCTGCTCGTCGCCGTGGCCACGCTGTTCAGCCGCAGCGGGGCGCACCGCGCGACGAACGCCTGGCGGATGCCGCTGTGGCCCGCGGTGCCGGTGGTGCTGATCGTCGTACTCGCGTACATCCTGACCCAGCAGGAGACCCCGTACCTGCTGTGGACGGGCGGCATCACCGCCGTGGCGACGCTGTACTGGGCGCTGTACCTGCGGCCGCGCAAGGACACCCGCTGGCTGGTCAGCATTCCGGAGGACGGCGAGGGCGTCGAGAACGGCGCAACCGCCGCGACCGCCGCGACCGCCGCGGCGTAGCGGACGATCGCGGGCCGTCAGCGGCGACGCGGCCCTGACCCTCGGCGGCTCCCGGTCAACCGGAGCCGCCGAGGGTCAGGGCGGTGTTGACCAGTCCGACGTGACTGAACGCCTGGGGGAAGTTCCCCAGTTGGCGTCCGGCGACGGGGTCGTACTCCTCGGCGAGCAGCCCCACGTCGTTGCGTACCGCCAGCAGCCGCTCGAAGAGGGCGCGGGCCTCCTTCTCCCGGCCCGTCATGTGCAGGGCGTCGGCCAGCCAGAACGAGCAGGCCAGGAAGGCCCCTTCGTCGCCGGGCAGGCCGTCCACCGACGGACCCTCGGTGCTGTAGCGGCGGACCAGGCCGCTGCTGCCGAGTTCGGCGCGGACCGCGTCGACCGTGCCGATCACCCGGGGGTCCTCGGGCGGCAGGAAGCCGACCCGTGGGATGAGCAGGGTCGACGCGTCCAGCTCGCTGGAGCCGTAGTACTGGGTGAAGGTGTTGCGTTCCGGGTCGTAGCCCTTGTCGCACACGTCGCGGTGCACCTCGTCCCGCATGGCCCGCCAGCGCTCGACCTCCCCGGGCATCGAGGGGTCGCGCTCCAGGGTGCGTACGGCCCGGTCGGCGGCGACCCAGGCCATCACCTTGGAGTGGGTGAAGTGGCGGCGCGGGCCGCGCACTTCCCAGAGCCCCTCGTCGGGCCGGTGCCAGTTGCGCTCCAGGAAGTCGAGCAGCGCGAGCTGGATCTTCCAGGCGTGCATCTCCGCGGGCAGCCCCGAGGTCCGGGCCAGGTGCAGGGAGTCGATGACCTCGCCGTACACGTCGAGTTGGAGCTGGTCCACGGCCGCGTTGCCGACGCGGACGGGGGCGGAGCCGGCGTAGCCGCGCAGCCAGGGCAGGTCGGTCTCGGGGATCCGCCGCTCGCCCGCGATGCCGTACATGATCTGGAGGTCGGCGGGGTCGCCCGCGACGGCCCGCAGCAGCCAGGCCCGCCAGGCGCGGGCCTCTTCGAGGAAGCCGGTGGCGAGGAGGGAGTCGAGGGTGAGGGTGGAGTCGCGCAGCCAGCAGTAGCGGTAGTCCCAGTTCCGGACGCCGCCGAGTTCCTCGGGGAGGGAGGTGGTGGCGGCGGCGACGATGCCGCCGGTGGGTGCGTAGGTGAGGGCCTTGAGAGTGATGAGGGAGCGGGTCACAGCCTCCCGGTAGGGGCCGTCGTAGCGGCACTGCGCGGTCCACTCGCGCCAGTCTGCGAGACCCTGTTCCAGGGCTTCGAAGGGGTCGGTTGGCTCGGGGCGCGGCTCGTGCGAGGGGTGCCAGGTCAGTACGAAGGCGACGCGGCGGCCGGGGGTGACCGGGAACTGGGAGCGGGTGCTGTTGGCCTCGCCCCAGGTGCGGACCGGGGGTTCGCTGCGGAACCAGGCGGCGTCGGGCCCGGCGACGGCGACCCGGTCGTCCTCGACGCGGCGGACCCAGGGGACGACGTGGCCGTAGTCGAAGCGCAGGCGCAGGGTGCTGTGCATCCGCACGGTGCCGCTGACGCCCTCGACGATGCGGACCACCTCGGGGGCGACGTCGCGCTGCGGCATGAAGTCGATGACCCTGGCGGTGCCGGTGTCGGTCACCCAGTACGACTCCAGGACGAGCGAGCCGTCGATGTAGGCGCGGCGGGTGCACGGCTCGCCGACGGCGGCGTCGACGGGCGCGATGCGCCAGTGGCCGTTCTCCTCGTCGCCGAGGAGTTTGGCGAAGCAGGCCGCCGAGTCGAAGCGGGGCAGGCACAGCCAGTCGATGGACCCGTCGCGGCCGACCAGGGCGCTCGTCATCAGGTCGCCGATGAGTGCGTAGTCTTCGATGGGTTGTGTCATTTGTGCGCTCTTCCCCCGAATGCCCGGGGCCAATCAGCTCCGGCCCCGGACACCCCCGGGCGCGCTAGGGAGTGTCGTCAAAGTGGCGTCGGCCGCCCGAAGGCCAGACGGGACTTTGACGACACGACCTAGTTGCGTACGAGGAGCAGGCCGCCCGCGAGGACCACGGCGAGGACCAGCGCGAGGGCACCGTGGGCCAGGCGGTGGGAGCGCAGGACGGGCAGGAAGCGGTCGGCGGCGTACCGGCCGGGGCCGGTGAGCGCGAGGGCGGCCGCGCCGAAGGTCAGCAGCAGTTCGTACTCGATGCCCTTGGGGGCGAAGAACGATCCGGCGCCGTGCACGGCGATGGCGTTGATCATGGTGCCGACGACGGCGGCCCCGGCGAGCGGGGTGAGCAGGCCCGCGGCGAGGCCGAGGCCGCCGAGGGTCTCGGTCAGCCCGGCGAGGACGGCCATGGCGTCACCCGCGGGGTAGCCGCTGGCGGTGAAGAACTGGCCGGTGCCGCTGATGCCGCCGCCACCGAACCAGCCGAAGAGCTTCTGGCTGCCGTGGGCGGCCATGGTCAGACCGAGGACGAGGCGCAGGAGCAGCAGGCCGACGTCGTGGCCGGGGGTCGAGAGGGCGAGGGCGGTGGGTACGGCCGGTGCGGCGGCCTGCGGCTTCGTCGAGGTGACGGAGGGGCTGGTCATGGGGGGGAATCCTTCCGGTCGGACGGTTCGGTCCAAGGAGATGGGTCGTTCAAATTCGAACCGTCGTTGCCGACCTTAACCACTGATTCAAATTGGAACAACCCATGTAGGCTGCAGGCATGGCTGAAACGAGATGGCTCAACGATCGCGAGATGCGGGCCTGGAGCGGCTTCCTTGCCGCGTCCGCCCTGGTGAACCGCCATCTCGACCAGCAGCTCAAGGACGACTCCGGCCTCTCGCACCCGCAGTACGAGATCCTCGTGCGGCTCGCCGCGGCCCCGGACGGCGAGCTGCGGATGACGGAACTCGCCAATGGCCTGATCAATTCGAAGAGCGGGCTGACCTACCAGGTCACCCAGATGGAGAAGGCCGGCCTGGTCCGGCGCCGCAGCTGCCCCTCCGACGTCCGCGGGGTCTTCGCGGTCCTCACCGAGACCGGCCGCACCCGCCTGGAGGAGGCCGCCCCCGGCCATGTCGCCACGGTGCGCGAGGTCCTCGTCGACGTACTCACCCCCGAGCAGCTCGATGCGCTCGCCGACGGGCTCGGCGAGGTGAGCCGCCGACTGCGCGCCCAGGGCGCCTGACGGGACCGGGCGCGCGGAGCGGGTATAGAGGTGGCATGGACGGAACGTTCTGGCTGACCGTCGCCGCGGTCGTCGCCCTCGGGCTGGCCGCGGCCGCCGCCGTGCTGCTCGTACGGGTCTTCAAGGCACGGCGGCTGCTGCTCGACGCGGGTGTCCCGCTGCGGGACAAGGCGCTGTTCTGGATCGCCGTCGCCTACACCGTCTCGCCGGTGGACCTGATCCCGGACCCCGTGTACCTCGACGACATCGGGGTCCTGCTGCTGGCGCTGCGCTCGCTCCACGCGGCCGCGGCGGCGGCCCGGCCGGCGGACGCGCCTTAGGTGTATTGACCCGCAGCGTTGTTCACTCGGCTGATGGGTGGGTGTCCGCCTAGTGCGCGTACTGGACGTACTCGGGCTTTCGGTCGGTGCGGCGAGAGCGCGTGCCGGGCGTCGCGACGCCACGGACACCCGCCAGACACCCTCTGAGCCCCGGCTCCCGGGCGGGCGTACCTCACATGACGCCGCGCGGGCGGAACTGGATGCTGACGCGGGGGCCGACGGCGCGCGCGGATTTGGGGACCGCGTGCTCCATCGTGCGCTGGCAGGAGCCGCCCATCACCACGAGGTCGCCGTGGCCCAGGGGCAGCCGGAGCAGGGTGGGGCCGCCGTCGCGGGGGCGGAAGGCCAGGTCGCGCGGGTCCCCCACGGACACGATCGCGACCATCGTGTCCTCGGTCGCGGAGCGGCCGGTCCGGTCGCCGTGCCAGGCGACGCTGTCCCGGCCGTCGCGGTAGAGGCAGAGCCCCGCGGTGGCGAAGGGCTCGCCCAGCTCGGCGGCGTAGTGCCGGGACAGCGCCTCCCGCGCCTCGGTGAGCACGGGGTGCGGCAGCCGCTCGCCCTCCGCGTAGAAGGCGAGCAGCCGGGGCACGTCGACCTCGCGCTCGTACATCTGCCGCCGCTCGGCCCGCCAGGAGACCTCAGCGGCCAGCCGCTCGAACAGTGCGTCCGCCCCGGACAGCCAGCCGGGCAGATGGTCGACCCAGGCGCTGGCGCCGAACCCCAGGTCCGTACGCCGCAGGCCTTCGAGCGACCCGAGCCGGATCTCGTCGGTCTGGTCGAAGAGGGACCCCTGGAGTGCGTGCATGCTGCCAGCTTACCCCTCGACCCGAACACCTGCTCGATTTACTGCCGCTTGCTCCCGCGCTCAGCCGGTGGCGGCACCGAACCACTTCGGCAGCAGGCCGAGCAGGTCCTGCTGGTCGTCACCGACCCACACCACGTGGCCGTCCGGCCGCAGCAGCACCGCGGGCACGTCCAGTTCCTCGCTGACGTCGACGACGTGGTCGATCCGGTCGGCCCACCCGTCGACCGAGAGCCGGCCGGTCTGGTCGAGCAGCAGTCCGCGGCCCCCGTGCATCAGCTCGTAGAGGCGGCCCCGCTTCAGTTCCAGGTCCCGCATCCGCCGGCCGAGGAGTTCGTGATCCCCGCCGAAGTCGTAGCGGACCCCGACCGCGGTGATCATCCCGGTGACGTACCGGTTCACCTCCTCGAAGTCCATCAGCTTCGCGAACAGCTCCCGCAGCGCGGTCGCACCCGGATCCGTCCCCAGCAGCGTGATCTGCGCGCGGGTGTTGTCCAGTACGGCGGCGCCCACCGGGTGCCGTTCGGCGTGGTAGCTGTCCAGGAGGTCCTCCGGCGCCCAGCCGGCCACCGCGGCGGCCAGCTTCCAGCCGAGGTTGAACGCGTCCTGCACACCGAGGTTGAGCCCCTGCCCGCCGGTCGGCGGGTGGATGTGCGCCGCGTCACCGGCCAGCAGCACCCGGTCGACCCGGTAGCGCTCGGCCTGCCGGGTGGCGTCGCCGAACCGGGACAGCCAGCGCGGCGAATGCACGCCGAAGTCCGTGCCCGCGAAGGCCCGTAGCTGCTGCTTGAAGTCCTCCATCGTCGGTTCGGCCGTACGGTCCTCCGCCACCCCGTCGGCGGGCACGACGACGCGGCACACCCCGCCCTCTCCGGGGGCGACGCCGAACCGCGGCTGGGTCTTGCGGACTTCGGCGACGACGGCGGCGACCGTCTCCTGATCCGCCGTCACCTCCATCTCGCCCAGCAGCGTCTCGACCGTGGCGGGCTCGCCGGGGAAATCGACCCCGATCAGCTTGCGCACCGTACTGCGGCCGCCGTCGCACCCGACGAGGTAGCGCGAGCGCAGCTGCGTGCCGTCCGCCAACTCGACGCTCACCCCGGTCTCGTCCTGGGTCAGCCCGACCACCTCGCAGCCGCGCCGGATGTCGGTACCGAGCTCGACGGCGCGCTCGCCCAACAGCCGCTCGGTGAGCGGCTGCGGGGTGGCGAGGCCGTACGGGTGGGCCGTGTCCAACTGCTCCGGCCACGGCTTCATGATGCCGCCGAAGAGACCGCCGACCTGGAACTTCTCACTGACCGCGAGGAACCGGTCCAGCAGGCCGCGCTGAGCCATCAGTTCGACGCTGCGGGTGTGCAGACCCTGTCCGCGGGACTGCACGGTCGCCTCGGCCAGCTTCTCCAGCACGACCACCTGCACGCCGTGCAGGCGCAGTTCGCCGGCCAGCATCAGGCCGGTCGGTCCGCCGCCGACCACGATCACGTCAATCATTCACAACCGCCATTTCCGCAGGTTCTGCCTTCGATCAGCGATTCTGCGGTACGCCCGGGGCCTTGCCGCAAGCCCCCCGGTGCGCTATAAGTTGAGAGTGGCAAGGAGCGGGTTGACCTCCTTGCCTTTCTCATTTCCCGGTGGCGGCGAAGCCGGCTCCCGCGCGGCGGCGACGCGGCGGACCAGGCCCCGCCACCGTTCAGCTGACCGCCTGCTTCACGAGCGCGGCGATGCGCGCCTCCACCTCGGGCGTCACCTCGGTGAGGGCGAAACCGGCCGCCCACATCGCGCCCTCGTCCAGCTTCGCCTGGTCGCTGAATCCGAGCGTCGCGTAGCGCGCCTTGAACTTCTCCGCGCTCTGGAAGAAGCAGACGACCTTCCCGTCCAGCGCGTAGGAGGGCATCCCGTACCAGAGCTTCGGCGCGAGGACCGGGGCGTTGGCGGTGACGACGGCGTGGACGCGCTCGGCCATGATCCGGTCCGAGTCCTGCATTTCGGCGATCTTCTCCAGCACGTCCCGCTCCGCCTCCGCCGCCTTGTCGGCGTGGGAGCTGCGGCGCGCGGCCGCCTTCAGCTCCTTGGCGTGGTCCTTCATCGCGGCCCGCTCCTCGGCCGTGAATCCCTCGTGCTTGGCGCTGTCGGTGTTGTCCATGGCGGATTTCCCCCTTGACGAACTCGAACTCCGGACGTTGAGAGGGACCATAACCCGGACCACTGACACACGTGCTATCAACGGCAGTTGACGCGCCGAGCGGGTCCGGCATGCGGAACGTCCGGCATCGGGCGAACCGGTTGTACCGCCCACCGGAGATCGCTAGCCTCACGCCGGGGAACGCCTACAGGAAGCGGGACCGATGCCTTCCGGAATCACTCTTGCCGTCGTCGGCGCCGGGAACCGCGGGACCGGTTACGCACGCTGGGCGCTCGCCCATCCGGACCGGGCCACGGTGGTCGCGGTGGCCGAGCCGCGGAAGGCCAGGCGGGACCGGCTCGCGGCCGCGCACGGTCTGGACGCCGGGGCCGTGGTGGACGACTGGCGGGAACTGGCGACCCGGGGCCGTATCGCGGACGCGGTGCTGATCTGCACGCTGGACCGCGAACACCTGGAGCCGGTACTGGCGTTCGCCGCGCTCGGCTACCACATCATGCTGGAGAAGCCGATGGCGCTGACCGAGGACGAGTGCCGGCGCATCGTGGAGGCGGTGGAGGAGGCGGGCGTGATCCTCTCCGTCGGCCACGTGCTGCGCTACACCCCCTACACGCAGGCCCTCAAGCGCGTCCTGGACTCCGGCAGGATCGGGGACGTCGTCAGCGTCCAGCACCTGGAACCGGTCGGCTTCTGGCACCAGGCCCACTCGTTCGTACGCGGCAACTGGCGTCGCGAGGACCAGGCCACGTCCATGCTGATGGCGAAGTCCTGCCACGACCTGGACTGGCTGCAGTACGTGCTCGGCCGGCCACCGGTACGCGTCTCCAGCTTCGGGCGCCTGTCGCACTTCCGGCCCGAGAACAGGCCCGCGGGCGCCGCGGACCGCTGTCTGGACTGCACGGTGGAGACCACGTGCCCCTACTCCGCCAAGCGCGACTACGGCGACCGGCTCGCCGAGGGCCGGCACGGCTGGCCGCTCGACGTGCTGCTGGACGAGTTCACGCCACGGGCCCTGGAGACGGCGCTGCGGGAGGGCCCGTACGGACGCTGCGTGTACGCCTGCGACAACGACGTGGTCGACCACCAGGTGGTGGCCATGGAGTTCGACTCGGGGGCCACCGCCACCTTCACCATGACCGCCTTCACCGAGCAGGCGGACCGCCAGACCCGCATCTTCGGCACCCGCGGTGAACTGAGGGGCGACGGACGGCAGTTGCGGGTCTACGACTTCCTGACCCGAACCGAGGAGGTCGTCGGCTTCGGCGCGGAGGGGACGATGGACGCCGGCGGGGGCCACGGGGGCGGCGACGCCGGCCTGATGGACGCGTTCGTCGGCGCCGTCGCCACCGGAGACCCCGGCCTGGTGAAGTCCGGCCCGCGCGAATCCCTCACCAGCCACCTGACGGTGCTGGCCGCGGAGCGTGCCCGGCTCGACAGCACCGTCGAGACCATGCAGGCGTAAACGTAGAGCTCCTCGGGACCTGCGACCCCAACTACGCTTCCCCGCTCCTGCGGTGACGGTCCGTCCAGGTCGATCATACGACCACTTGCACATATCGATCGATCCATACGCGCCTCTTGAGCGGGGTTTCGAGCGCGTGCTAGAAAACGCTCAGCGGGGACACCCCCCACCCCCGCGGCCCCAGCCCTGGAGGCTCCATGTCCACGCCATGGTCCCGCCGCTCATTCCTCCAATTCTCCGGCAGCGCCGCCCTGTTCGCCGGAGGGTCCGCCATCCTCCCGTCGACCGCCGCCTTCGCCGCCGGCGACGAGTACGACACCCTGCGCGCCAAATGGCGCACGATACTGCTGGGCAGCGGCTTCGACCCGGCGGCCGCGCCGTTCACCGAGAAGCTGGCGCTGCTCGGCACCCAGGCCGCCGCGCACCGCTCGACGATGGCCGCCACCAGCGGGTCGCTCTGGCCGGACCTGCCCCTGACGCTCTCCAGCTCGATCACCGCCAGCTACACGCGCCTCGCCACCATGGCCCAGGCGTACGCCCAGCCCGGTACCGGCCTCACCGGCGACACCGCCCTCGCCGCCGAGACCAAGGCCGGGCTCGACCACCTCTACAACCAGGTCTACAACCCGGCGAAGAGCCAGTTCGGCAACTGGTGGGACTTCCAGATCGGCTCTCCCCAGGCCCTGCTGGACAGCTGCACGATCCTCTACGACCAGCTCTCCGCGACCCAGCTCGCCAACCACCTCGCGGCCGTCGACCGGTTCGTCCCCGACTCCGCCGTCGGCAACTACACCGGCACCAGCACCGGCGCCAACCGGGTGGACCTCTGCCGCTCGCTCGCCCTGCGCGGCGTACTCGGCAAGAACCCGGCCAAGATCGCCCTCGCCCGCGACGCCCTCTCCCCCGTCTTCCCCTTCGTCACCAGCGGGGACGGCTTCTACGCCGACGGATCCTTCGTCCAGCACACCTACCTGCCCTACACCGGCTCCTACGGCCTCGTGCTGCTCGGCGGACTGGCCGGCCTCTTCTCCCTGCTGGCCGGTTCCACCTGGGCGGTCACCGACCCCAACCGGCAGATCATCCTCGACTCGGTGCAGGCGTCCTTCGCCCCGTTCCTCTACAACGGCCTGATGATGGACGCCGTCTCCGGCCGCTCCACCAGCCGGGGCAACCCGCGGACCAACTCGTACGGCTTCCAGGGCGGCGACCACGGCCGCGGCCACAGCACCCTCGCCGCCATCGCCCTGCTCGGCACTGCCGCGGGCAGCGCCGAGAACCAGCGCTGGCGCGCCCTGGTCAAGGGCTCGATGCAGCGGGACTACTACAGCCCCGTGCTCACCGACACCGACCTGGGCGTCGCGGCACTGGCCCGGCTCAAGGCCGTACGGGACGACGGCTCCGTCACCCCGGCCGCGGAGCCGACCGGGCACCGGCTGTTCCCGAGCATGGACCGGGCCGTTCACCGCAGGCCCGGCTGGGCGGCGTCGATCAGCATGGCCTCCAAGCGGATCGGACTCTACGAGACGGGCAACGGGGAGAACCTCCGCGGCTGGCACACCGGGGCGGGCATGCTCCAGTGGTGGGGTGCCACCTACGGCAACGGCCAGTACACCGACGCGTTCTGGCCCACCGTCGACCCGTACCGGCTCCCGGGGACCACCGTCTCCAAGAAGCCCCTCGCCGATGCGGAGGGCGGCGCCTGGGGCCTGCCGAGGCCGGACGTCAACTGGGTCGGCGGCGCCACGGACGGGGAGTACGCCGCCATCGGCCAGTACGTCCGGGGGCTGTCCAGCACGCTCTACGCGAAGAAGTCCTGGTTCTGCCTGGCCGACTCCGTCGTCTGCCTGACGGGCTCCGTCCGGAGCACCGACGGCGCCGCCGTCGAGACCGTGGTCGACAACCGCAACCTCGGCGCGGCCGGCGCCCACGCCCTCACCGTCGACGGCGTCCCCCAGTCCACCGCGTTGGGCTGGTCGGCCACCCTCACCGGAGCGGACTGGGCGCAGATCGCGGGCCACGGCGGGTACGTGTTCCCCGGCGGGGCCACCGTCAAGGCGCTGCGCGAGGCGCGGACGGGGTCCTGGCACGACATCAACACCGGTGGCACCACCGATCCGATCACCCGCCGCTATCTGACCCTCTGGTTCGACCACGGCGTGGACCCGGTCGACGCCGCCTGCTCCTACATCCTGATGCCCGGCGCCACCACGGCCGCGACCGCCGCCCGGGCCGCCGCCGCCGGCTGGCTCACCGTCCTGGCCAACGACAACAGCCGACAGGGCATCGTGGTCCCCTCGCTCGGGGTGACCGCCGTCAACTTCTGGTTCGCGGGCACGGTCGGCGCCCTCACCGCCGACAAGCCGGCCTGCGTCCTGGTACGGGAGCACGGCGACGGCACGGCCACGCTGTGCGTCTCGGACCCGATGCGGATGCAGAGCTCCCTCACCGTGACGTGGCACCGCCCCGTCGCCGCCGTGCTCTCGAAGCCGGGCACCATCACCTCGGCCGCCACCGGCTCCGCGCTCACGCTCGCCTTCGGCGACCTCACCGGACAGGCCGGCGCCACCCAGCGGATCAGGGTGGCGCTGGGCTGACCGCCGCGGCGGCGGTCAGCGCGCCACGAGGGAGCGGAGCAGCTCCGGATCCGCCTCGGTCAGGCGGTTCAGGACCAGCCGCCCCTCCGCCGGCGGTATCGGCACGGTGGAGGGGACCGCCAGTACGAAGCAGCCGGCCGCCTCGGCGGAGGCCGTGCCGGTCGGGCTGTCCTCCACGGCCACGCAGGACCGGGGATCGACGCCCAGGGCCCTGGCCGCGGCGAGGTACGGGTCGGGGTGCGGCTTGGTCCTCGGGGTCTCGCCGTCCGCCACGGTGACGGCGAAACGGTGCGCGCCGAGTGCCGCGAGGACCGGGTCCACGATCGAGCGGGGCGACGCGGAGACGAGCCCCAGCGGGACACCGGCCGCGGCCAGCGCGTCGAGCAGCTCCAGCGCACCCGGCAGGAGCCGGGGTCCGCGGGCGACCCGCTCCTGGAACCCCGCGAGCAGGTCGCGGGCGATGTCCTGGACCGTGGCCGCCCCGGCGCGGGCGGTCGCGTGCAGGTGCCCGGCCGTGTCGGCGATCGAGCGGCCGACCACCGCCGGTACGTCGGCCCCGGTGAGCGTGTACCCGAGGGAGGCGGCCACGGCTTCGGCCGCCTCCCACCACAACGGCTCGGAGTCGACCAGCGTTCCGTCCATGTCGAAGAAGACCGCACGCATCTCAGACTCCCGCCGGGACGGGACGGCAGGGGGCGTAGAAGGGGAGGCCGTCGAGCGTCCAGTGCGAGTCGGCCGGGCGGCCGAGGGCCGCGTACACCTGGGCGGCGACGTCCTCGAAGCGCAGTCTCCGGGCGGGCGGTCCGGCGCCGATGTCCGGGCCGCAGCAGGCCACCCAGGCCGTACGCTCCTGCACGGTGCGGCCGCCGTGCCCGCCGTCGTCGCGGTGGCCGTGGTCGGTGACGACGATCACCGTCCAGGACTCGTCCTCGTACGCGGGGCGCGCGCGGACGGCGCCGAGCAGGCGGCCGAGGCGTGCGTCGGCGCTCCCGATCGCCCGCAGGTAGGCGTCGCCGCAGCCGCGCAGGTGGCCTGTCTCGTCCACCGCGCCGAGGTAGACGAAGGAGACCTCGGGGTCGTCGGTCTCCAGGACGTGGACGGCTTCCGCGGTGACCTGGTCGTCGCAGGCTTCCCAGGCCTCGCAGGTGTCCGCGCTCGGCGCGATGTACGAGAGCCGGCCGGGCGCGGCGAACAGCGGTCCGCCGTCGCGGGCCAGCAGCAGCGGCTCCCAGCCGCCGGCCACGAAGGTCTTGCGTCCGTCCTGCCGTGCGAGGCGGGTGGCGAAGTCGGGGAACACGTCCAGGCGGTGGCCCGCGAAGTGGTTGCCGTACACGCCGTGCTTGGCGACGCCGACCCCGGTGGCGATCGTGGCCCAGCAGGGGCCCGACATGGTGGGCGTGGCTTCGTCGATCTCGATCGGGCCGAGGAATCCGGCGGCGGCGACCGTGTCCAGGTGGGGTGTGGGCACGGTCCGGAGCAGGTCGAGGCGGACACCGTCGATGCCGACGACCAGGACGCGGCGGCGGGTGCCGGATGAGGTGGGCAACGGTCGGATCCCGTCTTCGGTGGGTGGTGGGGCTACTTCACCGCGCCGGCGGTCAGTCCGGAGCGCCAGAAGCGCTGGAGGCAGAGGAAGGCGGCGACCAGCGGGATCACGGCGATGAGTGAGCCGGTGATGGCCAGCGAGTACATCTCGGGGCTCTCCGTGGTGGAGATGTTCCACATGTGGAGGCCGAGGTTGACGGGGTAGAGGTCCTTGTCGTTGAGCATGACGAGGGCGCCGTAGAAGTTGTTCCAGCTCGCGGTGAAGGAGAAGAGGAACAGCGTCATGAACCCCGGGGCGAGCATCGGCAGCGCGATGGTGCGGAAGGTCCGCACCTCGCCGGCGCCGTCCATCCTGGCGGCCTCGATGACCTCGTACGGGACGTAGCCCTCGGAGAAGACCCGGGCGAGGTACACGCCGAAGGGGTTGACCAGGGAGGGGACCAGCAGCGCCCAGTAGGTGTTGGTGATCCCGGCCTTGGAGGCGAGCAGGTACATCGGCAGGGTGAGGACCGCTCCGGGGACGAGCACGCCCGCGAGGACCACCCCGAAGAGCTTCTCCTTGCCCGCGAAGCCGTACTTGTCGAAGGCGTATCCCGCCGCCACCGAGATGAGGGAGGAGAGGGCCGAGCCGACCACCGCGTACAGGACCGTATTGAGCAGCCAGCGTCCGTAGATGCCCTCGTTGTGGGTGAAGACGTCGTGGATGTTGGAGAAGAGGTTGAACTCCCCGAGGCTGAAGCCGTTGGTGGCGAAGAGGTCGCGGCGGTTCTTGGTGGCCGCGATCAGGAGCCAGCTGATCGGCATCAGCGTGTAGAGCGCCAGCATGACCAGTACGGAGTTGACGGCGGCCTTGGAGGCCCAGGCGCGCTGGGCTCTGGGCCGGGCGACGGGCCGTCCGGGGCCTGCGGGGGCCGTGCCGGTGCGCTCGGCGGCGCGGTGGCGGGTGGCGGTCTGTGTGCTCATGCTGCCTGCCACCGCTTCCCGATCCGGGTGACGACGAAGGACAGTGCCCCGGCCACGAGGGCCAGCAGCAGCGACGCGGCGGCCGCGCTCGCGTAGTCCTGGTCGATGAACGCCTTGCTGACGATGTACATCGTGGGCGACCAGTCGTTTCCGAGGGCCTGAGCCTTGTCGGACAGCAGCCGGGGCTCGGTGAAGAGCTGGACCGCTCCGACGCAGGTGAACAGGACGGTCATGACCACGGAGGAGCGGATGATCGGCACTTTGATGCCCACGGCGATGCGCCAGGCCCCGGCACCGTCGACGGTTGCGGCTTCGACGACCTCGCGGGGCACGGCCTGGAGTGCGGCGAAGAAGATCACCATGTTGTAGCCGATCCACTGCCAGACGGCGATGTTGACCATCGACGAGAGGGAGTTGCCGGGTGAGAAGAAGTTCCAGCTGCCGCCGGAGGCCTCGATCCAGTCGAGCACCGGGCTCAGGCCGGGGGTGTAGAGGTAGATCCAGATGATCGCGGCGATCAGGCCCGGCACCGCGTGCGGCAGGAAGAAGGCGAGCTGGAAGAAGCGCTTGGCCCGGGCGTGGGCCGAGTCGACCAGCAGGGCCAGGCCGAGGGCCCCGCCGATCATCACCGGTATGTACACGGCGCAGTACGCGGCGACGTGCAGGAAGGCCGTGTGGAACGCCGGGTCGGCCAGCACCGCGGAGTAGTTGGCCCGACCCACGAAGCTGCGCTCGATGCCTCCGAAGCCGAGTCCCGAGGACTGCTCCCGGTACAGGCTCATCCATGCCGCGTAGAGCACCGGAGCCACCATGACGATGGCGAACAGGACGAAGAACGGTACGAGGAACAGCGCGGCGGCTGCGCGCTGGTTGCGGCGCAGTGTGCTTCCGGCGCGGGCCGGGAGGGCGGGTGGTGATGCCACGGGAGGCTCCTTGGCGGTGCGGGCGGTACGGAACGGCGTGGCCGGGACGGGGGCGTTGGCCGGGACGGGGGGCCGTCGGGGCGGGGGCGGCCGGGACAGGGGCGGCCGGCGGATCGGGGCCGGCCGCCCCGGCGGGGTCACTCGGCGGGGTCACCCGGCGAGCTTGAGACCGCGGCTCTCGATGGCCGACCGGGCCGATTCCTGGGCCTTGGCCAGACCGTTCAGCAGGCCGCTCCTGGCCGCCTCGTCCTTGAAGTCGGCGTTGACCTTGCCCTGGACCGGTCCCCAGGTCCATCCCGGGACGATCGTGCCGACCTGCTCACCGCTCAGCTTGTAGAGGTCCTCGCCGCCGAAGTAGGAGGTGTCGAAGGCCTTCGCCGCCACCGCGGCCATGGCCGGGTTCGCCGGCAGCGCGCTGCTGGGGCTCTTCAGGGCGCTGATCCGGGCCTCCATCGCGGCCGGGTCGGTCGTCACCCACTTGATGAACTCGGCTGCGGCCTTGGCGTGCTTGCTGCCCTTGGTCACGGCGAAGCTGGTGCCGCCGTACATGCCGCTGGCCGGGGTGCCCCAGTGGGGGACGGGGGCGACGCCCCACTTGCCCTTGAGGTCGGGCATCGCGGCGATCATGCCGCCCGCGCTCCAGGACGCGCCCAGGATGCTGGCGGTGGTGCCGTCGGCCCTGGACTTGTTCTCCTCCGGGGTGCCGGCCCCGTAGTTGAAGACGAGGTCGTCCTTGAGCATGCCCTGCCAGAAGGTTGCGACCTTCTGCGAGGGGGCGTCGTCGACGGCGGGCTTCCAGGCGTCGCCCTTGACCTCGAACCACTTGGCGCCGGCCTGCCAGGAGAGGGTCGCTTCCAGCGGGGCGTCGGTGGGGAAGCTGCCGATGCGCGCCTTGGGGTCGGCGGCCTTGATCTTCTCGGCGGCGGCCCGGTACTCGTCCCAGGTCTTCGGGACGCCCACCCCGTACTTCTCGAAGAGGTCCTTGCGGTAGAAGTACACCTGCGGGGTGGCGTCGAAGGGGACGGACCAGGTCTTGCCGCCGAAGGTGACCAGGTTCTGGACGCCCGCCGGGAAGCTCTTCTTCACCAGCTCCCCGGAGGAGGCGGTGAGGTCCTCCAGGTATCCCTGGCTCGCGAACTCCGGGACCATGCTGTACTCGACGGTCGCCACGTCGGGCGCGTCGCCCGCCTTGATGGCATTGCTGATCTTGCTGTAGCCGTCGGCCCCGCCGGGTATCTGGGAGAACTTCACCTGGATGTCGGTGTGCGTCTTGTTGAACGCGGCGGCCGCGGCCTCGGCGCCGCTCGTCCAGGTCCAGTACGTGATGGTGACGGGCTTGCCGTCGCCCTTGGCGGCGGACGATGCGGTGGAATCGGAGCCGGCGCAGGCGGAGGTCAGCAGGGCGAGAGACACCGCTGCGGCCACCGCGCCGTAGACACGCAAGGACTGAACCTTCATTGAACCGCTCCTCGGCGAGTGGGCTGAACGGGTTGAATCATTTGCCCGCGCCATCTTGAACGTCAAGAGCATGTGAACTATTGATCAATACGATCAGTCCAGAGGTCGGCGACGTCGTGGCGCCGTGGCGTCAAGCCGTCCGGTCCAGGTCCTCGCGGCGGACCTGGTGCAGGAAGGGCAGGCCGGCGGCGTAGCGGGCGATCTCCTCGATCGCGGAACCGGCCATCCGGTGGAGCTCGTTGCCGAGGGAGCCGGCGATGTGCGGGGTGAGCAGCACGTTCGGCAGGTCGTACAGCGGGGAGTCGGCCGGCAGGACCTCCGGCTCGGTGACGTCGATGACCGCATGCAGCCGCCCCGAGGCCAACTCCTCGGTGACCGCGGCGCCGTCGACCAGCGAGCCGCGTGCCGTGTTGATCAGCGTGGCGCCGTCGCGCATCAGCGCGAGGCGCCGGCGGTCGATCATCGACCGCGTCTCGGGCAGCTCCGGCGCATGCAGGCTGACCACGTCGGAGATCCGACAGAGTTCGTCGAGCCCCACGCCCCGTACGCCCAGATCCTTGACCTGACCATCGGTCAAATATGGGTCGTACACAACAAGTTCGAGGTCATACGGGCGCAGCAGCTCGATCACCCGCCGTCCGATCCGGGAGGCGCCGACGATGCCCACGGTCCGGCGATAGTTGCCGGCGTGGCCGTAGCGCAGGTGCCAGTCGTGGCGGCTGCCGCGGTCCCGGCGGTACTCCTCACGCAGCTGCATCACGCACTTGTTGGCGAGCAGGACCATGGCGACGGTGTACTCCGCCACCGGCAGGGAGTTGGCCAGTGCGGCGGAGGAGACGGTGATGCCGCGCTCCCAACAGGCCTCGGTGACGAAGTGTTTGACGGATCCGGCGGCGTGCACGACGGTCCTGAGGCGGGGCGCGGCCGAGAGGGCGCGGGCATCGATGGCCGGAGCCCCCCAGAAGGTGAGCAACACCTCGGCCTCCGCGAGCGCCGCCGCCACCTCGGGTCTGGCGAAGTCGTCGGCGACGATGCCGAGGTCGAGCTCGGCGACCTCGTGGAGCCGGCGGACGGTCGCATCGTCCAGCAGGCGGGGCAGAAGCTCGGGGTCCATCGCGAGCAGGGCTCGCGGGCGGCGCACAGACATCTGGGGCTCCTTGCGGCTGAGTGAGGCCGCGCTGACTCTATGGAGTCGGTTTTCGATCGTCAAGATCCATCAATCATATAGTTCCATTCGCTCAAAACGATCGCACATTTGAATCGGGGACCCGGGTATCTAGGATTGCCCGAAGCGATATGTCCATATGTCCATGTGTCCGCGTGTCCCCCGGGAGGGCAGCAGCATGAGGGTGCCCCTCCTCACTTCCTACGCCGAGCGCAGGCGCGGCCTGCGCAACCACGCCAGGGTCTACGGCGCCCTCGTGTCCGACGAGCGGATGCGCTTCGACGGCACCTTCGGCGACCAGGCGCTGGACACCGCCCTCGGTGCGGCCCTCGCCGGGCGCTGGCGGCCGGTCGCGGAACTGCTGGCCGCGAGTGTGCGCGACACCGAGGTGCGCCACCACCAGCTGACGCAGGTGGCGAGTCACGCCTGCCACGAGGGCGACGACTGGCTCGTCGACTGGTGGCACGAGGACCCGGACCGGCGCGACGTACCGCTCGTCATCGGCTTCGCCCACCTGTACCGCGCCTGGACCATCCGCGGGGGCGCCGCCGACGACGCCACCCCGGGCAGCCGGCTTGCGGCCTTCGCCGAGTTGGTGCCGCAGTCGGAGGGCCTGTTCACGCGGGCCGCCGAGCACGACCCTCTGGACGCCGCCCCCTGGGCCGGGCTGACCCTGATGGGCATGGGCGAGGGCCGCCCCGAGAGCTGGATGCGCGAGGTCCTGGGCGAGGTGCGGCAGCGGGCGCCGCGGCACTTCTGGGCGCACCAGACGGTCCTGCAGTACCACTGCCCCAAGTGGTGGGGCACCCACGAGCGGATGTTCGAGTTCGCGGAGGAGGCCTCGGCCCCGGCCCCCGAGGGCGATCCGCTGCGGATGCTGCCCGTCCAGGCGTGGTTCGAGTACGTCGACGACAAGGACCTGCCGTACGACAAGGCCTGGAAGAGCCGCCGGGCGCTCGCAGCCGTCGACCACGCCCTGGCGGGCGGCGGGCCGGGCGGGCACCCTGCGATCGAGGCCGACTCCCGGACGCTGCTGGCCTACGCGCTCTACCGGCAGGACCGGTTCGCCGAGTCCTACGAACAGTTCCGGCTCATCGGCGGGTGGGCCGCCTCGACCTGGTTCGACCGGGTCGACAGCTTCGACGGGGAGAAGGAGTTCCTGGCCTTCCGGAACCTGGTCGCCTGGACGGTGGCCTCGCGCGGCCTGTTGCCGGACTCCTGACGTACCTACAAGGACCTGCTCTTCTGGGCGAGGATCCAGACGTAGTACCACTTCCCGCTCTGGATCGCGCGGGGGCCGTTCTCGACCCTGTCCCTGATCGCCCCCCAGAAGGTTCCGGCCGTGGTCAGTCCAAGAGTCGTGAGTACCCGCTCCATCACCGATCCCTCGACGGCGATGAGCAGGGCGGCCGTGGAGGCGACCGTGGCGCCGACCACCCCCAGAGCCCTCGTCCTCTTGGCCGCCTGGAGCTCGGCCTGCATGGCACTGACCTGGTCTTCGATTTCCAGGCGCAGCTTCGCCAGTTCGACCTGGGACTGCTCCGCGTTGAGCGCCTCGTCCATGGACAGGAAGCTCGTGCGCAAGAAGCCGCGGAATCCTTTGTACGAATCGAATTCGTCGACCGTGATCTTACTGAAGTCGCTCAAGGTGACGCCTTCGATGAAGGGCAGGTCGATCTGGAGCACGGGGCGGACCAGGCGGTCCTTCACCGGATTGGACTCCGCTGAATCGATCACCCTTCCGCCCCTGATGATGTAGTCGACTGCGGCGACCTGGCTCATCGGGTAGCTGCTGCTGGTCGACAGCGCCGCATTCGACGAACTGAACTCCGTACGTGTCGAGTAGCTTGGAAGGTACCAGGCCAGTCCCGCCTTGATCAGCGGCTCGGCTTCAAGGAGCCAGGCTCCTAGTGCGGCCAGATCCGGGCAGTGAATCCCGTAGTGGATGGTTCGGGAGTCATGGCCTCTGGGCTGAAGATTGTCGTCGGTATCGACGGCGATGGAGCGATTTTCACCAAGGTGGCGATAAGGGGCGTCCGGTCCATGGGACAGCAAGAGGCTGTCCGAAACCAGGACGGCGCGTTTCGTGAGCTGTTCGAATTCGCAACTCTCGTCCCTCAGCCCCACATTGAAGCATTTCTTGATGAACTTCTTTTCGCCTCTGATCTCGGTGTTTCCGAAGCGGTCCAGAGCTGTCGGCTTGAACATGAGTTGCCCGTACGCCTTGGCGACGGCGGCGGGGTCATGGCGGCCATCCGCGGGGAAACGTTTGAAGACCTTTCGCATCTCACGTGCGACGTCCTTGTCCCCGATCGCCTGTGCGCGCCTCCACATGCCCACAGTGTCGGGGGTGCCGGCCGCCCCTTCAAGGCCCGCGGCGACAGTGTCGGGGGTGCCCGGCCGCCCCTTCAAGGCCCGCGGCGATGCCACGCCCGGGGCCCCGCCTGTCTGTCGCCGCGGGGCGGGCTGGCCTACCGTCGCCCATGGACCTGCCCGAGCCGCTGAGGAGCCATCCGTGAAGATGCTGATCAACAGTCCGGAGACCGTCGTCGCCGATGCGTTGCGGGGTATGGCCGCCGCGCATCCCGAGCTGGACGTCGACGTGGAGCGGCGTGTCGTCGTACGGCGTGACGTGCGCGGCGGGGGCCGGGTCGGGTTGGTGTCCGGGGGCGGTTCCGGGCACGAGCCGCTGCACGCCGGGTTCGTCGGGTACGGGATGCTGTCGGCCGCGTGTCCCGGGGAGGTGTTCACCTCCCCGGTGCCCGACCAGATGCTGCGGGCCGCGGCGGCCGTGGACAGCGGGCAGGGGGTGCTGTTCGTCGTCAAGAACTACACCGGGGACGTGCTGAACTTCGAGATGGCCGCCGAACTCGCCGAGGAGGACGGCCTGCGCATCGAGCGGGTGCTGGTCAACGACGACGTCGCCGTCACGGACAGCCTGTACACCGCCGGGCGGCGCGGGACCGGTGCCACGCTGTTCGTGGAGAAGATCGCCGGCGCGGCCGCCGAGGAGGGCGCTCCGCTGGAGCGGGTCGCGGCGATCGCCCGGCGGGTGAACGATTGCTCCCGCAGCTTCGGGGTGGCGCTGAGCGCGTGCACGACACCCGCGAAGGGCAGCCCGACCTTCGACCTCCCCGACGGCGAGCTGGAGTTGGGGGTCGGCATCCACGGCGAGCCCGGCCGGGAGCGGCGCGCGATGATGCCCGCGCGGGAGATCGCGGAGATCGCGGTGGGTGCCGTACTGGAGGAACTGGCCGAGGTCGGTCCCGCGAACGGGCCGGTGCTCGTGCTGGTCAACGGGATGGGGGCGACGCCGCTGCTGGAGCTGTACGGGTTCCACGCGGAGGTGGCGCGGGTGCTGGGCGAGCGGGGTGTGCCGGTGGCGCGGACGCTCGTGGGCAACTACGTCACGTCGCTTGACATGGCAGGGTGTTCGGTCACCTTGTGCCGGGTCGACGAGGAGCTGCTGCGCCTGTGGGACGCGCCCGTCCAGACCGTCGCGCTGCGCTGGGGCCGGTGACCGTATGGTGGCCGTGGGACCTACCGACCGGCCGACCGGCCGGGCGAGGCGAGGAGATCCGGTGCGTGACGCAGACTTCTTCCGCCGCTGGATGGCGGCCGCCGCGGCTGTGGTGGAGCGCGAGGCTGAGCGGTTGACCGAGCTCGACTCCCCCATCGGGGACGCCGACCACGGAAGCAATCTGCTACGGGGTTTCACGGCGGTACGAGCCTCCCTGGACGCGGAGGTTCCGGCAGCGCCCGGCGCGGTCCTGCAACTGGCGGGACGGACGCTGATCTCGACGGTCGGCGGCGCTTCCGGGCCGCTGTACGGAACCTTGCTGCGGCGGACGGGCAAGGAGCTCGGGGACGCCGCCGAGGTCTCCGACGACGAGCTGCGCAAGGCCCTGTACGCGGGAGTGGGTGCGGTGGCGCAGCTCGGCGGCGCGGCCCCGGGCGACAAGACCATGCTGGACGCGCTGGTTCCGGGGGTGGCGGCTCTGAGCACCTCCTACCGCGCGGCCGGGGACGCGGCGGAGAACGGCGCCCTGGCGACGGTGCCGATGCAGGCGCGCAAGGGCCGGGCCAGCTACCTGGGCGAGCGCAGCATCGGCCACCAGGACCCGGGGGCGACCTCGGCGGCACTGCTGCTGGGGGCGCTCGCCGACACCGCGGACGCGGTGGACACGGCGGACACGGCTGACGGCGCCGGGGCGGGCTCGTGACCGCGCCCGTGGGGATCGTGCTGGTCTCGCACAGCGCGGCGGTCGCCGAGTCGGTGGCGGAGCTGGCCCGCGGCCTGGCGGCGGGTGGACCGGTGGCCCCGGTCGCCGCGGCGGGCGGCACGGCGGAGGGCGGCCTGGGCACGAGCGCGGAGCTGATCGTGGCAGCGGTCCGTGCGGTGGACCAGGGCGCCGGGGTCGTGCTCCTTGCGGACCTGGGCAGCTCGGTACTGACCGTGAAGGCTCTGCTTCAGGAGGGCGACCTGCCCGAGGGCGCCCGCCTGGCGGACGCCCCCTTCGTCGAGGGCGCGGTGACGGCCACGGTCACGGCCTCCGCCGGCGCCGGCCTGGACGCGGTCCTCGCGTCGGCGGTCGAGGCCTCCACGTACCGCAAGACGTGACCTGACGGGACCGCCGCCGGGTCCGGGACCGGACCCGGACTCGGAACTCGTACTCAGTGGCCGCGCAGGGTGTCGATCTCGCGGCGTTCGCGCTTCGTCGGGCGGCCCGCACCGCGGTCGCGGATGCCGACCACCGCCGCCTCCACCGGGGTCGGCGGCGGGGGGCTGTTGTCGATCAGGCACTCCGCCGCGACCGGGGGCCCGACCCGCTTGGTGACCGGGCGCTTGACCACCACGATGCGTTCCCGCCCCGCGTGGAAGAGTCGCACCTCATCGCCCGCCCGCACCGGCTGCGCCGGCTTCGCCCGTTCGCCGTTGACCTTCACGTGGCCCGCCCGGCACGCGCCGGCGGCGATCGCGCGGGTCTTCGTCAGGCGGACCGACCAGATCCAGGCGTCCACGCGAGCGGTTCCGGCGCCTGTTCCCGTCCCTGTTCCCTCATCAGCCATGCCCCGACTCTAGCGATTGCGGCCGTGCGAAAAGGAATGACTTTTGGCGGTTGCGACAATAGCCACGGCAACTGCCATGTACATCATCCCAATGGAATTGCAAATGCGGGACAGGTGCCCCTACCTTGTCGCACATGCAGTCCTACACCATCGGCCAGGCGGCCCGTCTGCTGGGCGTCAGCCCCGACACCGCGCGCCGCTGGGCCGACGCCGGCCGCGTCGTGACCCATCGCGACGAGGGCGGCCGCCGTCTCATCGACGGCCGGGCCCTGGCCGCGTTCGCCGTCGAGGTGGGCCAAGGGCCCCACAACGAGGACGGGGAGACGTACACCTCCGCCCGCAACGCCTTTCCCGGCATCATCACCGCCGTCAAGCTCGGCGACGTGGCCGCCCAGGTCGAGATCCAGGCGGGTCCCCACCGTCTCGTCTCCCTGCTCACCCGCGAGGCCGTCGAAGAGCTCGGCCTCGCCGTCGGCATGCGGGCCACCGCCCGCGTGAAGTCGACCAGCGTCCACATCGACCGCTCCTGAAGCAGGCCCGCAGCCGAGCCGGACCCGAACCCGAACCCCCGCTCCGCCCGTCACCGGCGCGGGTCATCACCGCGCGGACCCGGCACCCGGCCGGCCGCCGACCCGACCGAGGAGCACCAGCTCATGTCCCCGATCCTGAACCGCCGCCGCACCGTTGCCGCCGCCCTGGCCGCCGCCCTCCTCGTGCCCGTACTGTCCGCCTGCGGCAGCAGCGACGACCCGAAGGCCGACGCGACCCCCTCGACCTCCGGATCCGCCTCGGGCGCGCACAAGGCCGCGAACCTCACCGTCCTCGCCGCGTCCTCCCTCACCGACGTGTTCAAGACCGCGGGCGCCGCGTACGAGAAGACCCACCCGGGTACCAGGATCACCTTCTCCTTCGCCGGCTCGCAGGAGCTCGCCGCCCAGGTCAAGCAGGGCGCCCCCGCCGACGCGCTGGTCACCGCCGACACCAAGACGATGGACAGCCTCAGGGCCGAGACCGACGAGGCCTCGATCATCGCCAAGAACCGCCTGGTCATCGCGGCCGGCAAGGGCAACCCGTTCAAGATCGACGAGCTGAAGGACCTGGCCGACAGCAAGATCAAGGTCGTGCTCGCCGCGCCCGAGGTCCCGGTCGGCCGCTACAGCAAGCAGATCCTCGATGCCCAGAAGATCGAGGTGAAGCCGGTCTCCCAGGAGCCCAACGTCCGCGCCGTGCTGAGCAAGGTCGAGCTGGGCGAGGCCGACGCCGGCCTCGTCTACAAGACCGACTCCGCCAAGTCCGGTGACAAGGTCGTCACCGTGGAGATCCCGGACGACCAGAACGCCGTCGCCTCCTACCCGGCCGCCACGCTCAAGGTGTCGAAGAACGCCGAGGCCGCCGCGGCGTTCGTGGCCTGGCTGAGCACCCCGGAGGCCCAGAAGATCCTCCAGGACGCGGGCTTCCAGAAGGCGTAACCGCCCTCCGGATGCGGAGAGGGGGTGCCCGGTCCGGGGGGACGGGCAGCCCCTCTCCGCGTCGGATCCGCACTCGCGGCCGCGCCGCTTCTCCGCCGTCACAGCATCTCCAGCCAGGATCGCCTCATGAGCAGACTCCGCACCCGCCGCCGCACCCGAACCCCCGTCACGCTGGCGCTCCCCGCCCTGCTCGCCGTGGCGTTCCTGCTGCTGCCCCTGGTCGGCATCCTCGCCAGGACCCGGTGGAGCGAGATCGGCTCCCACCTCACCAGCCCCGGCGTGGTCGAAGCCCTCAAGCTGTCGCTGCTCGTGTCGTGTTGGGCGCTCGGCCTGTCCCTCGTCCTCGGCGTGCCGCTCGCCTGGCTGCTGGCCCGCGTCGACTTCAAGGGCAAGGCCCTCGTCCGCTCGCTGGTACTGCTCCCGATGGTCCTGCCGCCGACCGTCGGCGGTGTGGCCCTGCTGCTGGGCTTCGGCCGGCGCGGACTGCTCGGGCCGTGGCTGGAGGACAGCTTCGGCATCACCCTGCCCTTCCACACCTCCGGCGCCGTCGTCGCGGCCACGTTCGTCGCGATGCCCTTCCTCGTCATCAGCCTGGAGGGCGCGCTCGGCGGCCTCAAGGAGAGCTACGAGGAGACCGCGGCCTCCCTCGGCGCCTCGCCGGTACGCGTGTTCTTCACCGTGACCATGCCCATGGTGGCCCCGGGGCTCATCGCGGGCGCAGCGCTCACCTGGGCCCGGGCGCTGGGCGAGTTCGGCGCGACCATCACCTTCGCCGGCAACCTGCCCGGCACCACCCAGACGCTGCCGCTCCAGGTCTACCTGCTGCTCCAGGACCAGCCTGAGGCCGCCACCTCCGTCTCCCTGCTGCTGCTCGCCATCGCGATGGGCGTACTGATCGCCCTGCGCGGGCGGTGGGCGGGCCCTCCCGTCGCCGCGAAGGCCGGTGGAGCGCAGGGCGCCGCGGCGCAGGACCCGTCACCCGCACCCGACGCGGCCGACGCACCCACCGGGCCCGGCACCGGGCCGCCGCCCGGCGGCGGCCGCTGGTCGCTGGCCGCCGAGGTCACCGGCTTCAACCGGCTCACGCTCGAAGCCGAGCCCGGCACCACCATCGCCGTCGTCGGCGAGAACGGCGCCGGCAAGACCACGCTGCTGCGCGCCCTGCTCGGCCTCACCCCCCGCGCCCACGCCACGCTCCGGCTCGGCGGCACCGACGTCACCGCGCTGCCCCCGCACAAGCGGCAGGTCGCCTGGGTCCCGCAGGACGGCGCGCTGTTCCCGCACCTGAGCGCCCTGGCCAACACCATGTACGGGCTGCGCGCCCGCCGGGTGCCGCGCGCCGAGGCCCGCCGCGAGGCGCAGGCCTGGCTGGACCGGCTCGGCGTCGGGCACCTCGCCCACCGCAGGCCCGCCGAGCTGTCCGGCGGGCAGGCGCAGCGGGTGGCACTGGCCCGGGCGCTGGCCGCCCGGCCGCGGCTGCTGCTGTTGGACGAGCCCCTCGCCGCCCTGGACCAGACGACGCGGGCCCGGGTCCGGCACGCCCTGCGCACCCATCTGGCGGACTTCGGCGGCGTCTGCCTCATCGTCACGCACGACCCCGTCGAGGCCGTGTCGCTGGCCGACAGGGTCCTCGTACTGTCCGACGGGCAGGCCCTCCAGGACGCCCCGCCCTCCGAGGTGACCCGGCATCCGCGCTCCCCGTGGGTGGCCCGGATGCTGGGGCGCAACGCCTGGCCCGGCACGGCGTCGGCCGACGGGCTGGCCCTCGCCGCCGGGGGTCGGCTGGTGGTGGCCGAGGCGCTGCCCGAGGGGGCGGAGGCGCTCGCGATCATCGCTCCCGAGGCGGTGTCCGTGCACCGGGACCGCCCGGGCGGCAGCCCTCGTAACATCTGGCCGGGCACCGTACGGGAGATCACCTCGGTCGGGAGCCGGCTGCGCGTGCTGATCGCCTCGGCCGAGGCGCCCGACCTGGTCGCGGAGATCACCCCGGAGGCCGCCGCCGACCTGGGCATCACCGACGGGACCCCGGTGTGGACCAGCGTGAAGGCCACCGAGGTCACGCTGGTCCGGCTCTAGGGAGTGTCGTCGAAGTGGCGTCGGCCGCCCGAAGGGCGGGGCCGGCGGGGCCTGGTGCGAGCGTGCGTGCCAGGCCCCGCCGGCCAGACGGGACTTTGACGACAAGACCTAGGGCACAGCGGTACGGGCCTACGCGCCCGGCGGCGGCAGTACGGAGAGCCAGTCCCCCGCGGCGAAGGCGTCCGCGCCCACCAGGGTGGTGCCGGTGCCCGGGGCGGCGATGGTGAGCACGCCCTCGGTACGGCCTGCCGCGAAGCGGGGTGCGCCGACCGTGATCACCGCGGCCCGTTTCCCGGTGGTGCGCCGGAACTCCGCGAGCCAGTGCAGTTGCAGCGCGGCCTCCTTGCGGTCCACGGTGCCCGGCGCATACCGCTGTACGAGGGCCAGTGCGCCGGTGCCCGGCTCCCCGGCGGCAGCCGCCAGGGCCGCCCGCAGGGCCGCGATCCGCTCCAGGCCGCCCCCGCCCAGGGTGCGCCGGGCGGTGTCGAGCGGCAGGAACCGTACTCCGCGGTGGACGAAGGCCCGCCGCTCCGCGCCCGTCAGCACGAGGTCGGCTCCGGAGTGCGCACCGGCCTGTGCGGTACGGGCCGGCCGGACGGCGAACCGCCAGGGGCGGGCCCGGACGCCCGCCGCGTCGGCGACGACCGGGTCGGGCGGGGCGGCGGGTGCGTGGACGGTCGCGATGTCCGGGGTCCGGGCCCGGAGCGTGTCCAGCAGCAGTCGGCCGGGGCGCGGCCCGGCTGCCGCCGAGAGCCGGGTGACGGTGAACGGGCGCTCCGCCATCGCCGGCAGCGGGAGCTCGATCTCCCGCCAGCCGGACCAGTCCACGACCGGCCCGCGCAGGGTGACGGCCGCGCCCTCCCCGTCGGCCAGTTCCACGGCGGGCCGGGCTCCGGAACCGTCGCCGCGCACCTGGAGCGTGAGCGACCGGGCCGGCTCCGGTACGGGCAGCGGCCGGGGCGCGGTGGCGGACGCGGCGGCGCCGTTCGCGGCGGGCACGTCGAGGGAGAGCCCCCGGCCCCGGTGCCCCGCGGCGGGGGCCGCGCCCGGGCCGGTCCAGCGGGCGGCGTCCTCCAGCGCGGCGACGGGCCGGTCCGACAGGCCCACGCCGAGCGGCAGTTCGGCGGTGAAGGCCCCGGACCCGGCCGGGCGGACGGTGGCGCGCAGCCGTCCGGTGGCGCGCGGGACGAGGGCGGTGACGGTGAATCCGCCCCGGTCGTCGGGGGCGACGCGCCACTGGGACGCGTCGTGGACCAAGGTCACGTCGCGGGGCTCGACGGTGGCGGCCGCGCCCTGGGCGTCGTACCCGGTCACGGTGAATCCGGCGCTCTCCCCCTGCCCGGCGAGCCCGATCCCGGCCGGGCCGAAGCGGATTCCGCGCAGTGGGCCGAGCACGTCGAGGCGGAGCGTGCCGTGGGCCGCGCCGAGCCGGGCGTGCACGGTCGCCCGCCCTTGGCGCGGGGCGCGGAACACTCCCGCGGAGTCGATGGCGCCGCCGTCGGCGGACCAGGCCGGGGCGGCCCCGCCGCCCGGTGGGCCGGCCTGGCCGACCGGGCCGAGTGCCGCGTCGTACCCGGTGGCGGTGAGCGTGCGGGTCAGCCCGGGGAAGGCACGGGTGGCGCCGCCGAGGGCTTCGATCCGGTAGCCGGAGGCCAGGCCGGAGCCGGCCGGGACGGTCAGCGCGAGGCCGTTGGGGACCCGGCGCTGCTGTCCGTCCGACGGGGAGTTCTCCACGGCGAGGGCCGTCGCCCCGGCCGCGGCGGCGAGCAGGGTCGAGGAGCCGCCGCCGTCGAGGTTGAGGGCGTCGTGGGCGCCGAGCCGGTGCATCATCCGGCCCAGCCCGGTCAGGGTGAGGCCGCCGCTGTCGCGCTGGCGGCCGTCCACGGTGACGAGCCGCATCCACCGCCCGTCGCGGGAGAAGCCGACCGCGGTGCGCGGGGCCGCGGCGTTGTTCGGTTCGCCGTCGTGGTTCTGCGGGACTCCGGCCACGACGAGGGCCTCGCGGCCGCCGAGCGCGGTGACCGGCACCGGACCGCCCTCCGTGACGGCTCGCGCCGTCACGGCCACGGCGTCCCCGGGGCGGAGGGCCGCGAGCTCGGGCGCCGCCGTCCCGCTCGCGACCAGCAGGGTGGTGCCGGGCTCGGGGCGCTCCCGGCGCGCGGGGCGGCGTACCGCAGGCCGGACGGCGGTGACCACGCCGTCGCGCAGTTCCACGGCCGCGCCGCCGGCCGTGTCCGGGAGTTCGGTCCCGGGCCAGTCGGACGTGTACGCGGCAAAGCCGTCGGCGGGCGGCCGGGCGGTGTTGTACCCGACCAGCGGGCCGCCCCCGGCGCCGCCGGGCAGGGTGACGCTCCCGGCGAGGCCGATGCGGAGCACGCGGCCGGGGCCGTCGGCGCCGAAGCCGACGGCCTGGCCCGCCCCCGGTGCCGGGGCGTGCAGCAGCCGGCCCGCGCTCAGGCCGGGGCCGAGGGGCGCGCCCGTACCCCTGATGTCGAAGAAGTCCCCGTTCACGGCGGCGACCACGCGTCGGCCGGGCCCGGCGGTGTGGCGGGCCGCGGACTCGCCGACGGTGGCGGCGCCGCGGCCGCCGAGGTAGTCGGCCCGCGGCCCGTCCGGGGCGAGCGGGGCGAGAGGGGCAACACGTGTGGCTGGTGCGGCTGGTGTACCTGCTGTGGCTGAGCCTCCGAGTTCGACGACGAGTTCGTCGACCCGCAGCCAGCGGTCGGCTTCCAGCCGGTCGTACGACTCCAGCCGGATGCCCGGGGCGACCTGGCGGGTGGTGCGGGCGGTCTCGATGCCGTCGCGGCCGCGGCCGCCGCCGGCATCGGCATCGGCGGGCGCGGCGAGGGCCACGGTGAGCAGCACCGGCAGGAGGGCGGGGAGGGGGGCCGAGGGCAGCCTGCGGAGTGTCTGCACGCAGGCAGGATCGACCAGCCGGACGGGGCGCGGCGGTGCGAACCGCCCGGGTCGGCGCGTGTCCAGCCATTCGCCCCAATGCTTCGCGAACGCTTGAGCCGGCGGGCGGGAGTTGACACGTGTTCACCGGTACGGATCGGCAGCGCGGATCGGCGCCCGGATCGCCGCCGCGGCCGCGCGCGGGCTCACGTGCCCTCGCGTCCCGGGACGGCGAACTCGCACCACACGCACTTCCCGCCGCCCCGGGGTTCCACGCCCCAGGCGTCCGCGAGCCGGTCCACCAGCATCAGGCCGCGCCCCGACACCGCCCAGTCGTCCGCCTCGCGCCGGCGCGGGAGTGCGCTGCTGGTGTCCTCCACCTCGATCCGGATCCGGCCCTCCGAGGTCAGCCGCATGCTGACGTGCCCCACGCCATCGGTGTGGACCAGGGCGTTGGTCATCAGCTCGTCCGCCGCGAGCTCGATCTCGTCCGCCTGGTCCCAGGCGCCCCAGGCCGCCACCGCGGCCCGGATCAGGTGGCGGGCCATCGCCGGAGCGTCCGGGTCGCCGGGCAGCAGGCGCTGGCGCAGCGGGCCTCCGCCGCGCGGCGTGGGGGTGCCGCGGCGGCGCAGCAGGAGCAGGGCCATGTCGTCCCCGCCGCCCGCGTCGCCGACCAGGTCGCACAGGACGTCGGCGAGTTCCTCGACGTCGACGGGGCCGTCGCGGACCGCGTCCATGAGCTCCCGCATGCCGATCTCGTCACCGCCTTCGCTGCGGCCCTCGGCGTCGGTCCCGGCCACGACGCCAGCGTCGGCTCCGACGCCTGCTCCGGCTCCGGCTCCGGCGCCCGGCCGTTCGGTGAGGCCGTCCGTGCAGAGCAGCAGGGTGTCGCCCGGGTGCAGCTCGACGCTGGTGACCGGGTAGCCGTTGCCGGTGCCGTGCGGGTCGCGGGGCGGGAGCCCGAGCGGCAGCCCGCCCGCCACCTGGAGCCGGTGGCAGCTGCCGTCGCCCCGGCGCACCACGGGGTCGAGGTGCCCGGCGCGGACCAGCTGAGCCATGCCGGTGGTGAGGTCGATGTCGGCGTACGTACAGGTGGCGAACCGTTCCGTCTCCAGTTCCCGCAGGAAGGCGGAGGCTCGTGCCATCGCCGTCCCCGGCGTGTGCCCCTCGGTGATGTACGCGCGAAGCACGATGCGCAGCTGGCCCATGACGGCGGCGGCGTCCGTATCGTGCCCCTCCACATCGCCGATCATCACCCCGACCCGGCCCCCGCCGAGCGGGATCACGTCGTACCAGTCGCCGCCTATGTCCCGCCCCACGCGGGCGGCCCGGTACCGCACGGCGATCAGCGCGCCCGCCACCTCCGGGATCCGGCGCGGCAGCATGGCCCGCTGGAGTCCCTCGGCGAGGTCGTGCTCCTGCTCGAAGAGGATGGCCCGTTGGAGGCTCTGTGCGATGCCGCTGCCGAGCGCGACGAGCAGGTTGCGCTCCTCGGCGGTGAAATCCCCGTCCCGCGGGTACAGCAGCCCGAGCGCGCCGATCGTACGGCCCTGGGCGATCAGCGGCAGGTACACGCCGCTGCGCACGGACAACGGCTCGATGTACGGCCACAGTTGCGGGTAGCGCTGCTGGAACTCCTCGCGGGAGGCGAGGAAGACCGGCTGCATGCTCCGTACGGCTTCGCTCATCGGCAGCTGCGCGTCGATCCGGGTGTACTCGATCTCCGGTACGTACGCGCCCAGTTGCCCCTCCGCGACCAGGTGGATCCGGCCTCCGTCCACGATGCCGAGCATGACGCTGACCGCGCCGAGGTGACCGAGGGCCTCGGGGTCCTTGAGGATGTCGGTGACGTCGTTGACGGTCCGGGCGTGCGCGAGGATGGCGGTGGTCCGCTCGACCACTCCGGTCATCCGGCGCCGGCCCTCGGCCTGCTCCCCGCCCGCACCGGGCTCGCCCGGGTCGTGGGCGGCGTCGCGCAGGATCCCGATGACGCGGTACGGGCGACCGTGCGGGTCCCGCAGGATGCGGCCCTGGATGTGCGTCCAGCCCGGGGACCCGTCCCGGAGGCGGCTGCGGAAGTACGCCCCGTAGTGGCTGCGGCCGTCCTTGAGCGCCTGCGCGACCTTGGCGTCGAGCCGGGCCTGCTCGCCAGGCGCGACCCGTGCCCCCAGCCCGGCGGGGGTACCGCTGAACTCTTCCGGGCGCAGGTCCAGGACCTCGAGGGCGGTGGAGTCCAGGAACATCCGCCCGCTGTCGAGGTCCCAGTCGAAGGTGCCCATGCGGTTGAGCGCGAGGCTCGTGTCCGGCTGGGCGGGCCAGTCGACCCGGGGGCTCTCTCCCCTCTCGGCCATGCAGCCAGGGTCTCACTCCCAAGCCCCCTCCGCCTGCCCCACCCGCCCGGCGCCGCGCCCACCTCGCCGCCCCGACCCACACCCGCACCGCGCTGCCCGTGCGTCCTGAGCCCAGCCTGGCCCCCTACGGGGCGGGCCTGCCCCCGTGGGACCCGTTCCCGGGGTGGTCGGGGTGCCCCGGTCAGCATCAGGACCCCCGGTCCGGCGCACCTCGGCGAGGTGCGCCGGAGGCCCTGCCCAGGCGGGACGAGGCGACGTCCAGGTCCCGGCAGGGGCCGGGCTCGGCGGGGCGGCCGCCACGAGGCCGCAAGGGGGTGGTCCCGAGCAGCCCGCCCGGGTCTCGGGCGCGGGGCAGGAACACGGGCTCGGGCTCGGCCCGGACTCGCAGGAGCGTCGCGACCGGCGCGGACCCCGTACGGGCAAGGTAGGCACGGAGCGCCGGGGTTGCAGGGGTGCCGCAGGGCGGGCCGGGGGCAGCGACGCCGGGCCAGCGAGGCGGGAGCGGGGCGCAGGGGTGCCGCACGGCAGGCAGCGACGCCGGGCCAGCGGGGCAGGCCCGGGGCGCGAGGGCGCCGCAAGGCGGGCAGGGCAAGGACGCCCGACCACGGAGGCAGGCGCGGGGTACGGGGGTGCCGCGCTGAGAGCGGGGTGCGGGTCCGGAGCCGCCGTGCGGGCGCAGTGCCGCGGTGCCGGGTGGAAGCGGACGGCGCACGGGGACCCGGGGGCAACCACCGCTGCCAGCAGGCCGACGCACCGGGGCTCGGCGTTCGCGCCTGCCGGGGCTTGCCCGCACAGGCCAACGCCGAGAGCGGGGTGCGGGTCCGGAGCCGCCGTGCGGGCACAGGGCCGCGGTGCCGGGTGGAAGCGGACGGCGCACGGGGACCCGGGGGCAACCACCGCTGCCAGCAGGCCGACGCACCGGGGCTCGGCGTTCGCGCGCTGCCGGGGCATGCCCGGCGCAGGCCGAGGCCCGGCCTCCGCTGCCAGCAGGCCGCCGCCCGGGCTCCGCCGGAGGCCGCGGGGAGGCGCGGCGGGCGCCACCGCGGCGGAACCGGAAAGGGACTAAAGTCCCGGCCTGTCGGGACCTTTCCCGAATGGGCGACTTGTACGCTTCCGTGAAGATCGTTTCTATCTTGATCATCTTTATCGGCGTCAGTCACCCCTTCGCAGAGGGGCATTGGCGCCCACGGCAGTGTGGGGTGTGGCTTGTCGCAAGCGCCGAATTCGACGACCGGAGGCCCGGCGGAGGGAGCCGAGGAGGACAGGGAAGGCGGGCAGGGCCCCGCGCGAATACCGGGCTCCTCCGGCGCGGGCGTGGTCGTACGGCCCTACCGGGACCCCCTCGTCCTCGAACCCCTCTTCCGGGACGACGAGCCCCCCGGCCCCGTCCCTGACACCCCTGCCGACACCATCCGGCACCGGCGGTTCCACGGAGCGATACCCCGGCCGGGCGCCAAGGGCCCGGCCCCGGCGCCGACGACACCCCGCACCCTCCCCGCCGTGCTCGACCCCGCGCTCACCGAGCGCCCCGCACGGGCGTGCTCCGGCTGGTGGGCCCTGCTCGCCGCCGCGGCGGCCGCGGCCGGGGCCGGGGCGCTCCTGCGGCACGCGGACCTGCGCCCCTCCCCCGTACCCGCCGAGGCCTGGCCCCTGGCCCTCCTCTTCTGCTGCGCGGCCATCGCGCTCACCGCCCTCGGCGGCCTGCGCCGCGGCCGCACCGGCCACGCCTGGGCGCTCACCCTCTTCGGCCGCTACCGCGGCACGATCCGCCGTACCGGACTCGTCTGGTCCAGCCCGCTGCCACGGCACGCGCGGGTCGACGTACGGCTGCGGCACTGGCGCAGCGAGCCGCTCGCCGTCGTGGACGCCGAGGGCACCGCACTACGGGCCGTCGTCCTCGTCGTCTGGCGGGTCAAGGACACCGCCCGGGCGACGCTGGCGGTCGACGACCACACCGAGTACCTGCGCGGGCAGGTGGAATCCGCGACCGCGCGGGTGCTCTCCCGGATGCCCGCCGACTCCTTCGACCCCGGACCGGCCGACCCGGGAACCCTGCGCGACGCCGAGGCCGTCGGCGAGGAACTGACCCGGCTGCTCGCCGCGGAGTGCCGGGCCGTCGGCGTCGAGGTCTTCTCCGCCCGGCCGCTGCACGTCGAGTACGCCCCCGAGGTCGCTGCCGCGATGCAGCGCCGCCGGATCGCCTCCATCGACGCCCGGCACCGGGACTCCGTCCTCAGCTCCGTCATCGACGCGGTCGACGACACCGTCCACCGGATGTCGGACCGCGGGCTCGTGAGCCTGGACGACTACGAACGGAAGGCCCTGGTCAAGGACTTGACCGTGGCCTTCTACACGGCGCGCGGCCCTGCCGTCGACGCCCACTGAGGATCCCCCCGCAGGAAAGGAACCCGCATGCGTACGCCCGAATTCACCGAGAACATACCCGACAGCTGTACCTGCGCCGGCTGCGCCGCAGGCGCGGCGGCCCCCACCGCAGGGGCCTCGCGCCGCCGCTGCACCGTGCGCGGCGCCGTCGTCGCGGCGGTGGGCGCGACCGTACTGATGGGCACCGGCGCGGGCGCCGCGTCGGCCGAGCCGGCGCCGTCCCACGCGGGCTGGGACGGGTCGAAGTACTGGTACAAGGACCAGACCGGCTGGTGGCGCTGGACCTCCCACTACGACAAGTACCTCGCCAAGTCCGGCCAGTCGGGCCAGTCCGGCAAGAAGTCCGCCACTCCCACGGCCCCGTCCACGTCCTCCCCCCGGACCTCGGAGCCGACCTTCCGCGGCCGCGCCGGCTGGGACTCGACGGACCGCGTGTACTGGTACAAGGACGCCACCGGCTGGTGGCGCTGGACCAGCCACCAGGACAAGTACGAGCGCAACGCGGGCCGTACGGGAGGCTCGGGCGGCGGCTCCAGCTCCTCCGGCGGCGGCTCCGGCTCCTCGGGCACGGGCTCCGGCACTCCCCTGCGCCAGGGCACCGAGGGCGCCATCTCCTTCGCCAAGAGCCACCTCGGCGACCCGTACGTCTGGGGCGGCAACGGCCCCCACGGCTGGGACTGTTCGGGCCTGGTCCAAGCCGCGTACCGCTCCGCCGGCATCTCCCTCCCCCGGGTCGCCGACGACCAGTACCGGGCCACCACCCCGATCAACCGCTCGGAACTGCGCCGCGGTGACCTGGTCTTCTGGTCCTCGAACGGCCGCGCCTCCGGAATCCACCACGTGGCCGTCTACCTCGGTGACGGCCAGTACCTGGAGGCCCCGCGCCCCGGCAAGAACGTGCGCGTCTCGTCCTTCTCCTACTACAGCCCGAACATGTACGGCCGGGTCCGCTAGTACGCGACCGCAACCTCCCCGCTACTGGGTGCCGTTGCCCTCACCGTTGCCGTCGCCGTTGCCGTCGCCGGGCCGAACCGTCGGCGGGGGCGGAGGCGGCGCCGGCTCAGACGGCGGAGGAGGAGGCGGGGGCGGCGGAGGAGGCGGCGAGGGCGGAGGCGGCGGGGGCGGCGCCGGCTCAGACGGCGGAGGGGGCGGAGGCGGCGGCTCCGGCTTCGCCGACGTGGGGCTCGGCGGGGCCGGAGGCTTCGGCTCCGCCGAGGTCCGCAGCGCCGGCGGCGACGAGGGCTCCGGGGCGACGGACTCCGGCGAGGCGGCCGACGACGAGGGAGACGACGGGGACGACGGAACCCCCACCCGCGGCGACCGGGAGTCGGACACCGACGCCGACGGCGACTCGGAAGAGAGTATCGACGGCGAATCCGACGGGACCAGCGACGCGGACCCCGACGGGGATTCGGAAGGGGAATCCGACGGCGAGGTCACCGACTCCGACGGGGATTCGGACGAGGACCCCGACGGGGACTCCGACGAGGACTCCGACGGCGAAGTCACCGACTCCGACGAGGACTCCGACGGGGAGGTCGCCGACCCCGACGGGGAGGTCACCGACTCCGACGGCGTCACCGGGCTCTTGGTGACCGGCGGCGTGATCGGCGTGAACGGAGGTGTGATCGGCGGCGTCGGCGGGATCACCGGTGGCGGCACCGGCTTGTCGCGCTTGCCGTGGTGGTGCTCGCCGCGGTCGCGCTCGTACCAGTGGCGTTCCTTGTGGTCGTAGATCACGAACTTGTTCACGACGGTCACCGACGGCGCGATGACCACGACCTTCGTCGGCTGGTACGAGTTCCAGGTCTGCCCGAACCGCTTCGGGTTGGCCTTCAGCGCCACCGGCGACCCGAGCGGGTTCCCGCAGGCGCACCGCACCCGCGGCACACCTCGGTCGTCGACCAGCACGGCCGTGCCGGCCTGGAGCACGGCCTGGTAGCTGGTGGCCTTGCCGTCCCGGAAGCCGTGATTGGTGACCCGGGTGTCCATGAGCAGTTGCATCGGCGTGAGGGAGCGCAGGTAGGCGGGCACGGAAGCCGGCTGGATGCCGAGTGCCGAGGCGAAGGCGGCGTTCTTGGCCGGCTCCGCGGTGAGCGCCTTGATCTGTTTCTCGACGTCACAGCTGGCGAGGTCCTTGGTACCGCCGTACAGGCCGGGCGAGGATCCGCTGACGCTCCGCGTGACGGTGGTCCCGGTGGTACGGGCCCCCTCGGGCAGCGGTCTCGTGGCGCTGGCGGACGGCTGTGGGCTCTCCGGCGGCGGCGTGGCCTCCTTGGCCGCGGTCGACACGGTGAAGGGGTCCGGACCCGAAGCCGCCGCGGGCTGCAGGAACACCTCGGCGCCCGCGGACGTGGAGGTGCCGGTCGGCCGGGTCAGCACCACGACCAGGACCACGGCGGCGGCCACCGCGACCAGCATGGTGGCGAGCTTGGGCACCGAATGCCACCAGGGCTCCTTGGGCGGCGGACCCGGCGGCGTGCCACCAGGACCCCCAGGGCCGTCAGGGCCCTCAGGCCCCCCGGGACCCTCAGGCCCCCCACCACCCGCACTGCCCGCGCCGCCGTCGCCGCCGGCCCCGGGAGGGGCGGTCGGCGGCGATGAGGGCGGGCCCTGCTGCCCGCCGGAGAGCGGGCCGGACGGCGGGCCGGCGGGGCGCTCGGACGATGACGACGGCGGCGGCTGCTGGCCGGAGGGTTGCGTGGTCACGGGCTCTTCTTCCCAGACGGAGGAGTTCCGGTGCCAAGTGGAGGTTCCGCTGCTGTTGCAGGGAAAACTCCTGATTTATTCACTCTTGCCGACCATTGTGTGCGCCGTTCAGGTGGTGCCCGCAAGCGGAGGGTGCCTACGGTTGCAGGGTGAGCCGTACGCCCAGTACGTCCGGCAGTACCCCCGCCGGGACATCCGGATCCCCCGCGAGAGCATGGCGCGACGCCCTCGTCGCGGTGGTCGCGGGCTTCGTGGTGATGACCGTCGTCGCGGCCGCCGGGCTGACCCTGGCGGGCGCGGGCGACCTGCCGGGCGGCGCCTTCCCCCACGTGCTGGCCGCCGTCGTCGTGATGGCGGCCGGCGGCTCGGTGGACGTGTCGGGCGGGGCCGGCTTCCTGGCGGGGGCCGACGCGAGCCTGTCCGTACTCCCGCTCTCCGTGAGCCTCGCGGGCGCGCTCACCGCCGGCTGGTGCTTCCTGCGGCCCCTGCACAACCGGGCCGTGGCCGGGCCGCGCGAACTGCTGGCCCGCGCCGCCCCGTTGGTGCTGCTGTGGCTGCTGGTGCTGACGGGTTTCGCGCTCCTGGCCCGGCAGACCTTCGCCGTCTCCACGGGCGACTCCCCCGTCGGCGAGATCGGCGCCGAGCTCGGCGAACTCCTCGACTCCTCCCCGACGGTGGGGTTCAAGGCCGCGCTGCCCGCCACGCTCTTCTTCGGACTGCTGTGGATCCTCGGCCTGTTGCTGGCCGCCCTGCTGATCTCGCGCCGGGCACCGCTCCCGGCCGGGCTGATCCGCTTCCACTCGGCGGTGCGACCGGCCGCGTTCGCCGTGGTCGCGCTGCTCCTCGCGTACGTCGTCCTCGGTGTCGTGGCCGGCGTGGTGGTGGCGGCGACCCAGGGGCACGCCGCCCGCACCCTGGCCGTGGTCCTGCTCGGCCTGCCGAACCTCGCCTGGCTCGCCCTCACCCTGGGCCTCGGCGGGGCCTGGGAGGGCAAGGTCGAGGGGCCGTTCGGGCTGCCGATGCCCCAGCTGCTGGACCAGGTGCTGCGCGGGTCCGACCTGTCGACGGTGGACGTGGCCTCCCTCGCAGGGCACGACTCCCGGGCCTGGTGGCTCGTGGCGGTCGCGGCGGTCCTGCTGCTCGGCGCGGGTGTCCTGGCGGCCGTCCGCTCCCCGGCGGACCTCCGCCCCTGGCAGCACGCGCTCCACCTGGCCGTGGCGTTGGCCCTGGCGACCCTGACGGTATGCCTGCTGGCCTCCGTGCAGGCCAGGATCGGGCTGTCGCTGCTGGGGATCGGCGACGTCGACGGCCTCGGCGGCAAGGTGGAACTCCGCCCCGTCCTGTGGCGAACGGTGGGCCTCGCCTTCCTCTGGGGCGCGGTGGCGGGCTTCCTCGGCGCCTTCATCGCCCGCCCCCTGCGCCACCGCGGGCGCGTAGACCCCCCACCAGCCCCGTAGACCGTCCCCGTCGGGATGGCCCGGATGCCCCGGACGACCCGAACGGCCTACGCGCCGCGATAGAGGTCTCGGGCGCGCGCGCAGTCGGCGGGCCGGTCCTCGTGAAGGTCCAGGAAGTGCGCCAGCTGCCATGCCTGCGCGGCCGCGGCCTGCCGGTTGGTGGTGGTCGCCCAGGGCGGATAGACGCGGAAGGCCCGCTTCCCTCCGGAGCCGCCTGCCGCCACCACACCGTGTCGCACGAGCGCGTCCTTCGGGAAGACGAACTGGCCGAAGCCGGAACCGCCGTTGTCGCGGGTGCTGACGACGAAGAGGTCGACGGGGTCGGTCGCGTCGAAGGGCTGGATGGGCCCACCCGGGGACCGCTTCCACACGGTGACGAACTGGCCGACCTTGGTGGGGGTCGTCCTGGCCGCGCGGAACCGGACGGCGAGTCCGTCGACGGTGAAGGCGTGCGCGGCGTACTCGGCGCTCTCCTTCTCCGGGACCGGTTGTGAACAGGCCATCCCGCAGGGGTCGTACACGCGCGCCTTCGCCGCGAGGAGGTCCCCGTGGACCGGTACGGCATCCGACCACGGGGTGGGTCCGGCGCCGCGCAGGCCGGTCGGGGGCTCGGGTTCCATCACCATTCGTCAGCCCTTCAGCCCTTCAGCCCTTCAGCCCTTCAGCCGCTCCCGCAGTTCCTCGATGTCGCCGAGGAACCAGGTCTGCCGCCCCCGGTTGCATTCGCGGACGAAGTCGCGCAGCGCCGAACTGCTCTCCGTATGCCCGGAGATGTCACCGAGGACAACGACTCCGAGGCGGTAGTTGGCGAACTTCTGGACGATGTCGCCGGCGACCCGGCTGCGCAGCCGGAAGAACGCTTCGTCGAGCCGCTCCACGGGGATCACGACCCAATCGGCCCCCTGGTAGCCGGCGTCTCCGATCAGGTCCAGGACGTCGCCCTCGCCGCGGATGGCCTCGCCCTCGGCGGCGCACAGGAGGACGGGCACGTCACTGATCGTCTGCAGAGTGCTCATGAAGATCGAGACTAACTGAGCCATACGGGTGAACGCGTGGAAATCGGTTCATCGGGGGATCGTTTCTGCATGTCACGCTCGCCTCCGTGAACACGATCAAAGGCCTGTTTCGGCCGCTTCATGCCGCTGGCCTGCTTGCAGTCTCCGCGTTGGCCCTGACCCTCTCCACCGCCCTGCCCACCCAGGCGACGAGCACCGGCGCCCGCTACCTGGCCGGCCCCACGGGCCGGGCGGCCCCCGGCGCCGAGGCGGTGGCCGTCAGCCAGGTGTTCTGCCCGCGCGGCACGACCGTACAGTCCGGCGGCTACTCCACCGCCCGCCGGGACCGCGACGCCCGGGGCGGGTACCGACACACCGTCCTGGCCAGCCACCCCGTCTTCGACGCGGACGGCCGCACGGGCTGGTACGTCTCCGCCTCCCACACCGAGGTCACGGCCCACGTGCTCTGCCGCCCCTCCGACACCGGCGACTGACGCTCACCCGCGCCCCCGGAACACCGGCATCGCCCACCTCGGCGGCGGAGGCGGCGGCCCCGGGCCCTCCCCCGGGTCCAGCCCCAGGGCGGTCGCAGCCGCCCCGCCGGCCACGCGGGTCAAAGGATGGCCGGTCCCGCTACTCGCCCCGCCCGCTTCCGCGACCGGCCCCGCCCCCTCCCGCCGCAGTGCGTCGGTGAACTCCAGGCAGCTCGCCCACCGGTCCTCCGGCGCCTTGGCCAGCGCCTTCGCCAGCACCGCGTCCACCCCGGCGGGCAGTCCGGCCCGGCGCGAACTCACCGGCGGCGGCGGATCGTACTGGTGGGCCCAGAGCAGCGCCATGTCGTCGTCCCGCTGGAACGGCGGCCCGCCCGCGAGGGTCTCGTACACGACGCACCCCAGGCTGTAGACGTCGCACCGGCCGTCCACCGGCTTCCCGGAGATCTGCTCCGGGGCCACGTAGTCCAGCGTCCCCACGAACTGCCCGACGCTCGTGAACCCGGTCAGCGACAGGGACTTCTTCGTCAGCCCGAAGTCCGTCAGGTACACGTGCTCGGGGTGCTCGCTGTCCGTGCCCTCCGCGACCAGGATGTTGCCGGGCTTCACGTCGCGGTGCACCAGGTCGTGCCCGTGCGCCGCGTCCAGGGCCGAGGCCACCTGCCCGGCGATCCGCGCCGCCGTCGCCACCGGCAGCGGCCCGGTGCGGTCGAGCATGGCCCGCAGGTCCTGCCCGGCCACGTACCGCATCGCGATGTACAGCAGCCCGTCCGTCTCCCCCGCTTCGAAGACCGGCACGATGTGCGGGTGGTCGATGGCCGCCGCCACCTTCGACTCGTGCGCGAACCGCTGCCGGAAGGTGTCGTTGCGCGCGAGTTCGGGCGCCAGGAGCTTCAGCGCCACCGTCCGGTCCAGCCGTACGTCGTGCGCCCGGTAGACGACCGCCATTCCGCCGCGCCCGATCTCGCTCTCCACCACGTACCCGGCGATCTGGCGCCCCCGCAGGTCGGAGGCGCGGCCGCCGAGCGGCTCCGCGGCCATCACCGCTCCCCGGCCCCGGCCCCGGGCAGGTCCGCGATCCGCGTCGGCTCGTGCGCCCCACCGGCACCGGCACCGGCATCGGTACCGGCATCACCGCCACTGACATCGGCACCGGGATCGGCGACGGCCCCGGTGTCGGCTTCTTGTACGTCGGCCCCGCCCGCGGGGTCGGTGTCCTGCGGCGGGGCCTCCGCCTCGGCCCGGGCACCCGGTCCGGCGACGACCGCGTAGGTCGTCAGACGGGCCCCGTCGGCGTACATCCACCGTCCCGCCGTTTCGTCGTAGAGCCACACGGACTCCCCGTCGACCACGACCCCGGCGCGCAGTCCCCGGGTGCCGCGCCGGAAGGCCCCGGCGTCCACCCCGCCCGAGGCGTACTCCCGCACGGCCCGCCGGTACCGCTCCAGCGCCTCCGCGGTGTGGGCGAGCAGCGGCTGCGGGTCCTCCGTGCGCGCGAGGGGCCGCCCGCCGGTCGGCGGGGGCTGCGGCACGGCCACCAGCAGGCGGCCGTCCACCCACGCGGACCAGCCGTTGGAGCACAGGACCTCCCCCCACTCCCCGCGCCGGGACAACAGGCGCACGGGCAGGAAGGCGTCCAGGGAGGCGGTCGGCCGGGACACGTCGGGCGCCTCCCAGGCGGGCAGCCCTTCCTGTGGCACGACATGGGTGGGGCGGAACTCCTCGGCGGGCCCCGCCGCGCTGGTCATCGGCCCTACTTCCGCATGATCGCGGGCTCGTGCCGCCGCAGCAGCCGCGCGACCAGCACGCCGAACAGCACGGCCAGGGCCACCAGCATGCCCAGGTTCAGCAGCCACACCCCGGTGGTGTGGGCGAAGAGCGGGTCGTCGGTGAGCTTGCCGGGCACGATCGCGCCGAGGCCGATGGTGCCGGCCATCGCGCCGAGCGCCCACCGCGACGGCACGAACCAGGCCAGCTGCTCGATCACCGGCACCCCGTCGAGCTGGAGCAGCGCTCCGCAGAACACCACTTGGACGATGGCGAGGAGGACCAGCAGCGGCATGGTGACCTCCTCCTTGCGCACCAGGGCGGAGACGAGCAGGCCGAGCATCATCGCCGTGAACGACAACAGGGCGACGGCCAGGGTGATTTCGATCAGGGGTGGCAGCAGGACGCCCTTGCCGTCGGGTGCGTTGTGTTTCACTCCGAACAGCCCGACGAGGGTCAGCACCACCGCCTGGGCCACGGTGACGGCGCCGAGGACCACCACCTTGGACATCAGGTAGGCGGATCTGGACAGCCCGACGGCGCGTTCGCGCTGGTAGATGGTGCGTTCCTTGACCAGCTCGCGCACCGCGTTGGCGGCGCCCGTCAGCACGCCGCCCACGCACAGGATGAGCAGGGCGTTGATCGCCGTCTCCTGGGTGAGGGTGGTGCCGGCCAGGGCGCGGGCCATGGCTCCCATGACGAACGGGAGCGCGATCATGATGGCCAGGAAGGTGCGGTCGGCGCTGAGTGCGGCCGCGTACCGCCGGATCAGGGTGGAGAGCTGGGAGCCCCAGCTCTGGGCCTTCGGGGGCGCGGCGACGAAGCCCGCCGCCCGGTCCTCCCCGTCGAGGCGGGGTTGGCGGGGGGCGCCCGTCACGTAGCGGCGGTGCTGGGCGGAAGCGGCGTACTCGGCGGCCCAGTCGCGCCCCTGCTGGTTCTCGAAGGCCTCGAAGGCCTCGGGCCACTGCTCGAAGCCGAAGTAGCCGAGGGTCTCCTCGGGCGGGCCGAAGTAGGCGATGCGGCCGCCCGGGGCGAGGACCAGGAGCCGGTCGCAGACGTCCAGGCTGAGCACGCTGTGGGTGACGACGATGACGGTGCGGCCGTCGTCGGCGAGGCCGCGCAGCATGTGCATCACGGAGCGGTCCATGCCGGGGTCGAGCCCGGAGGTGGGTTCGTCGAGGAAGAGCAGCGAGGGCTTGGTGAGGAGTTCCAGTGCGACGGAGACGCGCTTGCGCTGGCCGCCCGAGAGGCTGTGGATGGGCTGTTCGGCGCGTTGCTGGAGGCCGAGTTCGCCGATGACCTCGTCCACCCGGGCCTGACGTTCGGCCTTGGCGGTGTCCTGCGGGAAGCGCAGTTCGGCGGCGTAGGTGAGGGCGCGGCGGACGGTGAGCTGTGCGTGCAGGATGTCGTCCTGCGGTACGAGTCCGATCCGGCTGCGCAGTTCGGCGTAGTCCCGGTAGAGGTCGCGGCCGTCGTAGAGGACGGTGCCGTGGTCGGCGGGGCGCAGGCCGGTCAGGGCGCCGAGCAGGGTGGACTTGCCGGCGCCGCTGGGGCCGACGACGGCGAGCAGGCATTTGGCGCCGACGGGGAAGGAGACGCCTTCGAGGAGGGTCTTGCGGCCGTGGTCGACGGCGACGGCGAGGTTCTGGACGTCGAGCGAGACCTCGCCCGTGTCCACGTATTCCTGGAGCTGGTCCCCGACGAGGCAGAAGGCGCTGTGTCCGATGCCGACGATGTCGCCCTCGGCGAGGCGGGCGGCGCGCTCGACGGGTGCGCCGTTGAGGTAGGTGCCGTTGTGGCTGCCGAGGTCGACGATCTCGTACGTGCCGTCGGCGAGGGAGTGCAGTTCGGCGTGCCGGCGGGAGACGACGAGGTCGTCGATGACGAGGTCGTTGTCGGGGGCGCGGCCGATCCGCACGACGGTACGGGCGGCCAGTGGCCGGACGGCGGTCGGCCGGGCGAAGGTGCCGGTGAGCGCCGGGCTGGACACCGAGGAGGGACGGGCCGTGGCCCGGGCGGGCGGCGGGGCCGGGGGCGGGGGGCCGACCAGCAGGGCTCGCGGGCCGTCGGCCGCGCTGCCGAAGCGCAGTTCGCTGCCGGCGCCGACGGCCCATTCGTGGACGCGGTGGCCGTCGGCCCAGGTGCCGTTGGTGCTGTTCTCGTCCTCCAGCGTCCAGTGGTCGCCGTCGGGGCGCAGGATCGCGTGGTGCCAGGAGACGCGTGCGTCCTCCAGGCAGATCTCGCAGAGGGGGTCCCGGCCGACGTGGTACGTCCGGCCCGGGGTCATCGCGGTGGATCCCCTGTCGGTTTCCAGAACGAGCTCGGGCGCGGTCGCGCCGGGTCGCTGGGCCATGGTCAGATTTTCCCACGGTCCGGCCGTCCTGGCAGTCGCCCGGCATAACCGCAGGTCAGGCCGGTGTTATAGGTAATGACAACGGTCCCCGTTGCAGCCTTTGCCCATCTCCGTCAGGTGCGCTTCACTTCACGCGACAGACCCGAACAGCGACCGGTCCGAAATCAAACGGGGGACGCCATGAGTGCGCACGACCACGCGCCGCACGAGCACGACGACCCGGCACACGACCACGGCGTGAACGACCACGGCGTGAACGGCCGCGGCGGTGCCGTCGGCCACGGCGGTCACGGCCACGACCACGGTCCCGGCGGGCACAGCCACGGTGTCGCGGCCGACGCCGACCGCCGCTGGCTGGCCATGGCGCTGGGCCTGATCGCGGCCTTCATGGCGATCGAGGTAGTCATCGGTGTGGTGGCGCACTCCCTGGCCCTGATCTCGGACGCCGCGCACATGCTGACCGACGCCGTCTCGATCGTCCTGGCGCTGATCGCGATGCGGCTCGCCGCCCGACCGGCGCGCGGCGGCTTCACCTACGGCCTCAAGCGCGCCGAGATACTCTCCGCCCAGGCCAACGGCCTGACGCTGCTCCTGCTGGCGGTCTGGCTGGCGTACGAGGCGGTGCGCAGGCTGCTCGACCCGCCGCCGGTGGAGGGCGGTCTGGTGCTGGTCACGGCGCTGGCGGGGATCGCCGTCAACGTGGTCGCGGCCTGGTTCATCTCGAAGGCGAACCGGACCTCGCTCGCCGTCGAGGGCGCCTACCAGCACATCCTCAACGACCTGTTCGCCTTCATCGGCACCGCCGTGGCCGGTCTGATCGTGCTGACCACCGGTTTCCGGCAGGCCGACTCGATCGCCTCCCTCGTGGTGGTCGTGCTGATGGTGAAGGCGGGCTACGGACTGGTCCGGGAGTCCGGCCGGATCTTCCTGGAGGCCGCCCCGGCCCACATGGACCCCGACGCCGTGGGCGACCGGCTCGCCGGACACCCGCCGGTCACCGAGGTCCACGACCTGCACATCTGGACCATCACCTCCGGGCAGGCGGCGCTCTCCGCCCACGTGCTGGTGGCGCCCGAGGGCGACTGCCACGCCGTCCGCCGCGACCTGGAGGCGTTGTTGGCCAAGGAGTACGGGATCACGCACACCACCCTCCAGGTGGACCACGCCCAGGATTCCCTGCTCACGGTGGGCCGCGCGGGCGAGTTCGGCGGCCCGGATCCGTCGGCCGATCCGCACTGCGCGGACGCGCACGGACCGGTGCACCGGCGGAGCCCGCACGACCACTGATGCGGCGGCGCACGCGGTACCGGGCCCGCGCGAGGCGCTGAGCCGGGCGACCGGGGTGCTGAGCCGGTCCACGCTGGGCATACATCACCGCATGACGCCGAAGCGCAGCGCCGGGCTGCTCCTGTTCCGCGAGGCCGACCACGGGGCCGCCGGCGGTGGTCCGGATGACGTCGAGGTCCTGCTCGGCCACATGGGCGGCCCGTTCTGGGAGCGGCGCGATGCGGGCGCGTGGTCGATCCCGAAGGGCGAGTACGGCCCGGAGGAGACCCCGCGCGATGCCGCGCGCCGGGAGTTCACCGAGGAGATCGGGCTGCCTCCGCCGCAGGGCCCGTACCTGCCCCTGGGCGAGGTGCGGGTGCCGGGCGGGAAGCTGGTGACGATCTGGGCGGTACGCGCCGACCTGGATCCGGCGCTGATGGTGCCCGGGACGTTCAGCATGGAGTGGCCCGCCGGTTCGGGCCGGACGCAGGAGTTCCCGGAGCTGGACCGGGTGGCCTGGTTCGCCCCCGAGGTGGCCAGAAACAAACTGGTGGTGTCCCAAATCCCTTTTCTGGAGCGGCTGTTGGGGCTCGTGAAGGGTTGACCCACCCTTTACTTGCCAACAAACCCCACCTGCATGGACATTGCACCTATGACGAACGTCGTGCTGGTGGGAACCCTGGACACCAAGGGTGTGGAGTACGGCTGGTTGCGCGAGCGGCTGCTCGGCGCCGGCGTCGAAGTGGTGTTGGTCGACACAGGAATCATGGGCGAACCCCGGGTGCCCGCCGACGTGCCGCGTGAAGCGGTGGCGCGGGCAGCGGGGACGGAGCTCTCGGAACTACGCGCGGCCGCCGACCGGGGTGCGGCCGTGACCACGATGGCCCGGGGCGCGGAAGCGACCCTCTTGCGCCTGCACGCCGAAGGCCGGCTGCACGGGGTGCTCGCGATCGGCGGCAGCGGCGGCACCTCCATCGCCACCCGGGCGATGCGCGCACTCCCCCTGGGCGTGCCGAAACTGATGGTCTCCTCGATGGCGTCCGGGGACGTGGCCCCGTACGTCGGGTCGGCGGACATCACGATGATGTACAGCGTGGTGGACATCGCGGGGATCAACAGCGTCTCCGCGCCCATCATGGCGAACGCGGTCGAGGCCGTCGCCGGCATGGCCAGGGCCTTCGAGCGCCTCTCACTGGAACTGCGCCGGCCGGTCCCGCTGGGCGCGGGCAGCCGTCCGCTGATCGCGGCGAGCATGGCGGGCGTGACCACGATCGGCGTGGACGCGGCCCGGGAGCGGCTCACCGAACTCGGCTACGAGGTCCTGGTCTTCCACGTCAGCGGCACCGGCGGGCGCACCCTGGAGAAGCTCGCCGGCCAGCGGATCTTCGCCGGCGTCCTCGACCTCACCCTCAGCGAGCTGGCAGACGACCTGTGCGGCGGGATCCTCACCGCGGGCCCCGACCGGCTCAGTGCGGCGGGGCGGGCCGGGATTCCGCAGGTGGTGAGCCTGGGCGCGCTGGACATGGTGAAGTTCGGCCCGCTGGAGACCCTGCCGGAACGGGCCCGCCACCGGCGGGTCCGCGTCCACAACCCCTCGATCACGGTGGTCCGTACGACCGAGGCCGAATGCACCGAGCTGGGCCGCAGGGTCGCCGCGAAACTCCGTGCGGCCACCGGCCCCACGGCGGTCTGCGTCCCACTGCGCGGACTGTCCACGCTCGGCGCGCCGGGCGGCCCCTATCATGACCCCGACGCGGATCGGGCCCTGTTCTCGGCCCTGCGCGACGGGCTGCGGGGCAGCGCCGCCCGGCTCTACGACTACGACACCCACATCAACGACCCGGACTTCGGACGGGCGGCGGCCGACCGGCTGCACGCCATGATCGGCGCGCGAGCGGCGGCGGCCTGACGCCACCGCCCGTTCCGTGACCCGGCCGAGACCATCACTGGGTCGGGAACCAGCCGTGGCGGGAACGTGTCCCAGATGGTGGCCGGTCCCCTCGGGGGCCGGCCCCGGGGCGCTGTCACGCCCCGCCGCGGCAGAGGGAAGGGCATGAACGGCATGTGGTCGGTTCCCGGTTACACGGAGATCCGCGAGCTCGGCTCGGGCGCGAGCGGCCGCGTGGTGCTCGCCGTCCACGACGGCACCGGCACCGCGGTGGCGGTGAAGTACCTGAACGACCGGATGCTGGAGAATCCTGCCTTCGTCCGGGAGTTCCGGGCGGAGGCCCAACTGCTCGGTGAGCTCCGCTCGCCTTACGTGGTCGGGCTGTACGAGTACGTGGAGGCGCCCGGCGGCGCCGCCATCGTGATGGAACTCGTCGACGGCGTCCCGCTGAACGCCGTGCTCAAACAGAGCGGGCAGACCGGCCCCGAGGCGGCGCTCGTGCTGCTCAAGGGCTCCCTGCTCGGACTCGCCGACGCGCACCGGGCCGGGGTGGTCCACCGCGACTACAAGCCGGCGAACGTGCTGGTCTCGGTGGACGGCACCTCCAAGCTGGTCGACTTCGGGATCGCCACCCGGGAGGGTTCGACGCCCGGAGCGGCGGGCACGCCCGCCTACATGGCGCCGGAGCAGTGGCAGGGCCGGCCGGCCTCGCCCGCGGCGGACGTGTACGCGGCGACGGCGACCTTCTTCGAGTGTCTGACCGGCCGCAAGCCCTTCGACGGGCAGAGCTTCGCGGAGCTCGCGCTCCAGCACGTCGAGTCCCCGGTGCCGGAGACCGAGGCGCCCGAGCCGGTGCGTCCGCTGATCCGGCGGGGCATGGCGAAGTCGCCGGAGCAGCGGCCGGAGGACGCCGAGCGGTTCGTGGCCGAGCTGGAGGGCGTGGCCCTGGCCGCCTACGGGCCGCAGTGGGAGGAGCGCGGACAGCGCAGGCTGGCGGCCCTGGCCGCCCTGCTGCCGCTGCTGTTCCCCTCCGCGGCCGCTTCGGCGCAGGGCACCACCGCACTGGCCACCACCACGCTGCCGGAGCCGCCGCACCGGTGGACCCCCGGCCGGCGCGGCCTGGTCGCGGCCGGGGCGACGCTAGTCCTGGGCATCGTGGCCGTACTCGGCTACCAGGCGGTCGGCGCGGAGCCCGGCGGGGCGAAGGCGCTGAACGCGTTCGCGACGTCGAGCGCATCAGCGGCATCCCCGGCCGGCGGCCCGTCCCCGGACCCGTCGGCCTCGCCGAGCCCGAGCCCGAGCCCGAGCGCCAGCCCGAGCCCGTCGCCCAGTACGACGCCCTCGCCCTCCGCTTCGGCCACCCCGAGCTACAGCAGTTCGCCGTCCCCGAAGCCGACCGCCACGACGTCGCCGACGCCCACGCCCACCCCGACCACGGCCGTCTCCGCGGTGACCGTCACCCTCAAGGCGTCTCCCACGGTGGCCGACGCGTCCGTGCGGCTCAACGTCGAAGGCGGACCCGCCACGGTGACCATCGAGTGGTTCCGCGGCACCGTGCCCAACAGCCTCGCCTTCGCCGACGGCGCCGACAGCCTCACCGCGCAGACCGGCGCGCCGACCACCGTGTCGAAGCAGCACGCCCTCTCACGCACCGGGGGCAACTGCTACCTGACGGCGCGCGTCTCCACCAAGCCCGCCGCGAAACCGTCGTACGCGTACGCGACCTTCCCGATCCCGCGCTGTGTGGAAGTGCCCCGATGAGCGACCCCCGCGCCCCGCAGGGCGACGACGACTACAGCGCCACCGTCCTCGGCAGCCACTGGATCAGCGGCCCGCCGCAGGCTCCGGAACCCGAAACGGTTCGGGACCCGCAGGACTCCCCGGAAGGCCTGGCCCGGACCAAGCAGTTCGACGTTCCGGGCGGCGCCGTCCCGGACCGGGTCGACGGCTCGGTGCTGCGCTTCGGACCCGGGGTCACCGCGGCGCACCCCGCGCCCTTCCCCCTACGGCCGACGCCCCTGCCCCCGCCGCGCCCGCGCGGCGAATGGCGCCGCTACACCCTGGCCTTCGTCGTCCTGCTCGCGGTACTGGCGTACCTGGCCTGGCAGCGGTACGGACCGTCCCTGGAGGTCCGGGAGGTGGCGGTCACCACCGCCCCCCAGGGGCCCGGCTGCGATTCCACCGCCGACGTGGTGGCCGTCGTACGGACCAACGGGCGCCCGGGAGTGATCACCTACCGCTGGGTGCGCAGCGACGGGACCACCTCGGAGCAGCTGACCGAGCGGGTGCCGCGCGGGCAGCGCGAGGCCCGGCTGCACCTGCTGTGGACCTTCCAGGGCGCGGGGAGCTACCCGGCGAAGGCCGAGGTCCAGCTGGTCTCGCCCGCGCACCGGACGGCCGCGACGGAGTTCACGTACCGCTGCCGCCCGTAGCCCGCTCGTCGTCGCGCATGAAGCCCAGGGGCCCTTCGGCCCCAGGGTGCGGGCCGCCGGGCGGTACTTCCGGCCAGGGTGGGCGTGGCCGTCCGGCCGAAGCGCGCGGGCCTCGTCCGCTGGTTGACTCGGAAGCGTTGACGAGGGCTCAGGGACGCCCTCCGGCACCCCTGCGCGTCACGTTCCAGCCGGCGAACACCCCAACCGGAGCGTGGCCGTCCCGCACGGATGCCAAGTCCGCGCGGGAGGCCCGCGGCTGCTTTGGGGAGCGGCTGCGGGCCGCTTCGCGTTCGCGTTCGCGTTCAGAGCCGGGCGTGCGCCGTGATGTCCGCCGCGAACTCGCCCGTCATGGCCGGGGTCACCGTCGGGCGGCACTGCGCGACCGCCGCCAGGTAGTCCTCGGTGGTCGCGCCCAGCTGCGCCGCAGCCGCGCCCCGGGCGCCCACCGCCTCCAGGTCCCGTTCGAAGGACACCTGGGCGGCGGTCCGCGCCGCGTGCTCGATGTCGGCCGGGGTGAACATCTCGCTGGCCGCCACCAGGGCCGATACGTCGACGTCCGCGCGGCCCGCCGTGTAGCGCGCCCAGATCGCGGCGCGGGCTCCGGCGTCCGGGGTACCGATCGGGATCAGGTAGTCGAAGCGCCCGGGCCGCAGGAAGGCCGGGTCGAGTGAGCGGATGGAGTTGGTCGCGCAGACCAGCAGCCGCTCGTCGCCCTCCCGGAAGCCGGGTATCAGCTTGAGCAGCTCGTTGGTCACCCCGTGGATGCCGCCGGGCTGCGCGGGCTCGGTGCGTACGGGCGCGATCTCCTCGACCTCGTCGATGAAGACGAGCACCCGCTCCAGCTCGGCGATCCGGGCGAAGGCGTCGCGCAGGGCGGTGGACAGGTTGCCCTGGTCGGCGAGGCGGGAGGGCAGCAGTTCCACGAAGGGCCAGCCGAGCCGCGAGGCGATGGCGCGCGCGAAGGTGGTCTTGCCCGTGCCGGGCGGGCCGAAGAGGGTGATGGCGCGCGGCGGCCGCACCCCGTGCGCGGCGGCCCGCTCGGGTTCGGCGAGCGGCAGCACCACACGCCGCTCGATGAGGTCCTTCTCCTTCTCCATGCCGGCGACCTTGGTCCACAGGTCGTTCGGCAGGAAGCGGCCGCCGAGGTCGTCGAGGAGGCCCGCGGCCGGACCGTGCAGCGGCTCGGTCTTCTCGAAGTAGGCGACGGCGGGCTGCCGCGTGTACCCGGCGTTGAGCAGGCCCTCGCCGAGCAGGTCCTCCTCGGGCAGGACGTAGGCGATGCGGCCGACGCGGGCCGCGATGAGCCGGCGCTCCAGCTCGACGAGCAGGGCGCTGGCCAGGCCGCGGCCGCGCCAGCCCGCGGCGATGGCGATGCGCATGACCCAGGCCCGCTCGCCGGTGACGCAGGCGAGGGCCGCGCCGATCGGGACTCCCTGGTGGACGGCGACGACGCAGGGCTGCCGGTCCGTGAGGGCGCTGATGCACTCGGCGAGGGAGAAGACGGACTCCTGGCCGAGTTCGGCCGTGGTGTCGATCAGGTGGACGACGGCGGCGAGATCGCTCTCGCGGTAGTCGTGGATGAGCCAGTTCACCGGGTACCGCCCCTCGTTGGTGCTCTTGGGGCGAGGCTAGGTGCGGGCGGGCCGTGCGTTCACGCTCCGCGGCGCACAACACCGTGTCCGGAAATCCGCCGCCGCGTCCATAGACTGGTGGCTTCCGCCCGAACCGCCCACCGAGGATCCGCGCGCCTTCATGCCTTCCGACATATCCCGTCCTCCGTCCGGCCGGCGCCGGCACCTCGTGTGGCTGCTTCCGGTCCTGTGGATCCTCTCCCTCGGCCTGTGGGGGCTCTCCCGGCAGGACAGCGTGTGGCGGGACGAGGCGGCGACCTGGCAGGTGGCCGGGCGCTCGGCGGGCGAGATCTGGCAGATGCTCGCGAACGTCGACGCCGTGCACGGCCTGTACTACCTGCTGATGCACGGGCTCTTCGAGGTGTTCGGGGCGAGTACGGCGACGCTGCGGCTTCCGTCCGTGCTCGCGGTCGCGGCCGCCGCGGCGTGCGTGGCGCTGATCGGGCGCCGGCTGGCGGGCTTCTGGGCGGGGCTCGGGGGCGGGCTGGCGCTGGGGCTGCTGCCGGCGGTGCAGTTCTACCTCCAGGAGGGCAGGCCGTACGCCCTGGTCGCGGCCGGGGCGGCGGGGTCGACCCTGCTGCTGGTGTCGCTCGTGTCGGACCGGTCCGGGCGGCGGACGTGGCCGCGCTGGACGGCGTACGGGCTGGCCGTGCTGGTCTGCGCCCTGCTGAACTGGCTGTCGCTGCTGGTGCTGCCCGCGCATGCGGCGACCCTGTGGTGGGCGCGCTCGGGCCGCGCCGTGTGCGGGCGCTGGCTGCTCGCCTCGGGGGCCGCGGTGGCGGGGGCGCTGCCGCTGGTCCTGTTCAGCCGGGGCCAGTCCGACCAGGTGTCGTGGATACCGCCGCTGACCTGGCACATGCTGATCGGTCCGGGGATCCTGCTGGCGATCGGCGGGCTCGGGGCCCTGGCGGACCGGTGGAACCGGCCGCGTGCGGGGCGGCTGTCCTTGGCCGCCGTCGGGCTGCCGCTGCTGGCCGTTCCCCAGCTGGGGCTGACCGGGCTCTCCCTGGTGCAGCCGCTGTTCCTGGACCGGTACGTGCTGTTCAGCATGGCCGGTCTGGCGCTGCTGATCGGCGCCGCGCTGGGCGCCGCCGTGCGCGTCACCGCGCCCCGGTTCCCGCGCGTGGCGTGCCTGCTCGTGCCGGGCGTGGTCGGGGTCGCGGTGCTCGCGCTGCTGCCGGTGGAGCTGGGCAAGCGGGCCCCCGCCAGCCGGGTCGACGACGTGCTGGCGGTCGCCGGGGAGGTGGCCCGGCTGAAGCACGACGGGGACGCGGTGCTGTTCGTACCGGCGGCGCGGCGGGACACCGCGCTGGTGTCGCCGGGGGCCTTCACGGGGCTGGCGGACATCGCGCTGGCCCGTACGCCGGTCGCCTCGGGCACGCTCAAGGGCGAGGAGGCGGACCCGGCGCGGATCCGGGCGGCGCTGCTCGCGCAGGAACGGGTGCTGCTGGTGACGGACGCGGCGAAGGTGGCGAAGCCGCCCGGGTCGGACCGGGACAAGACGAAGGCGGCGGTCCTCAAGGAGCGGTTCAGGGTGGTGGAGGACCACCAGGTCCGTGGCCGCCGGGTGACGGTGTACGAACGGCGCTAGAGCGGGGGCCCGGCGGGGCCCGTGCCCGGTCCCTGTGCCCCGGGCCGTGATCCGCAGCCGTGATCCACGGCCCGTGATTCACAGCGGATTCATATGGAATTTCGGCCTCCGGACATAGCTTCGCCGGAGAGGCTCGGAGCATGATCCAGTGCACCCTCCCCCGACCCGGCCGCCGCTCCCGCGTTCGTGCCCGGCGGACGTCCCGGATCCTGCTGTCCCTCACCGCGATGGCCGCGCTGCTCAGCGTGGACCTGCCCGACGCCATGGCCGAACCGCCGCTCGGCGTCACCGCGGAGGCCGTCCCCGACGCGGCCGCCGACCGGGTGGGCGCGCTCTTCGCGGGCGGGCTCGACGGCGGCCACTTCTGCACCGCCGCGGTGGTGCGCAGCGACGACCGCAACGTGATCGCCACCGCCGCGCACTGCCTCGGCGACCTGGAGGGCACCGTCTTCGCACCGGGCTACCGGGACGGCAGGGCCCCGTACGGCGTGTGGCGGCTGACCAGTATGTACGTGGCCCCGGACTGGACGGACGGGGAGGACCCGGACGACGACATCGCGTTCGCGACGGTCGCTCCGGTCGACGGGCGGGAGGTCGAGGACGCCGTGGGCGCCTTCCCCGTGGCCCCCGAGCAGCCGGGCGACGCGACGGTCACGGTCGTCGGCTACCCGAGCAGCGGCGAGACCCCGCTGCGCTGCGCCAACGACACGACGCTGATCTCCGAGACCCAGCGCCGCATCGAGTGCCCGGACCTCAGCGGCGGCACGAGCGGCAGCCCCTGGCTGGTCGACGGCGCCCTGGCGGGCGTCCTGGGCGGCTACGAGGGCGGCGGGACCGTCCCCGAGGTCTCGTACAGCGCGGTCATGGGCGACCAGGCCGTCGAGCTCTACCGGGAGGCGGCCGTCTCCGACTGACCCGCCTACTGCTGCGGGGCGCCGGCGGGCATCGCGAACCAGGTCGGCTCGTCCCGCAGAGCCCGGTGGATGCGGTCGAGGGCGAACGGCTCCAGCGGCGGCAGGGCGTCCACCTCGAACCAGGCCACCTCCAGCGACTCGTGGTCGTTGGCCCGCGCCTCGCCGCCGGTGGCCCGGCAGCGGAAGGTGATGTCCTGGAACTGGCAGATGTCCCCGTTGGGGTAGGTGATCGGCTCCAGCATCTGGACGAGGACCACCCGCTCCGGTACGCAGGTCACCGCGGTCTCCTCGTACACCTCGCGCACCGCCGTCTCGGCGGGCTGCTCCCCCGGCTCCGCGATTCCGCCCACGACGGACCAGCGCCCGGTGTCGGACCTCCGGCCGAGCAGGACCCGGCCCAGGTCGTCGATGACGACGGCCGTGACGCCGGGCAGCAGGAGCAGCTGGTGCCCGGCGGTGGCCCGGAGCTCTCGGATGAAGTCAGGTGTGGTCATCCCCCGACCCTAAGCGGCGCCGGGACGCGGCTCAGCCCCGGCGGGCCCGGATCCGACGGGCGAGAACCCAGCCGAATCCGGCGGCGGCGATGGCCAGCAGGGCGTACTCCGGCAGCGGCCCGAAGCGCGTCGCCGGGGTCTCGGTGGAGCGCAGCGGGATCTCGTCGACGAGTGCGTCGGCGGTGAACATCTCGGTCTGCTTGACGATCGTTCCGTCGGGCCGGATGACCGCGCTGACCCCGCTGGTGACCGGGACGAGGACGGTCCGGCTGTGCTCGACGGCCCGCACCCGGTCCATCGCGAGCTGCTGGTACGTCATCTGAGTGCGGCCGAAGGTGGCGTTGTTGCTGGGCACGGCGATCACCTGGGCGCCGGCCCGGACGGTGGAGCGGACGGCGTCGTCGAAGGCGGCCTCGTAACAGGTGACCATGCCGACGCCGGAGCCCGCCATGTCGAAGACGCCGGGCTCCTTGCCGGGGCCGAAGTCGCGGCGCACCCGGTCCACGTCGGAGCTGAAGAGCCGGACGAAGGAGCGCATGGGGATGCGCTCGCCGAACGGCTGGATCTTGCGCTTGTCATAGGTCTCGGTGGGGCCCTTGACGGGATCCCACAGGATCATCGTGTTGCGCAGCGGCCCGGTCTCCGGGACCAGCACGGAGCCGATCGCCACGGGCACGCCGATGGCCTTGACCGCCTGGTCGATCACCGCGTAGGCGTCGGGCTCGCGGTACGGGTCGATGTCGGAGGAGTTCTCCGGCCAGACGACGAAGTCGGGCTGCTTGGCGCGGCCGGCCTTGACGTCCTCGGCGAGCTGGATGGTGCGCTTGGCGTGGTTGTCGAGGACCGCGCGGCGCTGGGCGTTGAAGTCGAACCCGGCGCGGGGCACGTTGCCCTGGATGACGGCGGCCACGGCGGTGCCGTCCTCGGCGGCGTCGGAGACCAGCGGTTTGGCGGCGAGGGCGCCGGCCAGCGGGGCGGCCACGCTCACGGCCGCGAGCAGCGCGGCGCCGGCGCGGCGGGTGTCGGCGCCGACGCGCAGGGCCTCGTAGAGACCGAATCCGCACAGCGCGACCGCGAAGGAGAGCAGCGGGGTGCCGCCGAGCGCGGCGAGCGGGAGGAAGACCCCGTCGGGCTGGCCGAAGGCGAGCTTGCCCCAGGGGAAGCCGCCGAAGGGGGCCCGGGCGCGCAGGGCCTCGCCTGCGACCCAGACGGCCGCGCCCCAGAGCGGCCAGGCGGGCAGCCGGCTGACGAGGGAGATGCCGAGGGCGGTGAGGCCGATGAGGAGGGACTCCAGGGTGGCGAGGGCCAGCCAGGGGACGGGCCCGACGCCCTCGCTGGTCCAGACGAGCAGCGGCAGCAGGAAGCCGAGGCCGTGCAGGAGGCCGAGGCCGAAGCCGGCCCGGGCGCGGCGGCCGTGCAGGCACCACGCGAGCAGGGCGAGGGCGACGGGGGCGAGCCACCACAGGGGGCGGGGCGGGAAGCTGAGGTAGAGCAGCACTCCGGAGAGGGCGGCGAGCGCGGGGCGCACCAGCCGGACCGCCTTGCGCACCGCGGGGCCGCCGGGGGCCGCGTCGGAGGCGGGGCCGGGGGTGGTCAGCCCGGATTCCGGTTCCGCTTCTTCTCGGACGGCGGGCTTCGACGGCTCGTTCCCGGCCGCGCGGGTCGCACTGCTGCTCATCTGGCGGAGTGTACGTCCCCGCGCGCCGCGGCCCCGTACGGACCCACAGCCTGCCTTCCGTATCAGCGTGCGAGGGCCCGCAGGTGGGCCCGGATGACGAGCACCGCGTTCTGGGCGTCGTCCACCGTGACGGTGAAGAGCTTGCCGTCGCCGAGGCGCAGTTCCAGGCCCTCGCCGCGCCGGACGATGATCGCTGTGCCCTTCTCGGGGCGCCAGCGGTAGCCCCAGCCGCCCCACTGCTGGGGGGTGATCCGAGGGAGGAATTCCGCGGAGGTCACGTCGGCGAGCCGGATCCTGCGCCGCGGGAGGCCGATGTGGCCGCAGCGCATCTCCACGGCCTCGGCGTCGATGCTGACGGCGACGTGCACGAAGGCGAGGGTGCCGTAGAGGATGAGGAGCCCCACGGCGAGGCAGCCGATCACGGCCATGAGCAGCGGAATGATGCCGTGGTCCCAGGCGTAGTCGACGGCGAGTTCGATGCCGAGCGCCAGACAGGCCGCTCCGGCTGCGGCGAGCAGCCACTGCGCGCGGTTGGAGGCCCGGCCCGTCCAGAGCGGACCCGGGGGGTGACCGGTCATGTGTAGCAGCGTACTCACGTTCCGCATGTACGCCACCGCCTCTGGTCCACTCGGCCGCCGGCGGGGGACCGGTGCCGCGGGTCAGGGCTGTCGCGCTAATTTGGCCAGACGGATCTAGGAGGCTGCACTGTGAACACCCTGCTGGACCGCGCCGTGGGAGCCGTGCTGGGCTCGGCGGCCGGTGACGCGCTCGGCGCGCCCTACGAGTTCGGACCGGCCGGGCAGTTGACGGCGCGCGGCCAGGAGATGCGCGGGGGCGGCGGCTGGGACCCGGGCGAGGCCACCGACGACACGCAGATGGCGGTACTGGTCGGCGAGTCCCTGCTGGAGCACGGCGGGCTCGAACTCCCCGACGTCTTCGCGCGGTTCCGGCGCTGGGCGGCGGGGCAGCCCAAGGACATCGGGCTCCAGACCGAGTCCGTGCTGACCAACGGCGAGCCCTGGGATCTGGCCGCCGCTCTGCACTTCCAGACCAACGCCCGGGCGGCGGGCAACGGTTCCCTGATGCGGGCCTCGACCTCGGCGGTGTACTTCGCCCCCGCGGGCCGGGCCGGCACCATGGACGCCGCCCGGCGGATCGCGGCGCTCACGCACGGCGACCGGGCGGCCTGGGAGGGTACGGCCGTCCTGCACGAGCTCGTACGGGCGGCCCTGGGCGGGGCCGATCCGCTGGCCGCGCTGCCCGGAGCCCTGGAGGCGGTGCACCCCGACCACTGCGAGCGGTACGCGCGGGTGCTCGCCCCCGACTGGCACCCGGGGCTGGCCACCGAGTTCAACGGGGCGGTCTGGCCCTGCCTGGGCTCGGCGGTGTGGGCGCTGCGCACGACGGGCGGCTTCGCGGAGGCCGTACGGGCCGCCGTGGACCTGGGCGGGGACACCGACACGGTGGCCGCGGTGACCGGCACCCTGGCCGGGGCCCGCTACGGCGCAGCGGCGATCCCAGAGGCCTGGACAGCCCCGCTCCACGTCCCGCTGCCGGGCTTCGGGGACCGGGTCCTGGACGCGGCCGCGCTGGAGGAGCTGGCCGTACGCCTGGCGGCGGAGGGCCCGGGTCAGCGCCCGATGCTTGCGCGGTGACCAGCGAGCAGCCGCCCCTCGGCGTACCCGAGGGCGGCCTCGGGGAGCGCGCCCGGGCGCCCGCTGAGGAGGACGGTCAGGGTTCCGGTGGACGGCAGGTCCGGCGCCGCCTCGGCGCCGAGGCGGCGCAGCGCCTGCAGGGCGACGGGCTCGGCCGAACCGTGGTAGACGAGCTCGGCGCCGCCGGTGCGCTCGGCGAGGGCGGCGCGGATGGTCTCCTCGACCAGCTCGTAGTGCGTGCAGCCGAGCACCACGTCGGTGACGTCCGGCGGGGTGAGCGCGGCCGCGGCCGCGACGGCCCGGACGACCGCGGCCTCGTTGCCGTACTCGACGGCGTCGGCGAGTCCGGGGCAGGGCACCTCGGTGACCCGGGCGCCGGTCGCGAAGTCACGGATCAGTCCGCGCTGGTAGGGGCTGCCGGTGGTGGCAGGGGTGGCCCAGATCGCGACCCGGCCGCCGGCGGCCGCGGCGGGCTTGATGGCGGGCACCGTCCCGATGACCGGGATCGCGGGCTCCAGCTCGACGCGCACGCTCGTCAGGGCGTGCACGGAGGCGGTGTTGCAGGCGACGATCAGCGCGTCCGGCCCCTGCGCGCGGGCGGCGCGGGCGACGGCGAGTGCGCGCTCGGTGAGGTCGGCGGGGGTCCGCGGCCCCCAGGGCATCCCGTCGGGGTCGGACGACAGCACGAGATCCGCGTCCGGCCGCAGCCGCCGCACCGCGGCAGCCGCCGCGAGGAGGCCGATACCGGAGTCCATCAGGGCGATCTTCACCTGGTCACCTTAGTCGACGACCCCCCGCATCCACCCCCACCACCGCCACAGCCGGGTGCCCGGCCCCGGGGCCCGGGGCCGAGTCCCGGTGCCCGGGCGCGGGGTCCGGGGCCGAGTCCCGGTGCCCGGGCGGGGGGACCGGGGCCAGGGCCCGGAGTCCGGACCCCGGGGTGCGCGGGGTCGGGGCAGCGTGCCCGGCGCGGAACGCCGGCGGCGCGCCGTGCAAAACCGCGGGCCCCGGCCCGCCGGCGCTCCGTCCCCGCCAACATCCGGGTCCGGGCTCCGGGCGCGGGACCCGGGGGCAGCGCCCGGGATCCGACTCTGGGGGCGCAGCGCGCGGGGCAGCGCCCGAGTCCGGGCTCCGCGGGAGGGGCGCGGCCAGGGCCCGGGAGGCGCGGGGCCAGGGGCCCGGACCGGGGGGACGCAGGGTCCGGGGCAGGGTGCCCGGCGCTGAGTCCTGGCGATGCCCCAGTCCGAATCCACCCGCGCCGTGGGCCGCAAGCCGGCCGCCCCGACCCGCCCGCGTTCCGGCCCCGCCGACGTCCGGGACCGGGGCCAGGGCCCGGGAGCCGGGCTCCGGGGGCGCAGGGCCGGGGCCGGGGGGCCGGGCTCCGGGGGCGCAGGGCCGGGGCCGGGAGCCCGGCGCGGAACGCCGACGGCGCGCCGCTCCGAACCCACCCGCGCCGGGGGCCACAAGTCGGCCGCCCCGACCCGCCCGCGTTCCGGCCCCGCCGACGTCCGGGCTCCGGGCTCCGGGCTCCGGGCTCCGGGCTCCGGGCTCCGGGCTCCGGGCTCCGGGCTCCGGGCTCCGGGCTCCGGGCTCCGGGCTCCGGGGCAGGGTGCGGCTCGGCGCTGCGAGGCCGCGCGGGCCGGGGGCCGTTCCGGGCCCGCCCGGCGGTTGCGGTGCGCGGGCCGGGACGGGGCACCGCGCGGAGGGGCCCGCCGCGTGTCGGGGCCGGCAACGACACCGCCGCCCGGCCGTGCCGAATCCGCCCGTGGGTCCGTGGGGCCCGGCAGACTTCCGTCATGGGCCTCCTCACCGCCGCCGCCTTCGTCTCGCTCGCCGTCTGGCTCTGGCTCGCCCTCGGGCAGGGCATGTTCTGGCGGACCGACGTCCGGCTCCCGCCGCGCAGCGACCCCGCCCGCTGGCCGTCCGTCGCGATCGTGGTCCCGGCCCGGGACGAGGCCGAGGTGCTGCCCCGCAGCCTGCCCTCGCTGATCGCCCAGGACTATCCCGGCGAAGCCGAGGTCATCCTGGTCGACGACGGCAGTACGGACGGCACCGCCGACCTCGCCCGCCGCCTCGCCCGCGAGTACCCCGGCCTCCCCCTCACCGTCGCCTCCCCGGGCGACCCCGCCCCCGGCTGGACCGGCAAGCTCTGGGCGCTGCGCCACGGCATCGCGCTCGCCCGCACCGCGCACGCGGACGAGCCCGACTACCTGCTCCTCACCGACGCCGACATCGCGCACGAGCCCGACAGCCTCCGCGAGCTGGTCGCCGCCGCGACCTCCGCCGATCTCGACCTCGTCTCCCAGATGGCGCGGCTGCGCGTCGTCAGCGTCTGGGAGCGGCTCATCGTTCCGGCCTTCGTGTACTTCTTCGCGCAGCTCTACCCCTTCCGCCGGATCAACCGCCCCGCCGGCCGGACCGCGGCGGCCGCCGGCGGCTGCGTGCTGCTGCGCACGCGGACGGCCGTGCGCGCCGGTGTACCGGACTCGATCCGGCAGGCCGTCATCGACGACGTCTCGCTCGCCCGCGCGGTGCGCCGCTGCGGCGGCCGGATCTGGCTCGGACTCGCGGAACGGGTCGACAGCGTGCGCCCGTACCCCGCGCTCGGCGACCTGTGGCGGATGGTCTCGCGCAGCGCCTACGCCCAACTGCGCCACCACCCGCTGGTGCTGGCCGGCGCGGTGGCCGGGCTGACCCTCGTCTACCTGGTGCCGCCCGCCGCCCTCCTGGCGGGCCTCGCGGCCGGGCGCCCCGCCACCGCCTGGGCCGGCGCCCTCGCCTGGCTGCTGATGGCCGGCACCTACCTGCCGATGCTGCGCTACTACCGGCAGCCGGCGAGGCTCGCTCCGCTGCTTCCGTTCACGGCGCTGCTGTACCTCCTGATGACCGTCGACTCGGCCGTGCAGCACTACCGCGGACGGGGGGCGGCCTGGAAGGGCCGTACCTATGCCCGGCCCAGCGACGCCTGAAACCGCCACGCACCGGATAAACCTCGCGGACGCCGGAGTCATCCGAGGTCACCGGCTTGTGACGCTGCGTCAGTACGAAGTCGGTGCAACACCCAACCGGTGAGTACGAGTAGGAACAAGCTGGGGTGGAAGTGACGAATCGTGCACGTGAACGCCAAGTGAAAGGTGGGGCCCTGACCTGCGAAGATGCAGGTCAGGGCGGTGTTGGTGACACCTCGCTATGGACCCGGTGAAGTCGTGGGCTTAACTTAGGTCCCATGACCTCCCCCCGCTCCACTTATGGCGGCGGTTACTACTCCGCGCCCTCCTTCCCGGACACCCCCATCTACGATTCCCTCGTCGCCGAACGCGGCACCCCGCAGATCGCCCCGATCCGCGTCCCGGCCGCCTACGACTCCCCGAGCACGGGCTATTCGAGCGGTGGGTACCTTCCGGCTCTCCCGTCGGCGCTGCCCGCGCTGCCGGCCGCGCTGCCCCCGGCCATGCCGCAGCAGCACGCCCCGGCGTACGGGTACCCGTACCAGCAGCAGGCCACGCAGCAGCCGATGCCGCTGCAGCAGGCGCCCGCGCCGTACATCCCGCAGCAGCAGCCGCTCGCCGCCCGCACGGGATACATGCCGCAGCCCCAGCCGCAGCAGCCCCGCCCGGTCGCCACGGGCACCGGGTACGAGGCCATGCGTCCGGCCTCGCCGCGTCCGATGCAGATGCAGCCCGCGCCGGTGCCGGCCGCCACGTACGAGGACCCGTACGGCCGCCAGTACCAACAGGGACGGGGCTACTGACCGACCGGAGGCGGCTGGCACTATGCCTCCATGTCGAACTTGCATGTCCAGGCGCTCCACGTCCATCCCGTCAAGTCGGTAGCGGGGACAGCTCCCGACGAGGTGGCCGTGGAGCCCTGGGGTCTGTCCGGCGACCGCCGGTGGGCGGTGGTGGACACCGAGGGCACGGTCATCACCCAACGCCAGCAGCCGCGGCTGGCCTTGGCCACGGCCCGTCCGCTGGGGAGCGGCGGGGTGGCACTGTCGGCACCGGGCATGCCGGACGTGCTCGTGGAGGTACCCGAACCGGGGCCGCTGGAGCCGGTCGTCCTGTTCGGGAAGAAGGTCGAGACCGTGGTCGCGGCGGGCGCCGCGGCCGACTGGTTCAGCGCGTACCTCGGGGTGCCGGCGCGACTGGTGCACCTGGACGACCCGGCCGTACGCCGGCCCGTCGATCCCCAGTACGCGCTGCCCGGCGAAACCGTGAGCCTGGCCGACGGCTATCCGCTGCTGATCGCCACCCTCGCCTCGCTGGACGCCCTCAACTCGCTGATCGCCCAGGGCGACCACCCCGATGAGGGGCCCCTCCCGATGAACCGGTTCCGCCCCAATGTGGTGGTCGCCGGGGCCGAGGCGTGGGCCGAGGACGGCTGGCGGCGCGTCGCGATCGGCGACGCCGTCTTCCGGGGGGCCAAGGAGTGCGGGCGGTGCATCGTCACGACCACCGACCAGGCGACGGCGCAGCGCGGCAAGGAGCCGCTGAAGACCCTGGGCAAGCACCGTCGCATCGGCAAGTCGCTCGCCTTCGGCCGGCTGCTGGTGCCGGTGCGCCTCGGCACCCTGCGCGTCGGCGACGAGGTCCGCGTACTGGAGTGACTCGTTCGAGGGGCTCTCGAAGAATGCTGGAACCAAGCACCACGACGGGGCCGTTGGACCATTCAATACGTGTGAGGAAAAGTCGCCGCGGACAGACACATCCCGAGCGACTCCTCCTCCGGCATGCCCCACAGGACATGCACCGGATTGGGTGACACAAGTCTCGCGAGTCCCGGAATGCGCGTCACCGGGGGGTGCGGGAGGCTTGGACGGCAGACAGACGGAGACTGGCACAAGTAGGGGGAGCCGGACCGTGCGGACAGCAATGGGTGTTTGGCGTTGGCGGCGCAATCCGCTGCGCCGCCAGACGGACCTTTTCGAGGCGTGGGTGGCGTTCGCCGCGCTGGTGTGCGTCCTGGTGGCGGCTCCGGCCGTCGGCTGGGTGGCCGGGGTCCAGGTCGACGGGACGCTTCAGCGGGCCGTGCGCGAGCAGCGGCAGGAGCGCTACCTCGTCCCCGCGGTGGTGGTCCGGCCGACCCCGGGGCCGCCCGCGGGAGCGGCCGCCGATCCGGCGGCGCAGCGGCAGGCCCCGCAGCGCAGCCAGATCCTGGCCGCGTGGACCGCGCCCGACGGCAGCAGCCACCAGGGCACGGTGCCGGCCGCGGAGGAGCCCCCGCGCGCCGGCGACAAGTTCCGGATCTGGACCGACACCGAGGGCCGGGTGGTGGGACGTCCGCTCGACCCGGCCGCCGCGAACTTCCACGCGGTGATGGCGGGCCTCGCGTCCGCACTGGCCGCCGCCGCGCTGGTGGAGACCGTGCGGCGACTGGTCGTACGACGGCTCATGCATCGGCGGTACATACGGCTGGACCGTGCGTGGGCCGCGGTGGGACCCGATTGGGGCCGGGCGGGCGCGGGCAGCTGACCTGGCAACTCCCGGGCCCCGCGCGCGCTACGGTGGAGCGGCCAGATCAGTCGCTTCAGTCGCTTTGAGTGGCTCCGGTCGCATCGACAGCGCGAGTACGAGGGTGGGGGCACGACAGCACCATGGCTCAGGGCACGGTCCAGGTGACGCACGGCGGGTCTTCGCGGTGGCGTCGCCGCTCCGGTGAGTATCCGACGCTGTCCGCAGCGCTGGCCGTGGCGGGCGACGGGGACGTGCTCTCGATCGCCCCCGGCACCTACCGGGAGAACCTGGTCCTCAACCACGCCGTGACCCTGCGCGGGCCGGAGGGCGCGGTGGGTTCCGTGCGCATCGCCCCGCCCGACGGGGTCGCCCTGACCGTGCGCGCCTCGGCCGTGGTGCAGGACCTGTACCTGGAGGGCCAGGACCGGGCGGCGCCCGCGCTGCTCGTCGAGGACGGCTCCCCCGAACTCACCGACCTGCGGGTCAGCACCCGCTCGGCGGCCGGCATCGAGGTCCGCGGCGGGGCCCGGCCGCTCGTGCGGCGGTGCACGGTGGAGAACCCGACCGGGGTCGGCATCTCCGTACTCGACGGCGGCGGCGGGGTGTTCGAGGAGTGCGAGGTCGTGGCGGCCGGCCAGACCGGCGTCTCGGTGCGCGGGGGCGGCCGCCCCCGGCTGGAGCGCTGCCGGATCCACCACGCCACCGGCGCGGGCATCGGGGTCACCGGCGAGGGCTCCGGCCTGGAGGCGCTGGGCTGCGAGGTGTACGAGATCAAGGGCGCGGGCGTGCAGGTCGCCGCGCGCGCCGCCGCGGTGCTCACCGACTGCTCGGTGCACCGCACTTCGGCCGACGGCGTCACCCTGGACACGGACGCGGTGCTCACCCTGGCCGGCTGCGACATCCACGACATCCCCGAGAACGCGGTGGACCTGCGCTCGCGTTCGGTGCTCACCCTCAGCCGCACCACCGTGCGCCGCTTCGGCCGCAACGGCCTGTCCGTGTGGGATCCGGGCACCAGGGTCGTCGCCGAGTCCTGCGAGATCCACGACAGCACGGGCGACTATCCGGCGGTGTGGATCAGCGACGGCGCCAGTGCATCGCTGGACTCGTGCCGGGTGCACGACGTGCCGGACGCCCTGTTCGTACTGGACCGGGGTTCACGCGCGGACGTCGTCGACAGCGACCTGTCGCAGGTGCGCAACACCGCCGTCTCGGTGAGCGACGGGGCGACCGTGCAGCTCGACGACTGCCGGATCCGGGAAGCCGCGACGGGAGCCTGGTTCCGCGACCACGGCAGCGGCGGCACCCTCGCCAACTGCACCGTCGACGCCGTCCAGACGGGCGTGATCGTGACCAAGGGCGCCGATCCGGTCCTGGAACGGTGCACGGTCAGCTCCCCCACCGAGGCCGGGTTCTACGTGTCGGCGGGCGGCCGCGGCAGTTTCACGGCCTGCCGGGTGACGGGCAGCGCCGGCTTCGGCTTCCACGTCCTCGACGGCTGCCGCACCGCGCTGGACCGCTGCCACACCGAGCGCTGCGCGCGCGGCGGCTACGAGTTCGCGGAGGACGGCCCGAGCGCGGTGGAGTGCACCAGCGACGAGCCGGGACCGCGGCTCGCTGCCCAGTCGGCCTCGGCCGGCGGTCAGGCCGGGGCCCGGCCGGGGATCCGTACGGTGTCCGCGCCCGCGTCCGCGGCGCTGGGCCCGGTGGCACGGGCCGCGGCGGACGTGCCCGCCCCGCGGCCGGCCGACGAGGCGGACCCGGCCGCGTCCGCGGCGGCCCGCGGCTCCGGGGAGGTGCTGAGCCAGCTCGACGCGCTGGTGGGGCTGGACAGCGTCAAGCGCGAGGTCCGCGCGCTCACCGACATGATCGAGGTGGGCCGCAGGCGGCAACAGGCGGGCCTCAAGGCCGCGTCGGTGCGCCGGCACCTGGTCTTCACCGGCTCCCCCGGCACCGGCAAGACCACGGTGGCCCGGCTGTACGGCGAGATCCTGGCCTCGCTCGGGGTGCTGGAGCGCGGCCACCTGGTCGAGGTGTCGCGCGTGGACCTGGTCGGCGAGCACATCGGCTCCACGGCGATCCGTACCCAGGAGGCCTTCGACCGGGCCCGCGGCGGCGTCCTGTTCATCGACGAGGCGTACGCGCTGGCGCCCGAGGACTCGGGCCGCGACTTCGGCCGCGAGGCGATCGACACGCTGGTGAAGCTGATGGAGGACCACCGGGACGCGGTGGTGGTGATCGTCGCCGGGTACACGGCGGAGATGGACCGGTTCCTCACCGTCAATCCGGGCGTGGCCTCACGGTTCTCGCGGACCATCACCTTCGGGGACTACGGGCCGGGGGAACTGCTGCGGATCGTGGAACAGCAGGCGGAGGAGCACGAGTACCGGCTCGGCGAGGGCGCGGCCAAGGCCCTGCTGGAGTACTTCACGGACCTGCCCAAGGGCCCGGCCTTCGGCAACGGCCGCACCGCGCGCCAGACCTTCGAGTCGATGGTCGAACGGCACGCGGGGCGGGTGGCGCAGCTGTCGGAGCCGAGTACCGACGACCTCACCCTGCTGTTCCCGGCGGATCTGCCGGCGCTCCCGGCGCCGGCGGTACTGCCGGCGGCGCCGGCTCCGTACTGAGCCTCGCGGCCGGTACGGCGGCCCGTGCGCCCGCCGCCAGCCGTACGAGCAGTGCGTCGCGTTCGGCGGCGAAGGCGGGGTCGGCCTGGTAGTCGGAGTGGCCCAGGATCGGCGCGGGCAGCGGGTGCCGCGCGCTGCGCCCGTAGGCGACCGGGTCGGGCAGCGGGCCGCGGTCCACGGCCTGGTCGGTGCCGGGCAGTACCGGGCCGCCGATGGGGTCTGTGGCGCGCCAGAGGTTGCGCCAGCAGTCGACCTCCCCGTGCAGCGCGGTGAGCGGCCCGGGGCCGAAGTAGGCCGGGAACCAGCGCCCGTAGAGCCGGCCGAGCGGTGACCCGTACGTCAGCAGGGCCACCCGGCGCCGGACGTGCGGGGGCAGTTGCCAGACGGCGGCCGCCGCGAGCACGCTGCCCTGCGAGTGGCCGGAGATCACCAGGCGGCCCCCGGTGCGGCCGGTCCAGCCGGTCATCCGCCAGGCCAGGTCGGGCACGGCGCGCTCGGCGTAGCAGGGCGGGGCGAAGGGGTGGGCGGCCCGGGGCCAGAAGGTGCCGACGTCCCACAGGATGCCGATGGTGCGCCGGGCGGCGGGGTCCCGGTAGGCGCGCCGGCCCCAGGTCACGAAGAGCACGAAGCCGAAGCCGATGAGCCAGGACCCGGCGTCCTGCGCGGCGCGGGCGGCGGTCTCCAGCACCGGGCCGGCGCCGCGGGCCGCCTCGCCCGGGACCCGGCCGCCGATCCAGGCTCCGGCGAGCGCGCCCGCGCCGAGCAGCAGGGTGATCCCGGAGACGGTACCGACGAACCAGGGCGCGGAGTCGGTGAGCGCGGCGGCGGCCCTCGCCCCGGCGATCCGGTGGCTGCGCGACCGGTCGGGGGTCTCCCCCGGGTACTCGGCGGCCACGGTCCGGGCGACCCGGCGCCGCTCCCGGGCCCCGCGGAGCCCGAACCAGGCGGCGAGCAGGGCGAGTACGAGGAGCAGCGGCGGCAGTACGGCGGCCTGCCAGGACAGCAGTACGGGCGGTGCGGGCGGGGGCGGTCCGAGCCGCCCGGGGTCGGCTCCCGCGCCGAGCCAGTCCGCGACGCGCTGGGCGACCCCGCCGGACATCACCCCGCCGAGCGCGCAGCCGAGCACGGCGACGGCCGGGCCGCCGAGGCCGTGCAGGACGGCGGGGTCTCGGCCGGGGGCCCGGCGGTGCAGGTGGGAGGCGACGGCGGCGAGGGCGAGCACGCAGCCGCCCTGGCCCAGCATCAGCACGCCGAAGGCGAGGTCCCCGGAGAGCCGCCCCGTGGAGGTCCAGCCCGGCCGCGACCAGCAGGCATGGAGCAGGACGGCGGCCAGCAGGGCGAGGGCGGCGCCGGGCAGCAGGATGACGGCGGCCCGGTCGAGGCGGTGGTCGGCCCGGGCCTCGGTGCGGCCGCGCCGGCAGACGACCCAGAGCACGACGGCGGCGCAGGCGGCGAGCAGCACTTGCAGCGTCCAGCCGAGGGCTTCGAGCACGGGGGCGGCCGCCCGGCGGTCGTAGCGGGCGGTGGGCGCGGCGACGGCCGCGGCGACCGTCAGCAGCCCGGCGGCGGTGTGCGCCGCGCGCAGCCGGGCCACGAGTCGGCGCCCGTACCAGAATCCGGGCCGGCCGAGCGCGGGCGCGCCGTCGGCGGCGGGGTCGGGGCCGACGGGGTCGGGACCGGTAGCCGGGGCCGGGCCGGCGGCTGCGGGCGGCGGCTGGGACTCGTAGGCGCTCCACGTGCGGCTGGACAGGTACCAGAGCAGCCCGGTCAACGCGAGCGGCACCAGCGCCCCGGCCGCGAGGCGGCGGCCGGGCTGGCCCCACCCGGCGCCGGGCCGCAGGAACGCGGGTCCGGGTGACGCGGCGGCGCTCTGCCAGGCGAAGAGGTCGAGCGCGACCTCGCAGGCGGCCGCGATGAGCAGCACCGTGAGGCTGAGCGCGATGAGCCGCACGAGCACCCCGTACGCCCGCACCGCGCGCGGCGCGCCACGTCCGGCGGGGCGGGCCCAGTGGGCGAGGTTGGCCACCATGAACGGCAGGAGCAGCAGCCACAGCGCGCGGGCGCCGTTGCCGGAGGTGAGCCGGGACCAGCAGTAGGCCTCGGGCACGGGCCGGCCGGCGTACCGCTCGGGGTGGGCCTCGGCATCGGCGTCCTCGGTACGCCGGAAGACGGCGGCGGTGGAGTCGCCGGTGACCCGCACGGTCCGCGGATCGCCGAGCAACTCCCCGGGCGGGTCGCCGGCGACGCCGTGCACGAGCAGTTCCAGCGCGGGCGGGGCAGTGGCAGCGGTAGCAACGACAGGGGCAGGGACAGGGACAGGGCCGGTGACGGTGACGGTGACGGTGACGGTGACGGCAGGATCAGACGGGTCAACGGCATCCGGCACTGCGGCCTCCGCTCGCGGGGCGTGATCGACGCGTTCCAGCATCCCGCGCGCGGTCGTCCCTGCCCAGGTGCCGCACCGCGGGAATCCGGCCCCGCGGCGGACATCTGACGACCCGCCAGCTATGGTGGCCCGCACGCACGTTCCACACCTCACCTCCAGGGGGTACCGCCATGGCTCGCCGACTCCGTCCGGTGGGGCTGGACTTCGTCCAGGACGCCCCGGTGCGACTCGCGTTCACCACCCGCGCCGCGGCGGCGCCCGAGGACCTCTACCGGGCGCTGGCCGAGGAGGTCGAGGGCTGGCCGCGCTGGTTCAGGGCCGTCACCCTCGCCCGCCCCACGCACGGCGGGGCCGGCCGCGAGATCAAACTGCTGGGCGGGGCCCGGTTCCAGGAGACGATCATGGCGTCGGAACCCGGGCAGCGCTACGCGTACCGGGTCGACGAGACCAACGTCCCCGGGGTGCGCGCACTGCTGGAGGAGTGGCGGCTCACCCCCGTCGGCCCGGGCTCGGGCACCGACGTCCGCTGGACCTTCGCCGCGGACGGCTCGACCCCCTTCCGCCTGGGCCTCACCGCCGCCCGCCCGGGGCTGGGCCGCTCCTTCCGCTCGGCGGTCCGCGCCCTGGACCTCAGGCTCACCGACCGGCGCGAAGCGGGTCAGTAGCCACGGGCCGCGGCGGGCGCGGTACCACCCGTCAGGCCGCGGGCTCGCGCCAGACCCCGGTCGTCAGGAGGGTCTCGATCGTCTTCGCGTACGGCGCGATGTCGAGCCCCTGCGCCGCGAGCCAGGAGTCGGAGTAGTACTTGTCGAGGTAGCGGTCGCCCGGGTCGCAGAGCAGGGTGACGACGCTGCCCGTGCGGCCCTCCGCCACCATCTCCGAGATGATCTTCAGGGAACTCCACAGGCCGGTACCCGTCGAGCCGCCCGCCTTGCGGCCGATGGCCTGTTCCAGCGCGCGGCAGGCGGCGACGCTCGCCGCGTCGGGGACCTTCATCATCCGGTCGATCGCACCGGGCACGAAACTCGGCTCCATGCGGGGCCGGCCGATGCCCTCGATGCGCGAGCCGCAGTCGCTGCTCGCGTCCGGGTCGTTGTTCGTCCAGCCGTCGAAGAAACAGGAGTTCTCCGGGTCCGGGACACAGATGCGGGTGTCGTGCTGCATGTAGTGCACGTAGCGGGCGATGGTCGCGGAGGTGCCGCCGGTGCCCGCGGTGGCCACGATCCAGGCGGGCTCGGGGAAACGTTCCAGCTTCAGCTGCTGGAACATCGATTCGGCGATGTTGTTGTTGCCGCGCCAGTCAGTGGCCCGCTCCGCGTACGTGAACTGGTCCATGTAGTGCCCGCCCGTGCGGGCCGCGAGCTGCGCCGACTCCTCGTACATCTTCATCGAGTCGTCGACGAAGTGGCATTCACCGCCGTGGAACTCGATGAGCCGGCACTTCTCCGGGCTGGTGGTGCGCGGCATGACCGCGATGAACGGCACGCCGATCAGCTTGGCGAAGTACGCCTCCGAGACCGCGGTGGAGCCGGAGGAGGCCTCGATGACCGGGCGGCCGGGGCGGATCCAGCCGTTGCACAGGGCGTAGAGGAACAGGGACCGCGCGAGGCGGTGCTTGAGGGAGCCCGTCGGGTGGGTGGACTCGTCCTTGAGGTAGAGGTCGATGCCCCAGGCCTCGGGGAGCGGGAAGCGCAGCAGGTGGGTGTCGGCGGAGCGGTTGGCGTCCGCCTGCACCTTGCGGACGGCCTCCTTCAGCCAGGCGCGGTAGTCCGCGTCGCTGCGGTCGACGTCGACGGTCGTGGCGGTCGTACCGGTGGTGCTCATGGCGCCGTGCTCCTTCGTGCGTGTGCTGAACCGTGCGTTTCCGCGGCCTTGCTTTCGCAATGTACCCCCCTCACCTGCACAAACGGTCACTTTGGGTATCTATGCGGATTGCTTTCGATCGCTTTCGGTTGCACAGATGGGCACGGTGGGTGACCCTGGTGGGGCATTACCGAGGGTGCAGCACCCGTAACACTCATTTCGGGGAGTCGCAGCCGTGATAAGTCATTCCCGCAGGCACTGCGTCGTCGAACTGCAGGCCCTGCCGTTGCGGATCGGCCAGATCCGCAGGATCGTTTCGGCGCAACTGCGCCACTGGCAGCTCGACCCGCTCATAGACCGGGCCGCACTCGGCGTGACGGAGCTGCTCAGCAACGTCCACCGCCATGCGCAGCCGCACAAGACCTGCACGGTCGAGATCGAACTGCGCCTCGGGCGCCTGACCGTCTCGGTCGGCGACAGCGACCCGCGGCTGCCCGTACGGCGCGAACTCGAGGCCGACGCCCTGGAGACCTCCGGGCGCGGCCTCGCGCTCGTGGAGGCGGTCAGCGAGACGTGGGGGGCGCGACGGCACGCCGACGGCACCGGCAAGGCCGTCTGGTTCTCCCTGCGCGCCACCCCGGCCCGGGCGGCGCCGACGGCACCTCCGGGCATCTGTGCGGAGCCTGTACGGGATCCCGCCCGGGCGGCACCGACCGCCGTCTCCCCCGAGCCCCTGGCGACCGGCCTGCCGGTGGCGGTCCCGGTCGGCACCGGGCCCGGGTAGCGCACGGCCCGGGAAGCGCACGGCCCGGGACGGGCGGCCCGGGAAGCGCACGGCCCGGGTAGCGCACGGCGCGGGACGGGCGGCCCGCGTCAGGCCGCCGCGCCCAGCGCCCCCAGGGGGTCGTCCAGCACCGGCTGCCAGGCCAGCTCCGCGGCGCCGACCAGGCTGTTGTGGTCCAGCGTGCACGGCAGGATCGGCACGCCCCCGCTGCGCCCCCACAGGCTGCGGTCGGCGACCACCGCGCGCAGCCGCTCCGGATCGGCGTACAGCAGCTCCCGGTGCAGCCCGCCCAGGATGATCCGGTCCGGGTTCAGGATGTTGACCAGGCCGGCCAGGCCCAGGCCGAGCCTGTCGATGAGCTCCTCGACCGCGGCCCGTACCGCCGGCTCCGCGGGCTCGTCCCGCAACAGGTCGCGGGCCTGCTGGAGCAGCGAGACCTCCGGGCCGGGCGTGCGGCCGGCCGCGGTGAGGAAGGCCAGCGGGTCGGCCTCCACGTCCAGGCAGCCGCGGCTGCCGCAGTGGCAGGCCCGCCCCTCCGGGTTCACGGTGAGGTGGCCCACCTCCAGGGCCAGGCCCGAACTCCCGCTGTGCAGGCGGCCGTCCAGCACCAGCGCCCCGCCGACCCCGCGGTGCCCGGTGGCCACGCACAGCAGGTGCTGGGCGCTGCGGCCCGCGCCGTGCCGGTGCTCGGCGAGTGCGGCCAGGTTGACGTCGTTGCCGGTCAGGGCGGGGCCGTCGATCCCGGCGGCCTTCACGCACTCGGCGAAGATGGCCCGTACCGGGGCCCCGGCGGGCCAGGCCAGGTGCAGCGGGTTGAGCGCCGTACCCTCCGGCTCCGCGACCGCCGAGGGCACGGCGAGGCCCGCGCCGATGCAGCGCCGCCCGGACTCGGCGAGCAGCGCGGCGCCCGCCTCGACGACCGCGCCGAGCACCTGGGCCGGGTCGGCGGAGACGGTGACCTTGCCCGGGGCGGTGGCGACGATCCGGCCCCCGAGGCCGACCAGCGCGGCCCGGAACCCGTCCGAGTGCACCTGGGCGGCCAGCGCCACCGGGCCGTTCTCGTCCACCGAGAGCCGGTGCGAGGGCCGGCCCTGGGCGCCGCCGGCGCCACCGGGGCGGGAGTCGACGCGGATCAGCCCGAGCGCCTCCAACTCGGCGGCGACGGCTCCCGCGGTGGCGCGGGTGACGCCGAGCTCGGCCGTCAGTACGGCCCGCGTGGGGGCCCGGCCGGTGTGGACGAGCTCCAGCGCCGGACCGAGCGCACCGCGGCCCCGCTCCAGCTTGGTCCTCGTGGAAGCACTCGTGGAAGCACTGGTGGATGTACTCGTGGAAGCGGTGGACCCCGTGGTCACATCCCCCACCCGCGGCGGGGCCCCGTTGCCGTTCATGACAGCGATCCTCGCATGATCGGGGGGTCCCGGACGCCGCCGGCTAACCCAGCCCGCCGACCCGGAGTGTGATGTTCAGCCGCCCGGTCAGCCCCAGACCGGGCGGCGCGGTGCCGGGCAGGACCTTCGGCACCCCGTGATGGGCCAGTCGGCTCGGCCCGCCGAAGACGAACAGATCCCCGCTGCGCAGCTCGACGTCCCGATACGGACGCCCGCGCGAGGCCGTGTTGCCGAAGCGGAAGAGGCAGGAATCACCCAGGCTGAGCGAGACCACCGGCGCGGGGGACTTCTCCTCGGCGTCGCGGTGCATGCCCATCCGGGAGTCACCGGTGTAGAAGTTGATCAGCGCGATGTCGTACGCGTACGGCACCTCGCCGACGGACGCCTCCCCGTAGGGGCCGGCCCCGTACCCGGCGCCTCCGTACCCGCCGGCCACGTACGCCGCGGTCACCGCGGCCCGCCCCAGCTCCGCGAGCCAGCCGGGCATCGGCTTGACCGGCGCCCCGTCGCCGTCCACGGCGGTGCGCGCGTAGCCGTACGGGTACCAGTGCAGGCCGAGGCACACCTGCCGGGCGGTCATCGTCCCGCCGCCCGGGGTGTGGACGGTGCGCAGCCCGGCGGGCGGGCGGGCCCACTCGCGGCAGGCGTCCAGCAACTCCCGCTGCCGGCGCGGTCCGAGCCAGTCGGGCACGTGCACGGCACCGGGTGCGATCTCGGTGCGCTCGCGCGGGAAGAGCTCCCCGTTCATACCTCCCATTGTCAGTGCCGGCTGGCAGACTCCGGGCATGGATATCACCGAGTACGTGAAGACGCTGGCCCGTGAGGGCGAACTGCTCGCCGATGTCGCCGAACAGGCCGGTACGGACGCCCCGGTGCCCACGTGTCCCGAGTGGCGGGTGGCCGATCTGCTGCGGCACACCGGGTCGGTGCACCGCTGGGCCGCCGGGTACGTCCGGGATGCCCAGGTGGAGCCCGGGCCGTTCCCGGAGGCGCCGGAGCTGGTGGGCACGGAGCTGCTGGCCTGGTTCCGCGAGGGGCACGCGGCGCTGGTGCGGACCCTGAGCGAGGCCCCGGCCGATGTGCAGTGCTGGACCTTCCTGCCGACGGCTCCGCCCTCGCCGCTCGCCTTCTGGGCCCGGCGCCAGGCGCACGAGACCACGGTGCACCGGATGGACGCCGAGGCGGCCCTGGGCAGGGCCTACTCGCCGGTGGAGCCCGCTTTCGCGGAGGACGGGGTGGACGAGCTGCTGACCGGCTTCCACGCGCGGCCGCGCAGCCGTGTGCGTACCCCGGAGCCGCGGCTGGTCCGGGTCCACGCCGCCGACACCGGCGCGGTCTGGAACGTACTGCTGTCGCCGGAGCCGGCCCGCGCGGTGCGGGGGGACACCGCCGGTGAACCGGCGGCGGCGGACTGCGAGCTGACCGGCGAGGCGTCCTGGCTGTACGCGGCGCTGTGGAATCGCCTGCCGCTGGCGGGTCCGGGCGTCACCGGTGATCTGGCGCTGGCCCGGCTGTGGAGCGACACCGCCGGGATTTGAGCGGTTGGCGAGAGGGCGTCCTTGTGACGGTGCGCCACGCGCTGTGACACTGCACGCATGGGGCGACGTACTCAGGCGGACCGGGACGCGATCACCATCGAGATCGGCTACGCGTTCGTCAGCGGATGCTTCGCCGCCGCCGTCGTCTTCGGGGCGGTGTACGGCCCGGTGCCGGCCTTCGACCTCTCGCCCGCAGTCGGCCGGGCCCTGTCGGTGGCCGGCGGGGTCCTGGCCGGGGCGGTGTTCCTGCTACGGGTCACCCACCTCCTGTGGCGCTTCTCCGGCCGCCCGGAGGACGACGGGCGCTAGCGGGCGGGAGAGTACGTCAGCGCCAGCATCACCATCACCATCAGCCGAGGGTGGCGGCGTACGACGTCTGGGGGCGGTACTTCCACGCCGGGCTCGTGTCCCACGGGTTGGGCATGTCCGCGCTGGTGGCGTAGGCGTAGCCGGCACCCCGCTCGAAGGCGGTCCGAAGGGTGGCGCGCATCGCGGTCGCGTCGGGGACGTCGTGGACGAGGTGCCAGAACGCGGTGCCGCTCGGGTCGAGTTCGGTGCCGGTGCGGTAGCCGGTGAGGCCGTTGAAGACGTTGCCGCCGAGCCAACCGCCGCCCGCGTAGGCCGAGTAGGTGTCCTCGTACGTCACGAAGATGTCGGCGGTCCGGCGGCCGGGCTCCAGGTAGCAGTCGGCGATGGCGGTGCCGGGGTTGTTGACGACGAGGTCGGGCGCGGCGCGGTCGACGGCGCGCATGGTGTCCTGGACGTAGCGGCGCAGTTCCGCGTAGTGGTCGCGGGTGGCGTTGGCGGGGCCGCATTCGCGGCTGACGACGTCGAAGAAGATCCCGTCCACGTGGAGGCGGCCGTCGCCGGTCTTCAGGTAGTTGTCGACGGAGGCCCTGACGGCTGCGGGGTCGCGGTTGCCGTGATCTGTGTGGACGTATCCGAGCACCTTGGTCCTCTCGCCGGTGGCGGTGGTCCCGGCGCGCAGGGTGTCGGCGCGGACCCGCCAGGGGGCGTCGAAGGGGGCGTCGCCGTTCCCGGGGTTGAGGACCACCACGGAGGCGGCCGGGCCGGTGGCGGTGAGGTCGCCGAGCATGGGGTCGTCGGCCCACGCGTATGCGGGGACGCCTATCTCCAGGCCCCGCACGCCGGGTATCCGGGGGGTGGGCGTCACGGACGGCGCGGGTACGGGCACGGGCACGGATGGCGCCGCGTCCGCCGGAGCCCCGGGGCGGCCCGCGCTCGCCGAGGCGGTCACCGCGGGCGCCGGGGCGGCGAGTAACAGGGTGACGACAACGGCGTACAGCGCTCTCGCGGCGCGAGCCATGGCGGTTCCTCCGGCGGCGGCAGGGGCGCGACCCGAGGAACACTAGACGGCCGTTCCGCCGCGCACGGCAGAACCGTTCCCTTTGGTATGAGGAACAGAAAAGCGAACGATCGCCCGCCGCTGCGGGATCGCGTCGGGGTGCGAAGTGACAGGGTCCTGGCCTGGTCGTTATCGCAGCTATGACCACTCTCCGAAAGATCGTCACGGGTATTGCCACGGTCGCTGCGGCCTTCGGCGGCGTCTTCACCGCCGGCCCGCCGGCGGTGGCCGACGGCAAGTGGTGCAACCACTCCGTCTGCATCGAGACCTACGACACCGGGACGTACCTGGGCAGGGTGGAGGTGTCGGTCACCAACACCAATCAGCCGAACCGGATCTCCGCACGCGTGTGGACCAGCAACGGCTGGAGCGCCCGCACCAAGGCCGAGGACGTCGCCAAGTTCCGGACCTACCGCGACCGGGCGTACCCCCAGCGCCACTTCCCGGCGGGCACCCGGCTGTGCGCGGAGGGCTTCCGGGGCGATACGAGCGTCGGCCTGCCCTGCGTGACCCTCACCGCCGGCTGACCGGGGGATCGAGCCGCTGCCCGTCGCGCCGGGGCGGTGCTCACCGCGCTCGCCCTGGCCCGGCACCTGTTCGCACCGTACGGCCGGAGCCTGCGGTACGCCGATGCCCAGGCCGACCGGGGCGGTCAACCGTTGGCGGACAGCCCGACCCCGTAGGCCAGTTGGCCGGCGGCGTGCGCGAAGAAGGCGGCGCGGTCCTCGACCACGCGGTTGAACTGGCCGAACAGCTCGAAGGAGACGAGCCCGACGAGCTGCGCCCAGGAGGCGACCAGGGCGGCGGTGACCTCCGGAGGCAGGCCTTGGGCGAAGTCCGCGGTCATACGGGCGGCTTCGGGCCGGAGTTCGGCGGGGAGCGGGGGCAGGGCGAGGCCGCGGCCCTCGTGGGCGGCGCGGACGATGCCGATGAGGGCGTTGCCGACGCGGGAGGCGGGGCCGATGGTGTCCTGCGGGGCGGTGTAACCGGGGACCGGTGAGCCGTAGATCAACGCGTACTCGTGCGGGTGCTCCAGCGCCCAGGCGCGTACGGCCTCACAGACGGCGATCCAGCGCGCCCGGGGCGTACCGGCCGCGGCGAGGGAGCGGGCGTCGGCCTGCTCCGCGGCGGCGCCGACGCTGTCGTAGGCGTCGATGATGAGCGCGGTCAGCAGCTCGTCGCGGCTGGGGAAGTAGCGGTAGAGGGCGGAGGAGACCATGCCCAGTTCGCGGGCGACGGCGCGCAGCGAGAGCTTGGCGGCGCCCTCGGCCGCGAGCATGCGGCGGGCCTCGTCCTTGATGGCGGCTGTTACCTCGATGCGGGCCCGTTCCCTGGCCCCTCGCACGGTGCTCATGTGAGCCAGTGTGCCACGCGGGCGGAGCACTGCACAAAAAACAGATCACCGAACCACTTCGAGAGCAGTGCTCTTGATTTAGCGCACCGATCCGTGCACACTGATCTCAAGCGAGAGCAGTGCTCTCCCAACCGCCTCGGAGGCCAACATGAACGCGTCCACTCCGTACTACGTCCAGTCCGGCCCGCTCGCCACCCGCTTCAACTCGCTCTTCGGGAAGCTGGCCCGCCTCGGCCTCAGCCTGGCCGGCTCGGCCGAGCTGTCGGTCCGCGGCCGCAAGTCCGGCCAGATGCAGCGGATCCCGGTGAACCCGTTCACCCAGGGCGCGGACCAGTACCTGGTCTCCGCCCGCGGCCACTCCCAGTGGGTCCGCAACATGCGGGTCGCGGGCGGCGGCGAACTGCGCGTGGGCCGCAAGGTGCGCGCCTTCACCGTCACGGAGGTCACCGACCCCGCGGAGAAGGCCGTCATCCTGCGGGGCTACCTGGAGAAGTGGGGCTGGGAGGTCAACCGGTTCTTCCAGGGCGTCACCGCCAAGTCCTCCGACGCCGAACTCCAGGCCACCTCCGCCGACCACCCGGTCTTCCGCCTCACCGTCACCGGATGACCCGCCCCCCACTCCCACACCCGCCCCGCCGCATCGCCCACCCGAAGCCCAGCCCCGCGCCCCGACCGGACCCCCGACCTGGACCCGACCCGCCTCTCCGGCCCGTCTCCTCGCCGCCTCCCCGACCCGCAGCCGGACGCCGAGCGCCCCGCCGCGAGTTCGACCGTTCGCCAGGCTGGGATTCCACTCGGGAGTTCGCCGGGGGGTGTGGGCGGGGGCCCACCCGAAGCCCCAACCCGCGCCCCGATCGGAAGCCCGGCCTGGAGCCCGACCCGCCTCCCCGACCCGTCTCCCCGGCCCGCCTCGCGACGGGACGCCCGGCCCGGCCCACCGCGGCGCGACCAGACGCCCGGCGTCCCGCCGCGAGTTCGGCCGTTCGCCAGGCTGGGATTCCGCTCGGGCGGGAAGTGTGGGCCGAAGGCCCGGCTGGGCGCCCGGCCGCAGCCCCGGCGGGCGGGTCCGGGTCTCGGGACCCACTTTCCGGCGGACTACCGGCCGCAGCCCAGCCACGCCCCCGATGGGCGGGTCCGGGTCTCAGTACCGACTTTCCGGCAGGCCACCGGCCGCGACCCGGCCGCACTCCCAACAGGCCGGTATGGGGCTCAGAACCGACCTTCCGGCGGACTACCGGCTGCGGCCCAGCCGCGCCTCCGACGGGCGGGTCCGGGTCGCAGAACCACCTTTCCGGCGGACTGCCGGCCGCAGCCCAGCCACGTCCCCGACGGGCGGTCCTTCGGTACAAACTTTCCGGCGGACTGCCGGCCGCGGCCCGGCCGCGCTCCCGACGGGCGGGTCCGGGGCTCGGGACCGACCTTCCGGCGGACTATCAGCCGCGGCCCAGCCACGACCCCGCGCGGGCAGGTCCCGATCTCAGGACCCACTCCCCGGCGCACTACCGGTCGCAGCCCATCCGCGCCGACGGGCGGGTCCGGGGCTCGGGACCGGCCTTCCCGCGGGCTACCGGCCGCGCCCCCGACGGGCCGGTCGGGGGCTCCGGACCGACCTGCCCGACCCCGCCCCCCCCGGCGGGCCGGGCCGGGTGTGGGCTTCGCGGTCGGGCCCCGGTCGCGCGGCGGGCTGGGCGGGGCCCCGCGCCGGGGCGCCGGTCAGGTGCGGGGGCGGGTTCGGGACTGGCGGGCGTCGACCATGTGCAGGGCCTTGCGGGCCAGCGGGTACGCGCGGACCATGTCGGCCAGCGTCATCGAGCCCCGGGTGATCCGGGCGAAGGCCCGCCAGGCCGGCCGGAAGCCGGTGATCGCGGCGTGCAGGAACCCCGGCCTGGCCTCGAAGACCGTCAGCATCCGCTTGCCGACGCCCATCTCCACGCCCAGCCCGGCCTTGACGGCGAAGGCGTAGTTGAGCGCCTGGCGGCGCGCGTCCACCGCGTCCTGCGCCTCGGAGACCTTCACCGCCCACTCCCCCGCGAGCCGCCCCGAGCGCAGCGCGAAGGAGATGCCCTCCCGCGTCCACGGCTCCAGCAGCCCCGCCGCGTCGCCGGCGACCAGCACGCGGCCGCGCGAGAGCGGCGAATCGGGCTTGCGGCAGCGGGTCAGGTGCCCCGAAGAGACGGCCGGTTCGAAACCTGCCAGCCCCAGCCTGGCGATGAAGTCCTCCAGGTACCGCTTGGTCGCGGCGCCTTCGCCCTTCGCCGAGATGACCCCGACGGTGAGCGTGTCGCCCTTGGGGAAGACCCAGCCGTAACTGCCGGGCAGCGGGCCCCAGTCGATGAGCACCCGGCCCTTCCAGTCCGCGGCGACCGTCTCCGGTACGGGGATCTCCGCCTCCAGGCCGAGGTCCACGGTGTCCATCTCGACCCCGACGTGCGCGCCGATCCGGCTCGCGCTGCCGTCCGCGCCGACCACCGCCCGCGCCAGGACGGTCTCGCCGTCCGCGAGGACCACGGCGACGGTACGCCGGTCCGGCACGGCCGCCCCGTGCTGCTCGACCCGCGACACCGCCGTCCCCGTTCGCACGGTCGCGCCGGCCTTCTCGGCCTCCGCGACCAGGGCCGCGTCGAATTCGGGCCGGTTGATGAGCCCGAACAGCGTCTGCTTCGAGCGCCGGGTCCGGGTCAGCTTCCCGTCCAGGGAGAAGGTGACCGCATGGATCCGGTCCTTGAGCGGCAGGACGAAGCCCGGCGGGAGGGCGTCCCTGGAAGGGCCGATGATGCCGCCGCCACAGGTCTTGTAGCGGGGCAGCTCGGCCTTCTCCAGCAGCAGGACGCGCCGCCCCGCCGCCGCCGCGGCGAGCGCGGCCGAGGATCCGGCCGGTCCCGCACCGACCACGACCACGTCCCACACCTCGCCGGCCCCGCCGCTCTCCCCGGGCGTCTCCCCTGCCGTGTCCGGTACGCCGACGCCGTCACTGCTGTCGCTGCTCACGATGTGCTGCTGCTCCTGATCATCCTGTTGCCCGATGCCGGGGAAATCCTACGGTGAGAGACCGCCTCGCCCCTCTGTGCGAGGATCGATGCTGACTTTCGCCGTACCGCCATGCGCACACCCCGCGGATGCGGCGGCGTACACACGGAACAACGTCGCACCCAAGAGGAGCGTGCCCATGTCGCCCAACCCGATCGCCGAGACCATCGCCTCGCTGATGCCCCGCGCCAAGCAGGAGCTGACCGAACTGGTGGCCTTCCAGTCGGTGGCGGACTGGGCGCAGTTCCCCAAGAGCGAGAGCGAGGCCGCGGCGAACTGGGTGGCCGACGCCCTGCGCACCGAGGGCTTCCAGGACGTGGCGCTGCTCGACACCCCCGACGGCACCCAGTCGGTGTACGGGTTCCTGCCCGGCCCCGAGGGCGCCCCGACCGTTCTGCTGTACGCGCACTACGACGTGCAGCCGCCGCTGGACGACGCCGCCTGGATCTCCCCCGCCTTCGAGCTGACCGAGCGCGACGGCCGCTGGTACGGGCGCGGCTCGGCGGACTGCAAGGGCGGGTTCATCATGCACCTGCTCGCGCTGCGCGCGCTGAAGGCCAACGGCGGTGTTCCGGTGAGCGTGAAGGTGATCGTCGAGGGCTCGGAGGAGCAGGGCACCGGCGGCCTCCAGCAGTACGCCGAGGCACACCCCGAACTGCTCGCCGCCGACACCATCGTGATCGGCGACGCGGGCAACTTCCGCCTCGGCCTGCCGACGGTGACGGCCACCCTGCGCGGCATGACCCTGATCAAGGTGAAGATCGACACGCTGGGCGGCAACCTGCACTCGGGCATGTTCGGCGGGGCCGCGCCCGACGCGCTGGCGGCGTTGATCCGGCTGCTGGACTCGCTGCGCGCGGCGGACGGTTCGACCACGGTCGACGGTCTGGCCTCGGACGCGGTGTGGGAGGGCCTGCAGTACCCGGAGGCGGACTTCCGCGCGGACGCGAAGGTGCTGGACGGGGTCGAGCTGATCGGCGAGGGCACGATCGCGGACCGGCTGTGGGCGCGTCCGGCGGTCACCGTGCTGGGCATCGACTGCCCGCCGGTGATCGGGGCGACGCCGTCGGTGCACGCGAGCGCCGGCGCGCTGATCAGCCTGCGCGTGCCGCCGGGCGTGGACACCACGGAGGCCATCAAGCTGCTGGAGGCGCACCTGGTGGCGAACACCCCGTGGAAGGCGCGCCTCGAACTGGAGGTCGTGGGCCAGGGCCAGCCGTTCCAGGCGGACACGAGCAGCCCCGCGTACGCGTCGATGGCGCAGGCGCTGCAGGCGGCGTACCCGGGTCAGGAGATGCAGGTCAGCGGGATGGGCGGGTCGATCCCGCTGTGCAACACGCTGACCTCGCTGTACCCGGAGGCGGAGATGCTGCTGATCGGTCTGAGCGAGCCGGAGGCCCAGATCCACGCCGTGAACGAGAGCGTCTCGCCGGAGGAGCTGGAGCGGCTGTCGGTCGCGGAGGCGCTGTTCCTGGTCAACTACGCGGAGTCCAAGCGCGCCTGAGGTCTGCGCCGTCGGCGTATTCCGCTCCCGGCGATCCGTCGGCCGGGAGCGGGGGCGCCGCCCGTACGTTCGGGGGATGGATCTTGTCGAGATACTCCCCGGACGACTGCACATGCTCCGCTTCCCCATCGGGCAGGCGTACCTGTGGTGCGATGGTGACGCCCTGACGCTGATCGACGCCGGGCACGCCGGCCGCGCGCCCGCGATCGAGGGGGCGATCCGCTCCCTCGGGCTCCGGCCGGAACGGCTGGAGCGGATCGTGCTGACCCACTGCCACCGCGATCACGTCGGCGCGGCGGGTGAACTCGCCGCCCGCTGGGGTGCGCAGGTGCTGGCGCACCGGCTGGACGCCCCCGTGATCCGGGGCGAGGCCCCGGTTCCGGATCCGGACCTGCTGGACTGGGAACTCCCGCTGTACGCACATGGCTTGACGGTGCCCGAGGCCCCGCCGACTGCGGTGGACCGGGAGTTGGAGGACGGCGACGCGCTCGGCTTCGGCGACGGCGCCGTGGCGGTCCACGCCCCGGGCCACACGCCGGGCAGCATCGGGGTCCATCTGCCCGCGCACGGCGTGCTGTTCACCGGTGACTGCGTCGCCGCCGTCGGCCCGGTGATGCTGGGCGTCTTCAACGTGGACCGCGCCGAAGCCGTCACGTCCTTCCGCCGGCTGGCGGACCTGTCCCCGGCGGTGGCGTGCTTCGGGCACGGCGACCCCCTGGTGGCGGACACCGCCGCCGCCCTCGTCGCGGCGGCCGCGGCGACGCCCCTTCCGTAGGGCCGCTACGGCGTCGGGCGGCCCGCCTCCAGGTACAGCGGCCGGCCCCGCTCCCGCGCGCGCAGCGCCCAGCGCAGCCGCTCGTACCGCTGGGGCGGGAGCAGGCCGGCGGCCTCCGCCTCCGTCACGAACCGCCAGGCCCTCAGCTCGGGTCCGGGCAGCCGCAGTTCTGCCGCGTCCGCCTCCGAGAGCCGGCCGCCGTCGAAGAGCAGCCGCAGTCCCCCGTACCCCGGAGGCAGCGGCGGCTCCCAGTCCACCACCAGCAGCTCGGGGGGCCGTACGAGCGAGAGGCCCAGCTCCTCCTCGACCTCGCGCACCCCGGCGCGCGCGGGCGCCTCGCCGGGCTCGACGATGCCGCCCGGGAACTCCCAGCCCGCCTTGTACGTCGGATCCACCAGCAGCACCCGGTCCTCGGCGTCGAAGAGCAGCACCCCGGCCGCCACCGTCTCCGCCGTCGGATGCGGTGTCTGGACGATGTCGCAGGCCCGGGCCGTGTCGGTGCGCAGGGCTTCGGCGATCCGCCGGGCAGTGTCCCGTACGCTCAGCGCGCCGTTGTCGATGACGTGCGCGTCGGCCGTGAGCCAGCCCAGCGCCTGCTGGTAGGCGGGGATGTGGTCGTACGCCCATTGCCGCACCCTGAGTTCCACGTCCTGGGGCGCCCCGGGCTCCTCGCGGGTCGCGATGCGGTGCCGCAGGATCGTTTCCCCCGGCGCGAGCAGCACGTGCCGTACGGGTATCCGGCGCGCCGCCAGCCCGCCGAAGATCTCGTCCCGGTACTCCTGCCTGAGCAGCGTCATCGGCACCACCAGCACCCCGCCGAGCTCCGCGAGCATCGCCGCCGCCGTGTCCACGACGAGCCGCCGCCAACTGGGCAGGTCCTGGTAGTCGGAGACCTCCGCGAGGCGCTTGCGCGGCAGGAGCACGCGGAGCGCGTCGCCGATGAACTCCGGGTCGAACAGTGTGCTGTCCGGCAGGAGCCCGGCGAGTTCGCGGGCCGTGCTGGTCTTGCCGGCGCCGAAGGTGCCGTTGATCCAGACAATCACGTTTACCCCTCTCCCCATGCCCCCCATGGCCCGTCCAGAGCCCCCAGTGGCTTGCCCGCACCACCCTGCCACGGAAACCCGCTAATCGGCCGAGTGCTTATCCTCGTGGTCAGAGCCTTGACCAGCCACGCGTCACACATCGCCACACATCGCCTCCGGAGGTTTCCGTACCGTGCCGCAGACCCGCCGCCCGTCCGAGCCCCGCTACGGCAACCGGCCGACCATGAAGGACGTGGCGGCCAGGGCGGGTGTCGGCCTGAAGACGGTGTCCCGCGTGGTCAACGGCGAGCCGGGCGTCACCCCCGACACCGAGAGGCGGGTCCAGGAGGCCATCGAGGCACTGGGCTTCCGCCGCAACGACAGCGCACGCGTGCTCCGCAAGGGCCGCACGGCCACGGTCGGCCTGGTCCTGGAGGACCTCGCGGACCCCTTCTACGGGCCGCTCAACCGGGCCGTGGAGGAGGTGGCCCGCGCGCACGGGGCGCTGCTCATCAACGGTTCCAGTGCCGAGGACCCGGACCGTGAGCGGGAGTTGGCGCTCGCGCTCTGCGCCCGCCGGGTGGACGGGCTGATCGTGATCCCGGCCGGGGACGACCACCGCTACCTGGAGCCGGAGATCCGGGCGGGCGTGGCCACGGTGTTCGTGGACCGTCCCGCGGGCCGGATCGACGCGGACGTGGTGCTGTCGGACAGCTTCGGCGGCGCCCGGGACGGGGTCGCCCACCTGATCGCGGGCGGCCACCGCCGGATCGGGTTCATCGGCGACCACCCCCGCATCCACACGGCGACCGAGCGCCTGCGGGGCTACCGCACGGCCATGGCGGCGGCGGACCTGCCGGTGGCCGAATCCTGGGTGTCGCTGGGCTCGACGACGCCCGAGCGCGTCTCGGCAGCGGCCCGGTCCATGCTGGCGGGCCCGGAGCCCGTCACCGCGGTCTTCGCGGGCAACAACCGCGTGACGGTGACGGTGGTACGGATCCTGGCTGCCGGGCCCCGTCCGGTGGCGCTGGTGGGCTTCGACGACTTCGAGCTCGCCGATCTACTGAGTCCGGGCGTCACGGTGGTCGCCCAGGACGCTGCGGCCCTGGGCCGGGTGGCCACGGACCGCCTGTTCCAGCGCCTCGCGGGGGCCGACCTGCCCCCGTCGCGCATCGAGCTGCCGACGCGCCTGATCCGGCGCGGCTCGGGCGAACTCCCCCCGGTCAGCGGATAAGGCTCCGCAGTACGGGCACGGCCCCGCCCGCCGCGCCGAGTCCGGCGAGCACGGCCAGGGCGGGATGCGTACCGCCGAGGCGGCTCAGCACGCCCACCGCGCAGCCGGTGAGGACGGCGGTCACGAGCACGAAGGCGGTGTGCAGGGTCAGGAAGGGTTCCGGGTTCGCCGGTTCGGCGTTCGTCGGCCCGGGGTACGTCGGTTCGGGGTACGTCGGTTCGGGGTACGTCGGTTCGGGGTTCGTCATGGCCCGATCCGACCAGGTAGGAGGCCCTTGGGACGCACTGGCGGAACGAACCGGGGACGAAACCGATCACCGCCGAACTGCGCCGAACGGCACGGATGCTCCGCGCTGTTCCACGGCGTTCCACCGTGTTCGCGCAAGTCCGGGACGACCGTGCCGGGGCCGCCCTAGCCTGGTGGGTGATGGATGCACACACCGCCTTCGACGAGGGACTCGCCGCCTTCGCGGCGGAGTTGCGCCGCCTGCGGATCGAGCGCGGCAACCGCTCGTACCGCGACCTCAGCAGCAAGGCGGCGCGGACCGGTACCGGGATCCGGCTGCCCATCGCGACACAGAGCGATGCCTTCTCGGGCAAGCGGCTGCTCGGCTTCGACACGCTGATGGCCCTGGTCCGGATCCTGTACTCGTACGACGAGTACGGCCAGGAGGGCGCCGTCCCCTCGCACGTCTCCCCGCAGCTGGATCCCTGGCGGCAGCGCTGGCGGGAGTTGGCCGCGCTCCAGCCGACGGGGTCGGGGCGCGCCCGGATTCCGGCGCCCGAGCCCGTCCCCGTACCTGTGCCCGCGCACGAAGCGGAACCGAAGCCGGAGACGACACCGCCCCCGCACATCGCCGAACAGGGCGTCGGGAGACGGCCGGAGACGGCCGCCGAGGCACCGTTCGCCCCGCTCCAACGGCTCATCGCCCGCACCGGCTGCACCGTGTGGTCCGTGGCCTTCTCGCCCGACGGCCGGCTGCTGGCATTCGCCGACGACGACGGAGTCGTGCAGCTCTGGGACACCGACAGGCAGATGCCCCTTGCCCGACAGACCGCCTGCACCTTCCCGCTCGCCTTCACGCGGGCCGGTGTGCTGCTGGCGGTCGACGACAAGGACCGGTCGGTGGTGCGTCAGTGGAACGCCTCGGACCTGACCCCGGGCGGCCCGTCCCTGTCCGCGGGCGCGACCCAGATCCGCGCGATGACGTACGACGCGGACGGGCACCGCCTGGCCACGCTCGACTTCGACGGACTCGTACGGCTCTGGGACCTGGAAACCGGCCGCCGGGCCGGGCCGCCCCTGCCCGATCACGCCGGCCGCGGGATCCGGGCCGTGGCCTTCACGGACGACGGACGCCTGCTCGGCGCGGGCAGCGGCGGGCGGGTGTGGGACATGTTCCGAGAACGCCACCGCCCCGGCGAGCCCAAGGCACCACTGGTGGACTCCCCCAGTGTGCTGGCCCTCTCCCCCGACGGCCGGATGCTCGCCTTCGGGCGCGCCGACGGCAGTGCGGGGCTGCTCGGTTCCCGGGGCGGCCCCCCGGGCGGGCTGACCCTCACGGGTCACAGGGGGGCGGTCCACGCGATGGCCTTCTCGCCCGACGGCGGACTGCTCGCCAGCACGTGCGAGGACTCGCGCGTACGGCTCTGGGACACCGGTACGGGTCTGCGCGTGGGCCCGTCGCTCATGTACCACTCCCACGCGGTGAACGGGCTCGCCTTCTCGCCGGACGGCCGGCTGCTCGCCACCGCGTCCGACGACCGCACGGTGTGGCTGTACGAGCGCAGTGGCCCCGCCCGTACGGTCTCGCTCGCCGAGCGGGCCCTCGCCGCCGCACTGCGCGCACAGTACGGGGTCCAGCTTCCGGCCGTGTCGGCCGAGGAAGGTCTGCTGCGGTTGGCCTTCTCGCCCGACGAGCGGATTCTCGCGTGCGCCACCTCGCGGGGTGGGCTGGTCCTGCGGGACCCGGTCACCGGGCGGATCCTCGCCGCCCAGCTCGACGACGCCTCCACGGGCTCCCGGGCCATGGCCTTCTCCCCCGACGGCACGGTGCTGGCCACGGTGTCCGCCCAAGGGTCGGTGTGCTTGCGCAATCCGGTCACCGGCAAGCTCCTGAGGGAGATCCCGACGGACCACGACGGCGCCGTTCGCAACCTCGCGTTCTCACCCGACGGCCGGCTGCTGGCAACCGCCGGTGCGGACGGCACCGTACGGCTGTGGCACCCGGTCACCGGCGGCCGTACCCATTCCAGCCTGCGGGAACATGCGGGCGAGGTCGTCGGGCTGGCCTTCTCCCCCGGCGGATTGCTGGCCACCTCCGCGACGGACGGGACGGTCGCGCTGTGGGGGGTCCCCAGCCAGCGCCTGCTCCGCAAATTCACCGTGAGCACCGGCTGCGTCCGGGCCGTGGCCTTCTCGACGACGGGCGACCTGCTCGCCGCGGCCGGGGCCGACGGGGTGGTGCGGCTGCGGGACACGGCCACCGGCTCCCCGGTCGGCGCACTGCGCACCGGCCACGCCTCGGCGGTCAGCGACCTCGCCTTCTCGCCGGACGGAGCGCTGCTGGCCTCGGCCGACGACGGCGGGACGGTACTGCTGTGGGACCGGGCCACGGGCGGGGTCGTCGGCGGCCCGCTGACCGTCCACCAGGGGCCCGTCCACAGCGTGGCCTTCTCCCCCGACGGGAGCCTGCTGGCCACCGCGGGCGAGGACGGCACCCTGCGCCGCTGGATCGTCGGATCCCTGTGAACGCCGAGAGCCCGGCCGGGAACTCCCCCGGCCGGGCCCTACCCGTACTTCAGCCTCAGGCGGTGGCCGTCAGCGTCGCCGAGCGGCGCGGGATAGCGAAGGCGTCGAGCTCCGCGCGGGTCAGTCCGGTCAGGGCGGTGACCTCGTCGGCGCCGACCGCGCCGCAGTCGAGGCCGCGCACCAGGTAGCCGGCGAGCGCCTTGGCGGTGGCGGGCTCGTCCATGACGTCGCCCTCGATCTTCGCGACGTACGCCTTCAGGCGCGCGGCGGCCGCTTCGAGGCCCTCGCGGTAGAAGGTGAAGACGGCCGCGTAGCGGGTCGGCAGGTGCGCCGGGTGCATGTCCCAGCCCTGGTAGTACGCGCGGGCCAGGGCGCGGCGGGTGAGGCCGTAGTGGAGCTTCCAGGCCTCGTGGACGTGCTCGGTGGTGCCGATCGGCAGGACGTTCGTCGAGCCGTCGGAGACGCGTACGCCGGTGCCGGCGGCCGCGACCTGCATGATCGCCTTCGCGTGGTCGGCGGCGGGGTGGTCGCTCGACTGGTACGCGGCGGAGACGCCGACGCAGGCGCTGTAGTCGAAGGTGCCGTAGTGCAGGCCGGTGGCGCGGCCCTTGGAGGCCTCGATCATGCGGGCCACGGTGGCGGTGCCGTCGGAGGCGACGATGGACTGGCTGGTCTCGATCTGGATCTCGAAGCCGATCCGGCCCGGGCGCAGGCCGCGGGCGGCCTCGAAGGCCTCCAGCAGCTTGACGAAGGCGCTGACCTGCTCGGCGTAGGTGACCTTCGGCAGGGTCAGGACGAGGCCCTCGGGCAGGCCGCCGTGCTCCAGCAGGCCGGAGAGGAAGATGTCGGTGGTGCGGATGCCGCGGTCGCGGACGTTGGACTCCATGCACTTCATGCGGATGCCCATGTACGGGGCGTTCGTGCCGTTGGAGAAGGCTTCGGAGACGAGGCGGGCGGCGCGGGCCGCGGCCTGGTCCTCCTCCTCGTCGGAGCGGACGCCGAAGCCGTCCTCGAAGTCGACGCGGAGGTCCTCGATCGGCTCGGAGGCGAGCTTGGCGCGGACGCGGTCGTAGACCGGTACGGCCAGTTCGTCGGAGATGCCCAGTACCTTGGCGAAGGTGGCGGCGTCCGGGGCGTGCTCGTCGAGGGCCGCGAGGGCCTGGTCGCCCCAGGAGCGGATGGTGTCGGCGGCGAAGACGTCACCGGGCACGTAGACCGTGTGGATGGGCTGGCGGGTGCCGGGGTCGCCCGGGTAGTGGCGCGCGAGTTCCGCGTCCACCGGGGCGAGGGAGGCGCTGATGCCCTCGCTGACCGCGCCGGCGAGGCTCGTCGCCACCTTCTCCTGCTGACCCATCGTGCACTCTCCTCTTTTCCGCTTCACGGAAGCTTAGATCCGCATAGCAGAATTTAGTCACGGGTCATTGACTAGTCAATGGTTGCAGGAAACGGCGCGGGGGGGGGGGGGGGGGGGGGGGGGGGGGGGGGGGGGGGGGGGGGGGGCGGGCGGGGGGGGGGGGGGGGGGTTGGGGGGTGCGGGGTTG